>JAHDHU010000004.1 GCA_020631135.1 Saprospiraceae bacterium | reverse complement strand
CTCGCATTTTGACTAGATTTTTTGGTTTCTTTTTTCATCAATGGAAAAAAGAAAAATAAAGTTGTCTCCACCTTGGCCGACAGGGAAAAACAAAAAAATAAAACTCCAAATAACAAAAAACCCCCGACCTAGGTGGTCGAGGGTTTTAATAATTCTTGTAGTATATATTAAAAATCTAAAGACAATCTGCTGTCTTCAACCTTTGTGTTTTTCTTTAACGCATTGATCAAGCCTGTGGTTACTCTTACTCTATCGCTTTGGTTAGAGCTAGCTCTCAAGCTTGGGACATTTGCCGCCGCTGTGCCCTCTGTTCTTGAAGTTGGACTTACTAAGTAAACTCCAGAATTACCGATAATAGGAGAACTTGTAGCATTGAGTGCTCCATTCAAAGCTGCTGCCAATACCTTAGGTTCGTTTCCTAAACCAGTGATGTTTTTGGCGTTGATGTTTGCCGATGGAATATTTTGAACTTGCTGACCAAATTGCGAAGCGATTGCTGATAGATCTGAACCGCTTATTTGCCCAATAATTTTCTCACCTTTCTTTTGGTTCTTCACTAAAAATTCAATCTGATCTCTGGCAGCTTCCACTGTTTGCAACCCTTTTGGATTTACTGCGTTAAGTCCTGCCACTACGTACTTATTATCATAGTAAAAGTTTGGATCACTGTACGAGAAAACTTCCGCCGAAATTTCACCAACATCGGAGTCGCTGTCAAACATCCATTTGACGATATCTCTAGAAGATTTATCACCTCCTAAGGTGCCGACATTGAAGGCGTTTTGATCAACAAAGGCTGAAAGTTGTGAAGTCATGTCTTTTCCTTCAAGCGCCGTTTTAAACGATTCTATAGATTTATTCTTACTGACCAATTCAGTTACTTCAGCATAAATTGCATCTTGGGTATCTTGAGAAGGTGTAATAGGAACCCTTACTATAGCTGTTTTATATTTTGCATCTCTATTCAAGTATTTTTGATCTTGAACGTGCATGATGTGTACTCCTGCTTGTGTTTGTACTATCTCATAAGCGCCTTCTTTACCAAAAAAGCATAATTGATTCATTGCGGGAAGTAAAGACCCCTGAGTCAAATAACCTAAATCACCACCTTTGGATGAGGATCCAGGATCTTGACTAAATTGAGAAGCCATTGCATCGAAACTTGCTCTTCCAGCTTTGATTTCAGTCAAAATACTATCTGCTAAAGTTTTAGCAGTTTCTAAAGAAGTTAGATCACCAGGAGCAACTTGTCTAAGTATGTGTCTTGCTTTAACAGAATCCGGTACAACTTGCTTGTCTACCAATTTGAAAGCAGTATAAAAACCTTGATCAATGTAAGGACCATACACATCGCCTGCATTAAGGTCACCTACTATATCTTTTATGTTTGCTGGTAGTTCTTCTTGCTTAGCGAAGTAATTAACATAGTTGCCATTATTGTTTGCAGCAAAAATTGAATCGTTTTGAGTGATTTTAAACTCTTTTATCAAACCATTGATTTGATCTCGATTGGCTAACGAATCATCAGCAGTTGCAATAACATCAAAAACGAAATATTCACCTCTACGTGTTTCTTTGTCATTGGTATATTTTGCTGAGTTGGATTTAAGATAAGCTGAAAGATCCGCATCGCTCACTTCAACATCTGCATCCGAAACATAATCAAAAGGCACCTTTACATAATCAAAAGTAGCATTTGCCGTGTTTTGAGTATTGATTTTGTTTACCATCCATGTTGGAGTAAACATAGCCTTTGACACCATAGCATTTAGTTTACTCTGCTTTTGATCTTTGATGATTTGCTTTTCTTGTTCCGCCCAATAAGCTCTGAATTCTTGATTCGTAAATTCATCATTATCAATGGCATCTTTTATTTGGTTCAATTGAGCCAAATCAACCTGACCTGTTTGAGGGTTTCTAAAAGTGTTTTGAACCATCGGGTGCAAATTTGCTCCGAATTCCAAATCTCTTAACTCATCTCTACTGACACCGATTCCAAGTTTATCCGCTTCATCATCGATGATTGCTTTTTCAACAAAGAAATTCCAAAGTGTATTCTGTACAGAATATTGATTGGCGCTACTTCCACGATATAGTGAAGACTCCGCTCTTCTAAAATCATTGTAGTTTATGGTTGTGCCTCCTACTTTACCTAGTGCTGGTCCAGTTGCAGCTGAGCCTCCTCCTTGTCCAGCAAAAATGTCCATAAAAAGGAAGGCAACCAATGCCAAACCCAAGACGATCAAGACAAACCAAAAATTCTTTCTTATTGTTCCTATTAAAGCCATAGTTAAAATTCTATCTATCCAATGTGTTTACGCTTGTAAAAAGCTGTGCAAAGGTAGCTGATTTGGTGGTTTAAACAAATCAAGAGGAATGAATAAATCTGTCTTTAACTGACTAATTATTAACTCCTTAAGCTCGATCTCTGAAACTAAGCTGATTATCGCATTCGCGAATGCGAAAAAAAAGACCCCACAACAGTAAATTTCTGCGAATTATAAGTCAATTCTTACGAATGCTCTTTCCTATCATCAGTGCAAAGTGGTCCCATCTATTTTTGATGTATAAATCAAGCATTATGAAAAAATTTAAATTCATTTTACTCATCATTATCGTATCCAATACACTTTTTGCGCAGGAGTTTAATTTTTACCCTCCAATGTCCAAAAAATACAAAGTATTGGCAGTCAGTGGATTAAACTTGCGAGCCAAACCCAATGTAAAATCTGACATTGTGAAAAAAATAGCTTACAATGATATCGTGAGGTTAGAACATAAAGATGCGTATGGATCAGAGAAATTGGACTCGATGACCACGATCTCAGGATCAACATACTATTCTCAGGGATTTTGGATCAAAGTTCGACATGGTAAAAGCTTGGGATTTTTAAATACCGCTTATCTCTATCCAGTGTACCCAGAATACAGAATAGCTGATGAAGAATTTTATGATGCGCTTAACAAGGATTTTGTATTGTTGATGCCTGGATATGGGTGTAGAGACAATCTGGTTGAGGATTACCACGGATTTCACTGGTATGGTTATTATAAAAGGGACGGCAAATCTTATTTGAAAAAAGTAGCGTTTGAGTATTTCCGAATGGATGGTGAAATGGCGGACATGAGCATTGCAGTCAAAGAAGACGAAGGATTAAAATTTATTGTGGGTACGAAGGTTGAGTTTTTGGAACAAGAAATTAAATCAATCCATTTCAATAAAAACTTTCACGAAAGTGCAGCACCATCAGATACACTAGAAAAGATCAGTTATTCAGATTTGCATTGTGAGGTTCATGCCAAAGGGCATTTGAGAAAATTGCCTACGAGAGATGGAGAAAGAGATTATCGATATTGGACCTATAAATTCTATGCTTGCCACGAAAATGAAAAGCAACTTTTGGTTGAAGGAGCATTTGTGAATTGGGTCGGTGATTTGGATCAAGACGGCTTTATGGATTACATCATTACAAGAGGAGAAAAAGATGCACGCACTATTTTGTATTTGAGTTCACACAGAAAAGAAAACCAAATTGTCGCTCCAGTTGCTTGTTTTTATTCTGGTTATTGTTGTTAATCAGCATTGCAAACTACAAATTGCTTAACTTAAGGATTAGGATAAAACTTGTTTAAGTGTATAAATTTCTACTTTTCTGTTTTTTGCTTCCCTGCTTTTTGGTTGGTCAAATACAAGTGAGTGGTATTGATCATCAATTACCAAGAGATGATTATCGAAGAAAAGGATTTATAAAAGTTGCAGACAAAGAATATTTTATTGAACAAGGTGTGGAAGGAACCAAGGTTTCTATAGTAGAAGAAGATGAATTGGTTTTCTTGCATCTACTAAAGCACAGACCGGGAGATTCATTTTTAAATACCTATACTTACTCATACGAGGAAAGTAATTCTGGTCTTATCCACGATGGAAGTGTTCTTTTTGAATTGTATTGGGATTACATTTATATGGTTGATATTATAAGTGGGGATCTTGTTGATATCATTGATCTCAAAGACCTTGACATGAGGCTTCAGAGGGATTTTTATTTTGGCGAAAACTATTTTCATTTCAGAGCATTGGCTGGCGTTGATACAGGTTACAAAAGACTCGATCGCAACACTGGACAAATTGATACCCTGGTCGAGGATGGTTTTGTAGTCGAGCAAAAAAGATATTGGATATCTGCTGATAAAACTGCTTTGATGTACCATGATTTGCAATTAAATCAAGTAGTTCAGCATCCGTATCAGTTTGATAATCTTGAATCTATTCAAAAGCATGATTATCACGATAATTCGAAGTTGATTTTAATAGATCAAAATGGAATCCACTATTTAAGAAATAACGATCAAATTCATTCTTTAGAGTGCTCCATTCCGGCGAATGCCGAATTGCGATTTGCATCCGATGAGCGCTTGGCATATGATATTTATGATGGACAACAGGTATTTTTTGCGGTCCTTGATCTCGAAAGCTGTAGCGAAATTAATATCCAATACATCGATGTTGTTTTTAGTCCTTATTGGCAATCCTATGTCTTCACTGATGAAACTTTATTTAAAGATTACTTCATTTTTGGAAACCCCAATGATTGGCAAGGAGATGGTACCTTTTATTTATATGACATAAAAAATAACCAAGCTGCTCTATTAGAATTTAGTATTGATTTTCCTTTCATAAATAGCTCAGTTCGCTATGAAGATCATCTCTATATTTTAAGTTCAAACCACTTACATCATATTGGAGCTTTGCCCGAATTGTATCGTATAAACTTGAACAATGCCGAAGTCGAAAGAATAAGTGAAAAGAACATTTATGAGACTTACTCCATAACCATTGGAGAAAACCAAAACGATCAACAGTTAAACGTTCATTATGTATATGATGATAGTGCATCCCTCATGCAAATCGATAATGGGAATGAAAGCTTGTATTCTGTGGAAGAAATAGATCTGTACAAGAACCATGGTATTTATTACTCTATTTATCAAGATCTCTGGAAAAATGAAACTTACTTTTTTAATACGAGCAGTGGAGTTTATTGTTTAAAGGATGATGTCACGACTAAATTATTTGACATTAAAAGCAATACGGCTACTTCAGCATTGAATACCAAAGGAAATTTTATTTACCTGATGGCTGCGGCTGATTCGTCTCATTATGTCTTTAAAATAAATTCTACAGATTTAAGCTTTACCAAAACCGAGTTGCCAGAAATTCAACTGATACATTTTAATAAGAACAAAACAGACAATGCTATATTGAATATATCCTCAGGAGGAAGTTCTAATTCTACCGGTTTTTATGATTTGGATATTGAATCATTTGTGAGTTTCGAAAATCTTGGCCTTCCTTATGGTCGTTTAGAAGCTGTAAGTGGTAATAATGTTTTGTTTTATGCTTTCTCATCTGGTCAAAAAGTTTGGTATTTAATCAATACACTTTCTCATAGTGTGTCAGAATTATCGAGCCTGCAAGATGTTTCTCCTAGTATTTATTCTGATGGAAATGGAGGATTTTATTTAAATAGATATGAAAACGACACAGGAACCTATTTTGCGCGATTAAACCAACAAGGCAATTTGAGCTTGTTGTTTCCTGATTATGAGACAAATGATATTTCGAATGGAAAAAATTTTGATGGACAGATAAAATCTTTGGCATTCAACAGAGGAGATCATGTTGAGATTTTGTCTTTTAAAAATGGGCTAAGTAAGCTTAAACAAATTCCGCTTATAGATTCGAGTTTAAGCAGTTTTTATTGGTTCGAATCTGATGACATTTCTTTCGTGGAGGTAAATGAAGGTATCGGAAATAGTATATATACTTTTTCATTTGAAGATGAACCACAAAAAATAACTAGTATTCCTAGAGAGGATAATTTAATTGCTGTTTTAGCAGGGGATACTGTCAATGTATTGGTTTTTGAAAATGAAGATCATTTTTTATCTTTTGAAGCCTTTGACGAATTCAATAATGCTTTGGAATTTCAAACCGGTTTTCAAACAATCAGAAATTACGCTCTTGATGATTACTACAATATTGATGGTGTTGATTATTTGCTGAGCTTGCATGATGGAGTCCAAGGTGAGGAGCCATGGATTTATAATTTGAGTGAAGGAAGTCTTAATCTTCTAAAGGATATGAAAGAGGGAATCGGGTCCAGTAGAATCGGTGATTTTACTAGAAATCCAATAAACCAAGAAATTTATTTTTCTGCGATCAAAACAGAAGGAGATCGTCAGCTTTTTAAAATAGATGATCAATTGATATCTACAGAGGAATTGACGGATCAAGAATATTACTCCCTAAAAATTTATCCAAATCCAACAAGCAAAAGCATTGTTTGCGAGGAAAATTTTCGCCACTTATACATCTTGAGTATGGATGGAAAAGTATTGTCTCAGTTTGAAGATTATCCAAAAGGAAAAGCACTTGATGTCCAACACTTAAACAATGGGATGTTTGTACTTATGGGCTTAAATGATCAGAATGAATTAAAAGCTGGAAAATTTATATTGACGAAATAGTACCTTGATCTTTTACTTGGATTTAAATTTTGCGGCCCCATCCAATTGCTCGTAAAAGTCGGCCCCAAACTTTCTAATTAAAGCCTCTTTCACAAATTGATATAAGGGTAAATTTGTCTTTTCACCCAAATCGCAAGCAGCTTTGCAAATGTCCCATTCATCATAATTGACTGCTGTCAACTTTACCTCTTCGTTTACGCTTACGCGAATGGGATAAAGGTGACAAGAGATAGGTTTTTTAAATTGACTGATACCTAATTGATGTGCCTTTTCGATTTGACATTCTAGAATACCTAATTCATTTTCTTTCAGAAAAACACATGATCCATCTTCTAGTAGATTGAGTCCTTTAAAAGCTTTGTTTTTACGAAAGACTTTGATCAAACCGTCTTTCTCGATTTTATCTATTGCTTCAGGATTGAGAAGTGTTTTAATTTTCGGATAAAGCGCCTCGATAGTTGCAATTTCTTTTTCTTCTACAGGTGCTCCAAAATCTCCAGCTTTACAACATGCACCTTTGCATTTATTGAGATCACAGACAAATTTTTTTTCTATGACATCATCACTGATTAAAATTTCGTCAATTACAATCAAAGCTTTTCTAATGTTGGTGAACGACTTTGTTTGCAATGTCGTTATAATCTTGTAATATTTGTGCTCCAACTTACAACAATGAAAAAATTATTCTTCCTCTCATTTGTATTGTTCTTTATAAGCAACATGGTTTTTGGTCAAATAAATTATCAGTCCCATTTGCAAACCGAAACAAATGAGTACAGAAATTTGTATCAATTTGACGAAGAACAAGTCAAAAGACTAGATAACATCATGCAAAGGAAGTTTTCGCAACTTGAAGAAATCGAATCTTTGAGAAAAAAGGATCCTAAAAAGTTTAGGATAAAAAGAAGAGCAATTTTTAAAGGAGCAAATGCTTCCATTGAACGAATGTTGACCAAAGTTCAAATGGCAATACATGACCAAGAATTAAGTAAACGTCGATTAATGGTGGCCGAAGAAATGAAGAATTTAGACAATTCAGAAGAAGAGATGGAGCGTTTAAAAGATTTGAAATCTGGCGTTAAAGAATATTAAGCATTTCAGTATTTTTGAGCAATTATAATCCACTAACATATTTTAAAATCTTATCCTTTTAATGGATCCACTAAAAAAGCTATTCCAAGAAAAATCTACAACCCTCAAAGCAGAATTAAAAGCATTTTCAAAAGAGCACAGAAACACCAAAATCGATGAAGTTACCTTAGGTCAAACTTTGGGTGGTATGCGTGGTGTTAAAAGTATGCTCTGGGAAACGTCTAAATTGGATCCGATTGAAGGTATTCGATTTCGAGGATATTCGATTCCCGAATTAAAAGAAATTCTGCCGACTAGAGAAGGTTGTAAAGAACCGTTGCCAGAAGGACTATTTTGGTTGATGTTGGTTGATGAAGTACCGACTAAAGAACAAGTAGATTGGTTGTCTGATGAATGGGAAAGAAGATCAGATGTCCCTTCTCATGTTTTTGATTTACTCGAAACATTACCGGAAGGTACTCACCCGATGACCCAATTTGTATTGGCCATCAGTGCGATGCAAACTGATAGCGTTTTTGCCAAAAAATATTTTGATGGCATGGGTAAAAACGATTATTGGGATGCTACTTATGAAGATACAATGAACCTTTTGGCTAGATTGCCAAAAGTAGCAGCATACATATATCGAAAAATTTGGAAGGATGGAGATCATCTTTCTCCGGATAACTCTTTAGATTGGGCTGGAAATTTTGCACATATGCTGGGATACGGCGATGATGCAGATTTTAAAAGCTTGATGCGATTATATTTAACCATCCATGCAGATCATGAAGGTGGGAATGCTTCTGCTCACACGGGGCACCTAGTAAATTCCACCTTGGCAGATGTTTATTTGTCTTATGCAGCTTCGATGACTTCTTTAGCTGGTCCGTTGCATGGTTTGGCCAATCAAGAGGTGATTAAATGGATCATCGAAATGACCGAAAAGATTGGAACCAAAACTCCAACCAACGATCAGATCGCGGCTTACGTGCAGGCAACCTTAGATGCTAAGAAAGTGATTCCGGGTTACGGTCATGCAGTATTAAGAAAACCTGATCCAAGGTTTACAGCGCAGAGGCTATATGCCAAAGAATATATCAAAGACAGTACTTACTGTAACATAGTCTGGCAATTGTTTGAAGTGGTTCCTCCGATTTTGGAAGGACTTGGAAAAGTAAAAAACCCTTGGCCTAATGTAGATGCTCATTCTGGAGCTATTTTAATGCATTACGGAATGGATCAATATAGCTTTTACACAGTTTTGTTTGGTGTAAGTAGAGCGCTAGGAGTATGTGCTTCTCTTTGTTGGTCACGTGCACTTGGAATGCCATTAGAAAGACCTAAATCAATGACTTACGAATCATTAAAAGAAATAATTAACGCATCTTAAAGATTATCTAAATAGACAGAATGAACATTCCTGAAAATTTAAAGTATTCAAAAGAACACGAGTGGATAAGAATCGAAGAAGCTAATATTGCTTATATCGGAATCACTGATCATGCTCAGTCAGAACTGGGAGAGTTGGTTTATATCGAGGTGGATACCGTTGACGAAATTGTGGATAAAGATGGTGTTTTTGGTACAGCGGAAGCCGTAAAAACTACTTCCGAACTTTTTATGCCTGTCACGGCGAAAGTGTTGGAATTTAATAGCGAATTGGATGAATCCGAAGGAGATAATCCAGGATCGATTAATGAAGACGCTTATGCAGCATGGATTGTGAAAGTAGAAATACAAGATATGTCTGAGTTGGACGAACTGATGGATGCTGCGGCATACGCCGAATTAGTTTCTTAAGCGAACCCTCAGGAATTTGATCTTATTTCTCGTCCGCCAAAAGGTGGAGCTATCATTTTTGTATACACACCAAATACTTTTCATTTTGCATCTAGTAAGTAATATCAAAGGATATTGAATTCCATATTGAGAAATATATGGACTCCTTTAGTGTACATGATTTTATTGGGTGTTGGTTCTTTAATCAATTCCAATACGATTCGAAAGATTAATCCACTTGATTTTTTTCAGGTTGATAAACTGATGCATTTGACTGCTTACGCTATATTAACTTTTTTATGGATATATGTCCTAAATGAAAAAGGTAGTAAGCATTTCTTCTTTAAATCGTTGTCGATCGCAATTGTCTATGGAATTGCCTTAGAATGTGCCCAATACGTCTTTTTTACGGGAAGGAGTTTTGAATTTCTTGATATTATGGCTAATATTATAGGCGCCATAATAGGAGCATTTTTAACTAAGTATTTATTAAAAATTTAAGCATGTTAAATGATATAGCTATTTCAGGAAGTGGTTTGCTGATGTTGCTTGTTTTTTTGGTGTTGCTTACGTTGGGGATCATTTTCTTTTTTAGAAGAAAATATAGCAGCCTTTCAGCAAATGAGTTGACTGAAAAATATAGAGATCACCAATGGAAGTCTCCATTACAAGGAAGAAGTAAATATCCTGAAGCAAATGCCTTCGGATTATCTAGATCTGTATTTAGATATGGTTTAGCTGCAGCTTTAGCTTTGGTTTTATTTTCATTTAGTTGGACTACAGTAGATGAAGAAATCTTTATCCCTGAGGGTGCATTAGAATTAGATGAAGAAATTGAAATTGAACCACCAAGAACTGCCGAACCACCACCACCTCCACCGCCACCACCACCTCCGGTGATTGAGGAAGTACCAGAAGAAGAAATAATTGAAGAAGAAGAACCAGTATTCGAAGATATGACTGTGGAAGAAGAAACAGTTATAGAAGATGCACCAGTGGTCGAAGAAGAGGCACCACCTCCACCGCCACCACCTCCACCACCACCGCCTCCAGAAGAGGAAGAAATATTTAAAGTGGTTGAGCAAATGCCTAGATTTCCAGGTTGCGAAAATGCAGGAGGAAGTGAGGCAGAAAAGAAGAAGTGTGCTGATGAAAAACTACTTCAATATATTTATAAAAATTTGAAGTATCCAGCAATCGCGCGTGAAAACGGTGTAGAAGGAATGGCAGTTGTACAGTTTGTAGTTGGAAGAGACGGAAGTGTTTCTGAGGTTAACTTAGTGAGAGATCCTGGAGCAGGAACAGGTGCTGCTGCTCAGAAAGTTGTTGAGTCAATGAACAACATGGGGCAAAAATGGACACCAGGAAAGCAACGAGGAAGAGCAGTGAAAGTTCAATATACTTTACCAGTAAAATTTAAATTGGAAGGATAAAACACTTCTAGTTTCGAATATAGAAAAGGCTATCTTTGTAATAAAGATGGCCTTTTTTGGTTTTATTCTGCTACCAAATAGTTTCTGTGTTCGTCCTAATTTTAAGTCTTGCTAAATGAAGAAATTATTTTTCCTTTTTACGCTAGTGTTTTTGTGGTTTTCTGGGCAAAGTCAAGGTCAAGGAAACAAAACTCAATTGGCCTATCAATACTATAATTCGGGGGAGTACGAAAAAGCAGCCCAGATTTACAATGAACTTTACACCCAAAATGTTAGAAATTACCATTATTTCAATAAGTATATTGATTGTTTAATTTCTATGGAAGATTTCGATTTGGCTGAAAATCGGATTAATTCCATGATTAAAGAGCGGCCTCAAGACATTACCCTTTACACAACTTTGGGTAATCTATTAGAGCGTCAAGAAAAAAAGGAAGAGGCTCAAAAAATATATCAAAGAGCAATAAATTCTGCTGCCAATGACCAAAGCGGGATTAGCAAACTTGGAAATGCTTTTGTAAATCTTCGAAAGTATGATTTGGCAATTGAGGTTTATGAACGTGGAATGGAGCTAATGGCTCCCAAAGATTATTTTTCGAGTAATCTTGCGAATACATACAGAAGAAAAGGAGATTTGAAGAATGCGATCAAATATTATTTATATAGCCTTAGAACGCGTCCTCAAAATGTAAATTCCATCAAAAGTAATTTCAGCGCTATCTTTCAAAAAGATGGTTTAGAAGAAGGTCGAAATGAGTTAAAGGCAAAGCTTTACGAAGAAATTCAAGAATTCCCTGATGAATCTGTTTACCCGGATTTATTGCAGTGGGTATTTGAGCAAGAGCGAGATTATAAAAAAGCCATGAGACAGGCCAAATCTTTGGACAGAAGGTTTGACGAAACTGGTCAACGCGTATATAGATTGGCAGAAACAGCACGAAGAGATGGGGCATATGAAGATGCCATTGATGGATATCAATATATCATCGAAAGTAAAGGACAGAATTCTAGCTATTATTTTGAGGCTAAACAATTTCAGTTGATCGCTAAGAAAAAGTTGATTGTTGATGACTTGATTTTCGAAAAAGAAGATTTCAAACCTCTTAATACTGAGTACGATAGTTTTTTAAACGAGTTTGGTAAAAATAGTCAAACGGCTTGGCTAATGCTGGATTTTGCTAAATTAAAAGCCACTTACGCGGATGATGTTTCTGGAGCCATTGGCTTGCTCGAAGAATTGGTCGAACTGAGAGGAATAAATAAATTGATACGTGCCAGATCAAAACTAAGTTTAGCTGATTATTATTTGGTAGATGGCCAAATATGGGAAGCCACGCTTTTGTATTCTCAAGTGGACAAAGAATTTAAAGAAGAACAAATTGGCGAAACAGCTAGATTCAAAAATGCAATGTTCTCTTACTATAACGGTGATTTTGAATGGGCTCAAGAACAATTCGATATTCTGAAAGCCGCCACCTCAAGATTAATTTCTAATGACGCCATAGATATGTCTGTTTTCATCACAGATAATATGGGATTAGACACTACAGATGTTCCATTAAAAATGTTTGCAGATTCTGAAATGTTAATTTTTCAAGGAAAATATGATCAAGCTTTTTTAAAACTTGATTCTATTGGATTGGTCTATCCGGAACATACCTTATTGGATGACATATTATATAAAAAGGCACAAATTTATGTCAAACAAAAGAAGTATGATTTAGCCATTAGCGCTTACAACACTGTAATTGATAATTATACTGAAGAAATTCGTGCCGATAATGCCCTATACGAATTGGCTCAATTGTATGAATTTCAATTAGCGGATTTAGAAAAAGCAGAAGGTCTATACAAAAGATTATTCCTTGATTTCTCTAATAGCACGCTAGCCGTTGATGCTCGAAAAAAATATAGATCTCTTCGAGGAGATGACATACAGTGATGAAAAATAAAATATTATATAACGTTACAGTTAAAGTTTTACGAGATATCTCTGAAGAATGGTTAAAGTGGATGAATGAGGTTCATATCCCTGATGTAATGTCAACTGGTAAATTTGAGTCTTATAAACTCTCTGAAATCATTGAAGAAGACGAAGAAGGTCGGACTTTTGCAATTCAGTACGTTTCATTTAATATGGAAACTTTTCAATCTTACCAATTGGATCACGCCAAAAAACTGCAAGAAGAACATAGTATTAGATATAAGAATAAATATGTTGCTTTCCGAACGCTTATGAATATTTTAAATGAAGGCTAATGGGTAAATCTTTATACCTCGGTACATACCTTGGTATTCCCATCTATGTACATTGGACTTTTGGATTTATTGGATTATTCATTATTTACGTGGCCGTAAAAGATAGTTTGTCTTTACAAGCATTGACTTGGTTTTGCGCTTATATTTTGACCTTGTTCATTTGTGTTATTTTACATGAATTTGGACATGCATTGGCCGCAAGGAAATATGGAGTATCGACAAAGGATATAATTATTTCTCCGATTGGTGGGGTAGCTAGACTCGAATCAATGCCTAAAAAGGCCTGGAAGGAGATGGTAATCGCTATAGCAGGCCCATTGGTTAATGTTCTAATTGCTGCCATTTTAATCCTTGCATTTTACACCATCTTCGGTTTTAGTTTTACTGAATTTGACGAATTAGATCTTACAAAGCAAAACTTTGAAGGATACTTACGGCTAGTTATCTTTTTAAATATTGTATTGCTCGTCTTCAATTTGATTCCTGCTTTTCCCATGGATGGTGGAAGAATTCTCCGTGCTTTACTTTCAATGAAATGGGGAAAACTAAAAGCTACTAAAATCGCTAGTTACATCGGCAAGTTTATAGCTTCATTATTCATCATATTGGCCTTTTGGCTTACCAGTCCTACTCTAGCATTTGTAGGTTTATTTGTTTTTTATATGGCAAATGCTGAGTATAAACAGATATTGCTACAATCTAGATTACAATCCACCATAGCCTCGGAAATAATGAATGCCAATTATCCTATCTTATACCATGAGGATAAATTAGAAAAAGCGGTTCAATTGTATAATGCAGGTCAAGCCAAAAACTTTCTAATATTTGATGAAAGTTCCAAAATCGTGGGCGCTATACCAGAGCAATTTATTTTGAGTTGGTTGAAAAAGCCAATCAAGTTGGAAAATCAAATTTCTTCCTTTATGACTCAGGCGGTAGAAACCTTTGAATGGGACGAAAGCTTAGAAATCCTTTTTCAACAAATGAATACAATGGGATTGGCAGTCGTCGGAATAAAAAAAGGCGATCAAATCATTGGAATGATCGATCGCCATATTTTTAATTCTTTTTTAAATGGTAAAACTTAGATACCTAGTTTAGATTTAATTTGAGTAGTTAAATCTTCAGAGTTATTTGCATGTAACAAAGCACCGGTACTCGCATCAAAAATCATTGTGTAACCACCTTCTTTACCAACAGCATCTATGGCATTCTGAACTTTATCCAGAATAGGCTTGTACAATTCTTCTCTTTTACTTAAGATCTTTTGTTGTACTTCTAATTCGTATTTCTGAATATTTTGTTGCTCTGTAGCTAACTCTCCTTCACGCTTTTGCATTTGAATTTTGCTAAGACCACCAGCGTTGGCTTCAGTAACATAAGCTTGATATTTCTGTTCGAAGCTTTTTACCATATTTTCTCCTTTGGCAATCAATTGTTTTTGATAAGATTCCAATTGAGAATCGGCACTTTTTACATCTGGCATTTCAAGTAGAAGCTGTGTAGAGTTTACATATCCAAATTTCTGAGCATTTAAGGACGTACCCATAAGCAATAAGAAACTTGCAATTACCAAAGTCGATTTTATAAATTTCATGTAAATGTTTTCTTTAAGGACGGCAAATATATCTAACCGATAGATAATACCCATATTTTAACGAAAGATTAAGGTCTTTTGTTAATCAGGCTCAAATCCGAGTACGATACTAAATTTACCATATTGACCTAAACTCGCGTTGGATGGTAGGTTCTTATCCAATCCTAAACCATAATCAAATCCAAGTAAACCAAACATCGGTAAGAATACACGCATACCAAATCCGGCAGATCTTTGCAATTGGAATGGGTTGTAATCTTTGATGTCTCCCCATGAATTTCCACCTTGGAAAAAGGTGTGAAAATAGATGGATGAACTAGGGTTTAAGGATAAAGGATATCGAAGTTCGATCGTGAATTTATTAAATACGGTAGCTCCACCTCGATTGTTCTGCGAAATATCGTCAACTTCATAACCTCTTAAGGCTAAAATATCTTTACCGGTAATTCCTACATTTTGATTAGAAAGGCCATCACCACCCAATTCAAATCTTTCGAATGGGGAATATCCAATATCACGATTATATCTTCCTAAGAAACCGATTTTTGCATTTGCGGCAATAACCAATTTGTCGACAATATTATAATACCATTCGGCGTCGACTCTCCACTTGTGGTATTCTAACCATTCGTGTTTTTGAGATTCTTCAAATTTCAATACTTCTTCAGTGAGAGCTACATCTGTGACAACCTCCCTAGGTCCTAACTCTCTTTCCATTCTTTCTCTAATCGTATTTACACATCCATCATTACAATCCCAAAAATTATTTTTTCTAAATAAAGAGTAGGGTGGTGTAAACTGCATAGTCAAGGAGATACGAGAACCTCTTCTTGGATAAATCGGTTCACTAACAGAGCTTCTTGTAAATACTTGACGTATAGAGAAGTTTTTAAAGTTTCCGGTTTCGATATTTAGGGCATTCGCTCTTCCCGGAACATCCACGAAGAATCTTCCCTGAGCATAATTATCCATGTTTAAAAACTCAAAAGTCAATTGAGTATTTCTGCTAAAGAAATCATCTGGCCATTTGAGCTGAGATCCGAGTCCTGTGTAAAATCTGCGAATACTAAGTGATCCAGCGGCAAAATCGGAATAGTCAAAAGCCGAAAATAGCGCACCTACTGTAAACGATTGTCTCTTTTTACCACCAAGCCATGGTTCAGTAAAAGATAGATTTCCCGATCGGAAAAATCTACTATTCGACTGGAGTCGAACAGAAACCCTTTGACCATCACCTTGAGGGAGCGGACTCCAAGTTTCTCTTTTTTTAATGTTGGCTACTGAGAAGTTGTTAAAAGTTACTCCTAGGGTACCTAATAAACCACTAGCACCTCCATATCCCGCAGAGAGTTCTAATTGATCAGATGGTCTTTCTTCAACCGTATAATCTATGTCAACCGTACCTCTTTGAGGATTAACTGGGGTCTGTATATCTAAATTTTCCGGATTAAAATATCCAAGATTTATTATTTCTCTTTGTGATCTAATAATATTAGATCTTGAAAATTTCTCTCCAGGTCTTGTTCGCAATTCTCTTCGAATTACGTGTTCATTGGTTCGATCATTTCCTCTTATCGTAACATTTGCGATGGTTGCTTGCGGACCTTCATAGATTCTCATTTCCATGTCTATGGAATCATTTTCAACTGCTATTTCGACAGGAACCACTTCAAAAAATAGATATCCATCATCTAAATAGAGCGAAGAAACATCTCTACCATCTTGACTAAATCGCAATCTGTTTTCAAGTAATTCTGCATTAAAAACATCACCCGGCAAAATACCTAATACCCTAGTTAATTGTTCGTTAGTGTATTTAGAATTTCCTTTCCATTTTATGTCTCGAAAAAAGTATTGTTCACCTTCGTGAATGTCAAGTGTAATCATTACTTCACCCATGTCATTTCGCCAAACCGAATCTTTCAAGATTTTGGCATCTCTGAATCCATTTTTGTTATATGTGTTGATTACATTTTCTTTATCAGCTTCGTATTCTTCGGCGATAAATTTACTTCGCTTAAAAGAAGACAATTTACCTTTGGTGTTTTTCATTGCTTTACGCAATTTCTTAGGCTTAATCTTATCGCTAGAAACAAAATAGACTCCTTCAATTTTGACCTTTTCACCTCTGTCAATATCAAATACCAATCTTATTGAATTGGGTTTGTCTTTGTCAATAATTTCTTGAATATGTGTTTTACAATCTAAATGTCCTTTGGTAGCGAAATAGTCGTTGATCCTTTTTTTACATAGTTCTTTTTGATCATCGGTAACGATAGATCCTTTGGTAAAGACTTGATTGACGATTTCATTTAAGTCATCATGAAGTGTTTTTCTTATGTTTTTGTATGAATGTCTCGAGAGTGTAAATCTTTCTTTTAATCGTATTTCTAAAAAAATGATATCTCCCGCTCTTTTTTGTTCAATGATTTGGACATCATCAAAAAGCTGTAAACGCAATAAAGATTTGATCGCTTGAGGAATTTCTACACCGGGAACTTCAATTTTTCGACCCACCGTAAGTCCTGTGATAGATCTAATTGCATTTTTATCCCTGGTTTCTGCACCTACAACTTCAACACCACCAATTTCGAATTCTCCTCTTTCAGTGTAATCGTAGGTTTTTAATGTGTCTTGTGCATTGGTCATAAAGTTGGCTTGCAACAGAACGATTAAACACAAAAACTTAAGATATTTCATATTTTTTTTATTCGGGATAACAAGTTTATTGCTAATACTATTCACGATAGGTAATTAGAATTTCTTTAACTAAATTTTAAGTGAGTTGCTCACTGGTCTTACCAAATCTTCTTTCACGATTTTGATATTCTATTATGCAATCTATCAAGTGCGATTCTTTAAAGTCAGGCCAATAAATGTCTAAAAACAGCAATTCTGTGTAAGCTAATTGCCATAAAAGATAATTACTGATTCTTTTTTCTCCACTTGTTCTAATTAGTAATTCTGGATCGGGCATTCCAGCAGTTTCTAATTGTTGACTAAAATAGTCAGCATCTATGTTACTAACGTTTAAATCACCATTTTGTACGCTTGTCGCAATTTTTTGAACTGCGTTGACGATTTCCCATTTGGCGCTATAATTTAAAGCCAAGTTTAAAACCATTTTGGAGTTAGCCTTTGTTTCTTCAATCGCTTCTTCTAAAGCAGTTTTACTCCTAGGTGGCAATTTTGATATATCTCCTATTGCATTTAAGCGGATGCCATTTTTATTAAGGTCATTTATTTCTTTTTTAATCGTCTCAACCAATAATCTCATTAGTGCATCTACTTCAATCGCTGGACGATTCCAATTTTCTGTTGAAAAGGCATAAAGGGTTAAATATTCGATGCCGATTTTAGCGGCAGCCTCAGTTATTTCTTTAACTGCTTTAACTCCATTTTTGTGACCAAATATCCTTGGCATGCCTTTTTGCTTTGCCCAACGACCATTGCCATCCATTATTACCGCAATGTGTTTGGGTAATTTCGAATTATCTATGTGCTCTTGTTTAGACATTAACTATACTCGTTAGCAAAAATGGAAACATTTTGGGTCCACAAAGGTAAGAAAATAGACAAAGGGAAGCTTTGAAATCATTTTTTGCCTTTCTGGTGAAATCTTTGCCTAGAAACAATAAATTCTAGTATCCTTGTATTAGCTATGTACGATATTATATTGGCATTTCTTACGTCTTTCATTTTGACCTTTTTGGCTATCCCGTCTATCATTAGTGTGGCCATCAAGAAAAGACTGATGGATGAACCTGGAGAAAGGAGGTCACACCAAGTGAGTACCCCATCCTTGGGAGGAATAGGAATTTTTGCCGGTACCATTTTTTCGATAATATTATGGACACCTTTCAAATATTTTGGGGATCTCCAATACATTCTTTGTTCATTCATAATTATTTTCTTAATTGGTGCCAAGGATGACATCGATCCGATGTCACCTTACAAAAAGTTTGTAGGACAAATATTTGCTGCACTGATTTTGATATTTAAGGCTAAGGTCATCTTAACCAGTTTTCAAGGAATATTTGGTATTTATGAGATTCCTTACGCGGTGAGTGTTTTGTTGACCTTATTGACCATCTTAGTAATTATTAACGCATTTAATTTAATCGATGGCATAAATGGCCTGAGTGGAAGTATTGGAATTTTGATTTCGGTTGTATTGGGTGTTTGGTTTTATCAAATTGACCGCATAGAGATAGCGATTGTGGCTTTCGCCCTATCGGGTTCGATTTTGGCCTTTTTAAAGTATAATGTAACACCCGCAAAAATATTTATGGGCGATACAGGTTCTCTTCTCTTAGGATTGGTTTGTTCTATTTTGGCAATCAAGTTCATAGAGTTGCACCGTGATTTACCTGGTTCTCAATATGCAGAATTTGCATTCGAATCAGCACCAAGTGTAGCTGTAGGAATATTAATCTTACCCTTGTTTGATACTTTAAGGGTGTTTACCATGAGGTTAATGAAAGGTAAGTCTCCTTTTTATCCTGATCGGACTCATATTCATCACCTGTTAATAGATTCTGGTTTGACACATATGCAAGCCACGAGTACATTGGTAATGGTTAATATGATGTTTATTTTTATCGTAGTCAAACTCCAACATATTGGAAGTGTCAATCTATTGGTCCTTGTTTTAGGGATAGCACTTATACTTTCGACTATTCTGTACTTTATAGCAAACAATCGTAAAAAGGAAGCTTCTTCATAATATGTCTTGGTTGTATGTTTTTTTAGGAGGAGGTCTAGGTAGTATTTGTCGTTTTGGCTTGTCCAAACTTTTTCCATATCATAATGGATTTCCGTGGGCCACTTTTATTGCCAACTTAATCGCTTGTTTAGTACTTGGATATTTTATTGGAGAAAATGTCCATAAACCATGGAATGAGTCCACTAAGCTTATTTGGATGACGGGATTTTGTGGTGGATTTAGCACTTTTTCTACCTTTTCGGCTGAAACTTTTAAAATTCTTCAGAGCACTAATTTCTTCTTGGCAAGCCTCTATATTATGTTGAGTGTTTTAATCTGTCTTTTTGCTATATTTTTGGGATACCAATTGGCTAAATATGCTTAAGCACCTTTACATAATTTTTTTTATGCTCACAGTTTTTTGCGCCAATACGCAAGGGATTAAATTTTTTGAAGGCACCTGGGACGAAGCCTTAGCAAAAGCAAAAAGTGAAAATAAAGAGATTTTTGTTGACATCTATACTACTTGGTGTGGTCCATGTAAGAAGTTGGATCAGACAACTTTTAAAGATGACTCTTTAGGCGTTTTGATGAATAAACATTTTGTTTCCATTAAGGCAGAAGCAGAACACGGTCCATTAAGAAGCATTGCTTATAATTATGGAATAGGTGGTTATCCTGTGATGATCTTTATGGATGACAATGGCGTTCAAAAAATACAAGCCCGAGGTTTTAAAGAGGCAAATTCTCTGAAGGGAATTGCACATTATGCCCTAAATAATCTATCTGCAGATGATAAGTTGTCCAGTTTAATTGAGTCGGATGTTTCTGACCTCTCAAAAGAAAACATCGAATACTTAATAGAACACATTGATGAATTTTATTCTTCAAAAAAAGGACAGTGGTTTGCGAGATACCATAATATGTTAAACGAAGGAGAAAGGGTAGAACGTTTGTATGATTATCTCCATTCTTTTCCATTTATTTCAAGCGGTTTAAAGACTTATTACATTGATCGATATCGAGTTCCTAATTTTTTTGATGAAAGGAGAGATCAGATTATTAACGATCAATATCGAGTCGGAAGAGAACTTGAAAAAGAGTATGATATTGCTTTTAGTCAAAAAAATAAAAACCTGTTCTTGGATGCACTTTATCGACGTATGACCTTTGCCGTTAAAACAGGTCAAATAAATCAGGAAGAAAGAAGAATCTTAGAATCAGGTTATATCGATGAATACGATTACAAGCACAAGTTGTGATCCTGTAAGCCATTATTATCTATAAATGCTACCTAAAAGTTCCAAAGTTTAACTTGACTTCTCGATGTCGATATTTACATTGATCTCATCATATAAATCGAATTCTTCACCTGAGTTCTCTTGTATTAGGATTGCATCAGCCAATACCTCATTTTTAACATAATCTCCAAATTGATTGATCGCTGTTTGGATTTTTTCATGATCTCCAATAATAACTTTGATCCTATCTGTTACATTAAAGTCCTTAGATTTTCTGATGTTCTGAACGCGGTTAACAATTTCGCGGGCAGTGCCTTCAGCTTGTAATTCTGGTGTTAAACCTATATCTAAAGCAACTGTTATATCGCGGTCGTTAGCCACTTGCCAACCAGGTATATCATCTGAGGATATTTCAAAATCTTCAAGTGTAAGATTAAATTGTTCACCATCGATGCTTAATTCGAAACTTCCCGTTTTTTCTATTGTAGCAATATCTTCTTGTCCCAACTGGCTAATGATTCCAGCTGCCGTTTTCATGTTTTTACCCAATTTTCGACCGAGTGTTTTAAAATTTGGTTTCACCTTCTTTTTGATAAAACCATCATCATCTGATAGATACTCGATATCCTTAATATTAACTTCTGCTAAAATTAAATCTTTGACCTCATCTACTTGAGATTGAAATCCTTCATTTAAAACAGGAATAAGAATTTTTTGTAAAGGTTGTCTTACTCGAAGTTTTTCTTTTTTCCTTAGTGAGAGTACCAATGAGGAAATTCTTTGCGCATAATCCATTCTTTCCTCTAGTGCTTTATCTATCAGACTTTCGTCAAATTTATTGAAATCGGCTAAGTGGACTGATTCATGCTGTTCTAAATGTGTTGCTAAGTTTAGATTGCGGTATAGCCAATCCGCGAAAAATGGAGCTACAGGAGCCATCATTTTAGAAATTGCGTTCATGCATTCGTATAAGGTTTGATATGCAGCAATCTTGTCTGTAGTGTATTCACCTTTCCAAAATCTTCTACGACATAATCTTACATACCAGTTACTCAAATGATCTTCAACGAAAGATTGAATTTTTCTTGTAGCCGAAGTAGGCTCATAGGCGGCATAATCCTCATCGACTTCCTTAATTAGCGAATTTAATTTTGAGATGATCCATCGATCAATTTCTTGCCTTTCGGCCAATGGGACTTGTTTTTCACTGTAATTAAAGCCATCTATATTCGCGTAAAGCGAAAAGAAAGAATACGTATTATATAAAGTGCCAAAAAACTTTCTTCGCACTTCTTCAACTCCTTCAAGATCAAATTTTAGATTATCCCATGGTGGAGCATTTGAGATCATATACCATCTGGTTGCATCGGCGCCATATGTGGCTAAAGTATCGAATGGGTCAATTGCATTGCCCAGTCTCTTTGACATTTTTACCCCATTTTTATCCAATACCAATCCGTTGGAAACAACATTTTTGTAGGCAACACTGTCATATACCATAGTCGCTATTGCGTGCAAAGTATAAAACCATCCTCTGGTTTGATCCACACCCTCGGCGATAAAATCAGCAGGGAAGTTTTGTTTGAATTTATCTTCATTTTCGAAAGGTGCATGCCACTGTGCATACGGCATTGAGCCACTATCAAACCAAACATCGATGAGGTCCAATTCTCTCACCATCTTTTGACCATCATCTGAGACCAAAACGACATCATCAATATATGGTCGATGGAGATCTTTAGGAGCAACTTGATTTAGGCCCAATTGATGATTGGCAAGTTCTATTTCTTTTTCTAAATCTTCAATTGAACCAATGCATTTTTCTTGCTCTCCATCAGTGGTTCTCCAGATGGGTAATGGGATTCCCCAATATCGCGATCTGGAGAGATTCCAATCTTGAAGGTTTTCTAACCAGTTTCCAAAACGTTTTTCACCCGTATGCGCAGGCTTCCAATTGATAGTTTTATTGAGCTCTTGCATTCTTTCTTTTACAGAAGAAGCTTTAATAAACCAACTATCAAGTGGGTAGTATAGAATTGGTTTGTCTGTTCTCCAACAATGAGGATAATTATGGCTATACTTCTGGACGTTGAATGCTTTGTTTTCCGTTTTCAATTTTATAGAAATATCTACATCTACATTCGCGTATGCGTCACCCTCGTCTTTATAATCCTTAACATAACGTCCTGCAAAATCGGTGACGGCATCAACAAACTTTCCTTGTTTATCTACGAGTGTCAAAGAACCGATCCCATATTTCGTAGCGACTCTCATGTCATCGGCCCCGAATGAAGGAGCTAAATGAACTATCCCGGTACCATCTTCCGTCGATACAAAATCTCCCAGTAGCACTTTAAAGGCATCACCGTCTTCTGGTTGCACATAAGGCAGAAGTTGTTCGTACTCGATCAATTCAAAGGCTTCACCCTTATATTCACCAGTTATACAATAGGGAATCAGTTTATCATCAGTTGAATAACTGTCAAAATCTATTTCAGCTTGCTCCGGCTTAAACCATTTGCCAAGTAAAGCTTTAGCAAGAATAATATTAACAGGTTCTTTAGTATAAGGATTGTAAGTTTTAACCCTCAAGTAGTCTATTTTTTTACCAACGGCTAATGCAGTATTAGAGGGCAATGTCCAAGGTGTCGTCGTCCAAGCAATAAAAAATAGATCACCTGTTTCTACACCGTCAAAAAGAAATTCAGATTTTTCAGATTTCTTAATTTTAAATTGAGCTACTGCAGATGTATCCTTCACGTCTCTGTAGCATCCAGGCTGATTTAATTCATGTGAACTTAAACCTGTTCCGGCTGCAGGAGAAAATGGTTGTATCGTGTAGCCTTTGTAAAGTAAATTTTTGTCGTATAGTTTTTTTAGCAAATGCCAAACAGATTCAATGTAATTGTTTTCGAATGTGATGTAAGGATTGTCTAAATCAACCCAGTAACCCATTTTTCGAGTGATGTCATCCCATAGATCTTTATATCTCATTACCGTGGTTCGGCATTGTTGGTTGTATTCGTCAACAGAGATTTTAGTGCCAATATCCTCTTTGGTGATTCCCAGTTCTTTTTCTACACTTAATTCGATTGGTAGGCCATGAGTATCCCAACCTCCTTTTCTCTCGACTCGATGTCCTTTCATAGTTTGGTATCGGCAAAAGAGATCTTTGACTGCTCTAGCCATCACGTGGTGAATTCCTGGTTTACCATTTGCCGAAGGTGGACCTTCGTAAAACACGAATGGTTTAGAATCAGGCTTCTGATCCACACTTTTTTGGAAAATATTTTGATCTTCCCAAAACTTCAACATTTCTTTATCTATCGAAGGAAGGTCCAGGTGTTTGTATTCTTTGTATTTGCTCATTGCTATCAACTTCAAAAAAAAAGCTCCAACTAAATCGTCGGAGCTTTTAAATAATATTTACTCTTCCGATTAAGGATGATTCTTTCTAATAATTATAATATCTATAATATCGATACTCACGATTGCAAAAGTAAGGTATTGTTGAATTTAAACGAAATTCAATTTTTATCGAGAAGCAGAACCGTAAGTCTTAGAGATTACTGGTCAAGAGGAGGTCAAGACTAATGTATTTCATACCAAATCTTTTACTCAAATATTCGTTGGTTAAACAACCTTTATAGACATAAACACCATGTCTGATTCCTTTACTTTTATAAAGTAAGGATTCTATGTTGAGCGATGCTCCTGCTCGTAACAATAAAGGTGTCATAATATTGCTTACAGCGATCGATCCAGTTCTAGAAACTTTTGAGGCAATATTAGGTACACAATAATGAATCACACCATGCTTTTTAAAAGTAGGATTATCTAGAGTTCGCATTTCTGAGGTTTCAAAAATTCCACCTTGGTCAATACTAATGTCTACGATAACCGACCCTTCTTTCATTTTGCTAACCATTTCTTCGGTTACTATGATCGGAGTGCGTCCCAATTGTGAATGCATTGCTCCAATCACTACGTCTGCACTAACCAATTGGTAACCTAAGTAAACAGGATTTATTACCGAAGTATGTAGTTGTCTCCCAACTTGAGATTGTAATCTCATCAATTTGGAAATATCATTGTCGAAGACTCTGACGGATGCCCCTAAACCTAAAGCTGTTTTGGTCGCAAACTCTCCAACCACGCCAGCCCCAAGAATAACTACTTTAGCAGGGGGAATTCCAGAAATACCACCTAGTAAGGTTCCTCTTCCCCCATTAGATTTAGATAGTATTTCTGCTGCAGTTAAGATGGATTCCATCCCAGCAATTTCGCTCATGATCCTAACGATCGGAAAATAACCATCATCCGACTTTAAATATTCCATCGCTAAGGCGATGACTTTCTTTTGTTTTAATTTTTGCAGGTATTCATCTGAGAGTATTGGAATCTGTAAAGGAGAAATGAGAATTTGATCTGAAGAAAATAAATCAATTTCATCTAAGGTAGGCGGTGCTATTTTGAGAATAACATTGCATTTAAAAACCTCTTCTTTACTGTGAACGACCAGTGCTCCTGCTTCGGAGTAATCATGATCAGAGAAATGTGCTTTTTCTCCTGCTCCAGATTCTATTACAACTTTATGTCCATATCCTACTAAGGTTCTAATGGAATTGGGAACCAATGGAATACGATTTTCAGAAAGGGTTATTTCTGATGGAACTCCTATTGAGAGAGACCCCTTTTTTTTACTCACGGCTAAGGTTTCAACTTGAGTTTCAAATTGACCTTCTGAAAAGAAATCAGAAAAAGTAATTTTCTTTCCAAAATCGCTCATATCAGTTGTTTTATGAAAAAATTATTTTCCGTTTGTTGTCTTCCAAGATATGAAAATCTAAGCTGTGATGTTCATTAGGAACGATAGATCGAATAATTTCTGGCCATTCGATAAAACAGTAGTTATTGCTATACAAATAATCTTCTATACCAATGGCCATCACTTCCTCTAGCGATTGCATTCTATAAAGATCTATATGATAAATAGCATTGCCATTTGCCTCGTATTCATTGATGATCGAAAAAGTAGGACTGTGGGCTGAATCTTGACATTTTAATAAAGGAACCATTGCTTTGGTAAAACTGGTTTTGCCACTGCCTAAATCACCAGTTAAAAGAAAAATTTTGTGATTGCTGATGGAGAAAATTTCTTTAGCGAATTCTTCCAATTCAGCTTCTTGGTTTATTATAAATTCCTTCATTTCAGGCACCAAATATATTGGTATTTTAAACTGTCTGAAAGTAAATTTTAAACTCAATTTAATGAGATTTATAATTATAGCCCTCACTTGTAAAAATTACTCCAAAAATCCCTCATTATTAATGAGTTATACATTAGCTTAAGGTCGTTTTTAGGCTTAAATTTTAGTACATTTGCAGCTTGAATTTGAAAGAAATATATGAGTGATAAAAAAGGGAATTATAGTGCTAGTAATATTACTGCACTAGAAGGATTAGAAGCGGTAAGAAAAAGACCTGGAATGTACATCGGGTCTACTGATTCGAAAGGTTTACATCATCTTGTATGGGAGGTTATTGACAATTCTATTGATGAGCATTTAGCTGGTCATTGTTCTCAAATTGATGTAATTATCAACGAAGACAATTCCATTACGGTGAAGGATAATGGAAGGGGTATTCCTACTGGCATGCACGAAAAACTGAAAAAATCTGCATTGGAGGTGGTAATGACTGTTTTGCACGCAGGTGGAAAGTTTGACAAGGATACTTATAAGGTTTCTGGTGGTCTGCATGGTGTGGGAGTTTCTTGTGTTAACGCATTGTCCTCATACTTAAAAGCTGAGGTTCATCGTGAGGGTAAAGTCTTTATGCAAGAGTATTCTATCGGTAAGCCCAAAGAGGATGTAAAAGAAATTGGTAAAACTAACATCACTGGAACTTATATCAGCTTTAAACCAGATGGTGAGATCTTCGAAACATTGGAATATCGTTACGATATTTTAGCGAATAGAATTCGAGAGATGTCATATCTAAATTCTGGTCTTACCCTGACATTAACGGACATGCGTCATTTAGAAGAAGGGAAACCGAAGCAAGAAACGTTTTATTCTGAAGGTGGATTAAAGGAGTTTGTTAAATATTTGGATCAAGCTAGAACGCCGATTATCGAGGAACCGATATACGTTAAGGGTAAGGAAGATAACGTAGAGGTAGAAGTAGCGATGCAATACAACTCAAGCTTTAAAGAAAATATTTATTCCTTCGTAAACAATATAAACACAAGGGAAGGTGGAACGCATGTTTCAGGTTTTCGAAGAGCTGTCAATAGAGAATTTACCAAATATGGTCAGGATAATGGATTCTTCAACAAATTGAAGTTTACCATTTCTGGTGAAGATTTTCGTGAAGGTTTAACTTCCATCGTTTCTGTGAAAGTCCCAGAACCTCAGTTTAAAGGGCAGACAAAAGGCGAACTTGGAAATTCGGAGGTGTCTGGAATCGTATCACGTGCAATGGGAACAGCACTGAAAAACTTCCTAGAAGAGAATCCAAAGTTGGCACGAGTCATCATTAATAAGGTAATCTTAGCAGCAACAGCAAGACATGCTGCAAGAAAGGCTAGAGAGTTGGTCCAAAGAAAAAATGTTCTGACTGGATCTGGACTTCCTGGTAAGTTATCAGATTGTAGTTCAAAAAATCCTGGTGAAAGTGAAATATTCTTAGTTGAGGGTGATTCTGCAGGTGGTACTGCTAAACAAGGAAGGGATAGAAAGTTTCAAGCTATTTTACCCTTGCGGGGAAAAATACTTAATGTCGAAAAAGCAATGGAACATAAGATCTACGAAAATGAAGAGATCAAAAATATGTTTACCGCTTTAGGAGTAAGTATAGTTGAAAATGATGGTGAAAGAGACTTAAATATTGAGAAACTCAGGTATCATAAGATCGTCATTATGTGTGATGCCGATGTCGATGGTAGTCACATTCAAACCTTGATTTTGACATTTTTCTTTAGATATATGAAACCTTTGGTTGAGCAAGGTTACGTTTACATTGCGACGCCACCGTTATATATGGTCAAGAAAGGAAAGCAATTTAGGTATTGTTGGGATGAGGCTGAAAGGCAAGAGGCTATTGAAGCTTACGGAGGAAGTAAAGATGAAAGTGGCAGTATTAAGATTCAACGTTATAAGGGTCTGGGTGAAATGAATGCTGAACAACTTTGGGTAACAACGATGAATCCGGATGAACGAATCCTAAGACAGGTTACGATCGAAGATGCCGTAAGTGCTGATATTACCTTTTCTAAATTAATGGGTGATGAGGTACCCCCAAGAAGACAGTTTATCGAAGAAAACGCGAAGTACGCAAATATTGATGCCTAGTATTTTATGCATTAAATAAAAAGTTTAGGGTTTAAGATTTTCTATTTATCGAAGTCATGAATCTCTAAACCCTAAACTTATTAAATATTTTATTTCGGAAGTACCACGCTATCTATCACATGGATTATTCCGTTGCCGGCCTTAAGATCTGTATTGCGAATTATTGCAATATTTCCTTTTTCATCTTCTAAAACAGCTTCGTTATTTAAAACTTTTGCGATTAGGTTACCACCACTTAAAGTTTTGATGGTATAAGCACCTCCACTTGCTTCGATGGCAGTTAACAAAGTTGAAGCAGTAACTTCAGCGGGTATAACGTGGTAGGTAAGTATGTTTTGCAACGCTTTTTTTTGCGAAGCTTGTAATAAGTTGTTTAAAGTTGTACTTGGTATTTTTCCAAAGGCGTTATCTGTTGGAGCAAAAACAGTGAATGGTCCATCATCTTGAAGCGCTTCAACTAGGTCCGCTGCTTTTAATGCAGCTACCAGTGTTTTATGAATTTCTGATTCTAATGCAATGTCAACAACTGTATTTGAAGTATGACTGCTGTAAGATGCCTGATGTGCTTTTTTATTAGAACCGCATTGAGCAATTGCATTTGAAAGGGTGAAAAAACAACAAGTGAATAAAACAAACTTTAAAATTTTCATTTTCTAAATTTTAGTGATGTAAATACATCATGATTAATTATTGTCAATCTGTATTACCGCCATTTTTTCAATTTGGATTTTTCCTGATCATATTTTTTTTAAATCGTGAGATGAACCTTTGACTCAAATCAATGTTGACCAGTCATAAATGTTTGATTCGGAAAAACATATTGTTCAAAGATTAAAGGCCAAAGATCAAAGAGCTTTTGAAAAACTCTATGATAAATACAGTCGGCCATTATTTGGATTGATTCTTAGGATGACTAAAAACGAACAATTATCCGAAGAGATCCTACAAGAGGTCTTTCTTAAACTTTGGAACAATGCTGAAAAATTTGATCCTGCGAAATCCAAACTGTTTACATGGCTGTATCAAATAGCAAGAAATACGACTTTAAATACGCTCAATTTAAAAGGTGAAAGAACGAATCGATTGATGGACTATAAAGATCAGTTCAAAATAGATCCTAGTATTCAAAGTAATTATGAAACATTAGATATTAAGGGTGTTTTAAAGAATTTGGATAAAAAATATATTGATGTGATCGAATTGATATATTTTAAGGCATTTACATTTAAAGAAGCATCAGAAGCACTAAACTTACCGCTTGGAACTGTAAAGACAAGGGTAAGATACGCATTGAAAGAAATGAAAAAATACTATGATTATAAAGGGCAAAAAGATTTAAAGTCGATTGCAATTTTGATCATAATGGTTTCCATATGGATAGGGTAAAGCAAATATTAGAAAGCGGCCTATTAGAATCTTATTTAATGGGTGATTGCACTGAAGAACAAAGTCTTCAGATGGAAAAATACATTGATGCCTATCCTCAAGTAAAAAAAGCTTACGAAGATTACCAGATAGCCATAGAAAACATGGCGGATGAAAATGCCATTGAAGTACCTCATGCCATTAAAAGTCAATTAATGGATCGTATTTCTCAGGAAAATCCTAATCCCAGTACTTCCTCTATCAATACTTCGGGTTTACTAAGTGGCATTTTAGCTTTGGCTTTGTTAACCGCTGCATTTTTTTGGTGGAATGCTAAGCAAGAGTTGTCTCGCTTACAAGAAGATTACGCCTTATTAAAGGATAAATGCGAGGAAAAAAATCAAATGTTTGCGGTTAAAGCAGGGCAATTAAAATTTATAAAAGATGCAAGTACCAAAACCTTCGTACTCACAGGTGAATCTTTTGGTAACAACTCAGAAGCCGTGGTCTTTTGGAATCGGAATTACAACGAGGCTTTGCTACAAATTAGAAATTTACCAGCTCTTGAAAAAAATCAATGTTATCAAATTTGGGCCGATAAAAATCATAAGATGATCAGTCGTGGGACTTTCCAATCAACCCAAGAATTTGTCGAAATAGATTACCTCGATAATGCGGAATCCTTGAATATAACAATCGAGCCACTCGGTTGTAGTGAAGAACCCACAATCGAAAGATTGGTAGCAAATGTGTTATTCAGTTAAATTTTAAAGCAATTAACGCTGTACAGTTGTACTTTTGCACAAAATTTAGAAACATATTTAATGCAAGCAACAGAAACAAAATTGAACTACAAAGTAAAAGATATTAACCTTGCTGATTGGGGAAGAAAAGAAATAGAATTGGCCGAAGCAGAAATGCCTGGTTTAATGTCATTAAGAGAAGAATTTGGTGATTCTAAACCATTGAAAGGTGCTAGGATAGCGGGATGTCTTCACATGACCATCCAAACAGCTGTGTTAATCGAAACACTTGTGGAATTGGGAGCTGATGTTACTTGGTCCTCATGTAACATATTCTCAACTCAAGATCATGCGGCTGCTGCAATAGCTGCTGCCGGTGTTCCAGTATTTGCCTGGAAAGGAATGAACGAAGAAGAATTTGACTGGTGTATAGAACAAACGCTCACTGCATTCCCGGATGGGAAACCATTGAACATGATCTTAGATGATGGTGGAGATTTGACCAATATGGTCTTGGATCGTTTTCCAGAAATGGTGAGTGACATTCGAGGAATCTCGGAAGAAACAACCACCGGAGTGCATAGACTTTATGAAAGAGAAATCAACGGTACTCTGGCCTTGCCTGCAATTAATATTAATGACTCAGTTACAAAGTCAAAATTTGATAATAAATACGGTTGTAAAGAATCTTGTGTAGATGCAATCAGAAGAGCCACTGATGTAATGATGGCAGGTAAAGTTGCTGTGGTTGCTGGATATGGAGATGTAGGTAAAGGATCTGCGGCTTCGTTGCAAGGTGCTGGTTGTAGGGTAGTAGTTACTGAAATCGATCCGATTTGTGCTTTACAAGCTGCTATGGATGGTTTCGCAGTTAAGAAGATGAGTACTGCACTTAAAGACGCAAACATCGTCGTTACAGCAACAGGTAATAAAGATATTATCAGAGCCGAACATTTTAAGCAAATGAATGATAAAACCATCGTTTGTAATATTGGTCATTTCGATAATGAGATTGATATGAACTGGTTAAACAATGAATCAGGAGCTGAGAAAATAGAAATCAAACCTCAGGTAGATAAGTATACTTTAGACGGGAAGGACATTCTAGTTTTGGCAGAAGGTCGATTGGTAAACTTGGGTTGCGCTACAGGTCACCCTTCATTTGTAATGTCAAATTCATTTACCAACCAAGTATTGGCCCAATTGGAATTATGGCAGCATACAGATAAGTACGAGAACAAAGTATATATGTTACCTAAGCACTTGGATGAGAAAGTAGCAAGATTACACTTGGCTAAAATTGGAGTAGAACTGGAGGAAATGTCTAAAGATCAGGCGGATTATATAAACGTACCTTTGGAAGGTCCTTATAAGCCAGAATATTATAGATATTAATTAGAAGTTTTATTTACGCCTTTCGGCGAATGTTATAATAATTCCTTACTCACTTCGAGTAAGGAATTTTTTTTTGAGCTTGACGCAACGTTTTTATTTAGAAAAGAATATAGTGAGTGTATGCATACAACATTAGTTAATTCGTAACCACCAAATTTTTTAAAAAAAAAGAAAATATGAAGTCGTTTAGTAAAATAAGTTTTTTGTTTTTAATGGTTTCTCTCTGTTTGATATCATGTCGCCAAGATGAAGATAAAGATGGACCGATCACTACCATTCCCATTGATCCTCCCAATATTTCTGTACAAGCTACGCTAATTGGGTTAGTAAAAGATCAATCTGGAAAAGCTATCGAAGGTGCTAATGTAGAAGTAGACGGAGAATTGGTCGCACTTACAAATGAAGATGGTGCTTTTAGAACTGGTGAAATGCAAATGAATCAGTATGGCACCAATATTACAGTAAGTAAATCGGGTTATTTTTTGGGATCTAAATTTGTCCAACCCCAAAATGGTCAAAGAGTATACACAGAACTTCATTTAGTTGAAAGAAGTTTAGTTGGTAATTTTTCTTCTGACATTGGTGGTTCTTTTACAACCAATGGAGGAGCTCAGATTAACTTTATAGAAGATGTAATTGCCGATGGAAATGGTGATGCCTTTTCTGGAAATGTAAATGTTTATGCACATTGGTATGACCCTTCATCTACAGATTTAATATTTACTATGCCCGGTGATTTGAGGGCCGTAAACGCAGATCAACAATTCCAACAACTTGGAACTTATGGGATGATGGCTGTAGAATTGGAAGATGATAATGGAAACGATCTTAACTTATTAGATGGCAAACATGCCAATTTGACTTTCCCAATACCTGACGTAATGGTTTCTAATGCACCTACGACTATTCCGTTATGGCACTTCGATGAAGGCTCAGGTTATTGGTTAGAAGACGGGGAAGCCCCACTGATAAATGGAACATACGAGGCCAGAGTAAGTCACTTTTCGTTTTGGAATTGTGATATTCCAGAAAATTTTATTGAGTTGACCGGTAGCATTACTGATCTTAATAGTAATCCAATGCACTTAACTCGTGTCAGATTTATTGCTGAAGATGCAACTTTTGGCTATGCTTGGATTCAGACTGATGGAACCTATTCGTTAAAAGTCCCAAAAAATAATTTATTGATAATGGAAGTTTTGGATTATTGTGGTGAAGTAATTCATTCCGAAAATTTAGGACCATTTAGTGATGATACTACACATCCAAATGTAAATGTGACCAATCCAGGGGATGGATACACTTTAGTTGAAGGATCTTTGAGAAAATGTGATGGTACAACTCCTTTGGTAAATGGTTATCTCAAAATTGAAAGTGAAAATGGAGAATATTATTTGTTGCCTCCTGATGCCAATGGAGAAATTTCTCTTCCATATTATAACTGTGACCAAGTTCTTAATATAGAACTTACTGCTTACGATTATGACGATGCATTGAGAAGTGATCCTGTCATTCTTCCAATTCCTACATCAGGGACTGTTGACTTCGGAATCATTTCTACTTGTGAATTGATAGATGAGTATTTCAATTTTGAATATCAATCTGAAACTTACAGTATTTTAGATCCAGAGGCTGTATGGGATGGAGGTCCGATCATTTCGGGTACAAATTTGGATTCGACAACGGTAAACTTGTACTTTCAAGATCCTCCATTAAACGTTATCACTAATCCAGATTATATGAGTTTAGGTGGCATTACACAAAATGATATTTTCTTTTGGGCATCTTGTCAAGGATGTCAACAAATGAATGTAACATTTACTGAAGTTGCCAACAATGTAGGAGAATATTATGAAGGCAATTTTGATGGTATTTTAGATGTAAATGGGGTAGCGGAACAATTCTCCGGTGAATTTAGGGTCGAACGAGAAAATTAATATTAACCGTTTTATATTCGGAGAGAACCACAAATTAGGAGCTTATGGTTCTCTCCATTTTTACGCTCCACTTTTATGACCGTAGCCGAAATAATAAGTGCTTGTATAAAGGGTAGTCCGAAAGGACAAAGGGAATTGGTGCGCCGATATGCACCCATGTTAATGACCGTTAGCAGGAGGTATGCACTAGCACATTATGGAGCTCAGGATATACTTCAAGATTCTTTTATAAGAATTTTTAAAGCGATTAACCAGTATGATGATTCCCGTGGAAGTTTTGAAGGATGGATGAGAAAGATAACCATCAATACTGCTTTACAGGCAATCAAAAAGAACAGGTTAAAAACTAATAATCTCGAAAGTGATGAGATTAAAGTAACCTCTGTAGATCCTGATATTTATCAAAAATTGAATGCTGAAGAGTTGCTGGAGTTGATAAAAGAATTGCCTGAAAAATATAGACTTGTATTTAATTTAAATTGTGTCGAAGGATATAGCCATAAAGAAATAGCTCAACTTTTAGAAATAGAAGAGGCAAGTTCGCGATCAAATTTATCAAGGGCAAAATCACTTTTACGAAAAAAAATATTAGCTAACAAAGAACATATGTCATGGGTAAGGACAGGTTAGAAGAATACATAAAGGATCAAGTATTTGATCATCATTCTGAGGTTGACCCAGATTTGATATGGGATAACATTCAAAAGAAGAAAAGAAAGAAAAGGCCTTTTTTATGGATTATTTCTGGACTAATCGGAGTAATCATAATGGGCATTGTGATAAATTTATTTTTGAATAATGAGACGGAGGATCAATTTGGTTTAGCTTCCGAAAGTCAAACATTCGAGACTGAGGCAGTTTCAAATTCAAATTATTCATCTCATGATATAATCGAAGATGACCAAGAGCTGATTCTACAAGAAGTAAAAAAAGAGATAACAGAATCAGTTGAAGCATACCCAATTTCTAAGCAAAAATTAAAATCAAAAAAACAAAGTGACTCCCCAAATATTGTAGGTATCACAATGACAGAAGTATTTAGAGAAAAAGTAAATTCCAACATTCATTCTTTATTACCTAAAAGGAAAGGAGCTTTGAATGTTTCATTTTCTAAAGCGAATTCTAGCCAAATCAATGAAAAATATGATAATCCAAGATTGGCAACGTTAGGATTATTGCCACAAATTCAAAGTTCGAATCCTACGAATCTTCTTTTTGACAGAAATTTGATTCAGATAGATTCAGATGTTTTTCTTTTACCTAAAGAGACCATTGAGAGAAGTGAAAATTGGACAAAAGCCATTGGGGTAAGCGGTAGCTATTTAAAAGGCTGGAGAAATTTAAAGAGCAAAGATTCGCTGGAGCAAGGATTGGATTATAGATTGCGAAGTGAAAAGTTTATGGAAGAATGGGGGCTTGGAATAAATTTCGATTTACAACATCGCAGTGGTTTTGTAATTTCCACAGGTCTCAATTATAATCAGATAAATGATCGTTCGATTTTGAGTTCAGTAACGGAAGAATTGCTGGTACCCACACCTGAAGAATTGGCAGGAACTGGAGTTTATCAAAATATTTTTGTTAGAGAAAGGGTTAGATATAATAAGATCAGAATGATTGATGTTCCCTTAAGATTAGGTTACTCTTGGCAACTGGGCCACCAAGCTTTGTCGGTTCAAGCGGGACTAATCTTTAATATTTCAACCGCCACAAAAGGAAACATCATAAATTTTGATGAATTTTTGGAAGTTTCCAATTCAGAATATTTTAGGAAAAATTTAGGAGTGAGTTATGAATTTCTCATTGGTTATCATCAAAGGATAAATGACAATTGGAAACTAAGTATTTTGCCTAGTTTTAAATATTATGGCAAATCGTTTACCAATCCAGATGTTTATTCGATCGAACAGAGGTATATCAATTTGGGATTAGGGATGAGGCTATCTAGAAAATTTTAGTTCTTTAAGCCAATTGCTGATTAAACCATTTTTTTTCAATGAGTATTTTTTCCTCATTGATTTGATCTTTCAGTTTAAGTTTCTTTTTCTTATCGTACTGTGGTAATCGAATTAACTTTCTGCTAAAAGAAATGAAGTTTTTGTAATTCTGCTTGTGATAGCCTAAAACCTTTTTTCGAATAATATACATCTCCATACTATCAAGATGGGATAGCAATAAATTATATTCATCTAACTCAAAGTAAATCTTTGCTTGTAGTGTTTTTGCGGCTAAATTGATTAGATGATCTTTAAAATCTGCTTCTATGATATTGTCTCTAGCAGCCTCCAGTTCACTTTGATGATAGTGGATCAACGCTTTGTTTAAATGGTAAGCACTATTCATGTCCGATTTTTTCAAATAGACTTTATAATCTTCAGTAAACTTATTTGCCCAAATAAAGTCTCCAGATCTAATGGCCATCATTGCAATATTTCGATAGCTATATCGCGATAACTTATTGTTAATAAAGAGGTGCTTATTATTTAAGGCTTCCTCGTACATTTCCAATCCAATTTTACCAAACTGCTGATCCCCTTTGTTTAACCTTCGGATGCACATGTTTATTCCCAAGAGATAAATAGATCTTATTTCGGACTTTTTAAAATAGTTCTGATACCTAGAAATATTTTTACGAAAATTTACAAATCGATCAAGTTGATCGGGTTCTCTGAGCATGAGGTAACACGAATAGTAGAGGTCTAATGCAGGATATTGACTTAAATCCAAGTACTTAATACTTTCCAACCCTATTTGTAATATTCCGTAGTCATAATTTATCGAAAAGACAGATTCGTGAGCGAGTGCAGAACAGGCAAATTTCAACTTCTTTATTAAAAAAGATATATCAACCTGATCCAAGGTCTCTTGGATGTTTAATTTTTGATTCCTCTTTTGAGATAGTAAAAATTCAGATTGTTCGTGTTCTAATTCAATAAGTAAATCATGATGATTGGTATCTTTTATTCTCGCATTCGCGAATGATTTTCTGGCCGTTTTTAAATGAGACTCGTAGTGGGATTTTAAATTCAACTCTTTGTAGGTTTCAAGAATTTTTAGGTGCATCAATTCATTGTTTTCTAATATTTTTTGAACCGCAAGATGTCTTTCAATCTTTTTTAAGACCTGACTATTAATTAATCTCCATTTTTGATCGTCAAAGCTTTTATCCGGATATATATCAGCAAAAATGCTTTCCTTTATAAATTGATTAGTCGGTGCAGCTAAATGTCTAGTTATGGCATTATATAGTAGTATATATTCATGATTAGAGCCAAAAGTGGCATTGAGATAACTTTCTATTGAAATCAGCATTTTATTATTTAAACTACTGAGCAGAGAATATAATTTTGAATGCATGATGTTTACTATTAAGTGCGTAAAATACTGATAATCAATGAATAATATTTGTATAGTTAGTTAAAAATAATTACAATTAGGTAATTATGTTGTTTTTTATTCTCTTTTTAGCCCTCATCTTTGAGTCAAAAGGGAATATCCCGTGAACACGAAAAAGAAAAAAATGAAAACGTTCCACCACATTTTACTTACAGTTTGTATGTTTTTGGCTTGCGTTCCTGCTATAAAAAGTCAAACTCTAATTTGTAACCAACAAATAAATGCAACTACCACCCAAGACGGATGGATTACTGTAACTGCAGATATGTTGTTAGAAGGTCCTGCCATAACAGGATTAGAAATTTCTCTAGAGGATCAAGATGATCCAACTAATGTTTTTTCAGGCGGCGATCCATTGACGATACAATTATTTAACCACACAACTTTCCAATACACAGTAACTGATCCAGTAAGCTCCAATTCATGTTGGGGTATTTTAGATGTTTTTGTTACCAGTTGTGTTGATACAGCCTATATCGATTTTGTCAATGATGTAGGAGTTGACGAGATTATCGTTGATGTAGTATTGCAAAATGACCAATCCATTGGTTCCTTGCAGTGGACTTTGGAGTATGATCCAACAATGATGGCTTTTGATGCACTCTTGCCAGGTGCCGTTACTACAGTAGGAACTACAAATACAAACGAATTCGAACCGGGCTTGATCAATATGGTTTGGTTCGATGCGACCAGCACAAATTCTGATTTTAATGCAAACGAAACTTTATTTAGTTTAAAGTTTGATGTACTAGAAAATGGAACAAGCCAAGTTGATGTTTCGCAAAACTTTGTTGCTGGTTCTATTGCATTAGAATTCGCGAATGCCGATCAAGAATTAATATGTGTAAATACTTCTGCAGCCTCTGTAAGTGCCAACGGAGTAAAAGTAGACGGTAATATTTCACGAAATGAAGATCTAGGATGTTCGCCTAATAATCCTACCAACTTAGAAAATTGGTTAGTAAGAATATTTAACGGATCTGAGGAATATTTTACATCCACTGATGAAAATGGAAATTATAAAAGAGTAGTTCTTCCTGGAGATTATACCGTAAGTGCTTTTCCATATTCAGTTATGTGGGGATTTTGTGATAATGACATAGCGATTAGTTTACCAAATGTTGGAGATCAAACTACTGTGGATTTTACGGCTAATGCTCAACTCGCTTGTTCGTTTATGGAAGTCAATATATCCACTCCATTTTTGAGAAGATGTTTTCCAAATACATACCACATAGAATATTGCAATTATGGTACAGCAGATGCTGAAAATGTTTACATCGAAGTAGAATTAGATGAAGATTTAATCTTGTTGGATGCTTCTCATCCTTATACAGTTGATGGTCAATTGGTGACTTTTACCATTGGTACTGTTGGACTAGAGTGTGGAACAATAACAATGTCAGTAGAGGTAAGTTGTGATGCTGAACTTGGAGAAACGCATTGCACAATAGCGACAATTTATCCACAGGATCCATGTCAAGCAGCTCTTGCAGGTTGGACAGGGCCAATCATTGATGTAATTGCAGAATGCTCAAATGACGAGGTAAAGTTTACCATATGGAATACTGGAACTGAAAACATGTTGACTTCAGCAGAATTTATCGTGGTAGAAGATGATGTTATGACAGAGGTTGGAAACTTCCAATTAAATGCATTATCATCTGCGGATTATATTTTTCCAGCAAATGGTAAAACATTGAGATTTAATGCCGAACAATCTTTTGGTTTTCCTTACTCAGAATTGGCAAGCGCTTTTGTTGAAGGTTGTGGTGTAAATGAAGATGGTAATTTCAGTACAGGTTTTATTACTGATTTTTCGATGAGTGATTATTTACCTTATGAAGATGTCGATTGTCAAGAAAATATCGGATCCTATGATCCTAATGATAAAGCTTCCATTCCTGCAGGTTATGGAGATGAGCATTACGTAAAAAGAAATCAAACCATTGATTATAAAGTGCGTTTTCAAAATACAGGTACAGATACTGCATTTAGAGTAATCGTTGTAGATACCATTTCGGAACTATTAGACATGAGTACTTTTAAACGTACTTCGTTTAGCCATCCTCACGAGGTAGTAGTTGAAGACAGAACCGTTTCGTTTATTTTTAATGATATCAATCTTGTGGATAGTCTTACCAACGAACCAGCTTCACATGGTTTTGTAAGTTTCCAAATTGACATGAATGAAAATCTGTCCGATGGAGAGCTTATTTACAATGATGCAGCGATCTATTTTGACTTTAATGAACCCATTATCACCAATCAAACATTTTTAGAAATAGGAACTGACTTCGTAGAAGACGCTTCGTTATCCACCATTGATAATCCAGAAAATATTAATGTTTCTATTTCACCAAATCCTGCTACTAATTCTAGTACTATTTACGTAGATGCTGAAGGAGTAGATGATATGCAAATCGAAATTTACAATGTCATAGGTAAATTATTGGTAAATGATGAAATTCGAAATAAGAGGTTTGATTTATCAGGCCACAATTTGAGTGAAGGAACTTACTTGATAAGGATGGTAAATTCTAAAAGAAAGGTTTTTTCAGGCAAGTTGATAGTTCATTAGGTAAGGATATTTATTCTAAAGGATGATTCCCGAGCCTGATGGCTCGGTGCCTTCTCTTCAAAGCAAGGTTCACTTGCTTTGATAAGGAATAAATTTCTTAGCGTTCAGTTATCCCATCAACATGTTAGCGATGCCCTCGACCGAAACGTCGAGGGTTTTTTTTGCCCAGTAATTTAATAACCATGAGTTTTGGTAAACCTTACTATGATGCTGCTTAGTTCATGTTTATTTTAAACTAATATTAGCTATGACACGGAGGCCACAGTAATCTTGAGAGACATATTTCTTGCTGTGACTCGGAGGTCACAGTAATCTTGAGAGACATATTTCTTGCTGTGACTCGGAGGTCACAGTTCCTTCACTTTTAGAGCTGCATTTAGCAGCTCTAAATTCCGATTCAAGAATTCATCGGAACCGTTCAGTCTTCATCAACATGTTAGCGAGCCCTCGATGTAAAAATCGGGGTTTTTTTTTGCCCAGTAATTTAGTAACCATGAGTTTTGGAAATCTTTCTTGAAAGCTTATTTTAAGTTCATTTTAGACTAATATTTTTCTTAGCTGTACTCGGAGGTCGCATTAATCTTGAAAGAAATATTTCTAGCAGTGACACGGAGGACAAAGTATTCTTTAGAGAAATAATTTCTAGCTGTGACACGGAGGTCACAGTTCCTTCACTTTTAGAGCTGCATTTAGCAGCTCTAAATTCCGATTCAAGAATTCATCGGAATTGTCCAGTCTTCATGAACATGTTAGTGAGCCCACGATAAAAAAAATCGGATATTATTTATTTCACTTTCGTGAATGGAATTAAGCTCAAACCTTTGAGTTAAGATGGATTGATTTTTTATTTACCTAACGCAGATCTTTATTTCTTTTTCCATTTCGACTAAGCAAAGCGCATGGAGAAATATTTTAAGTTATAAGTTGACCTTTACATTAGAAAGCCAGTTGCCGCCCTAAGCGACAAAAGGCTCGTCTGTAGTACTATATTTTGATCGTAGGTGATTACGAATTTTCTCTAAGAAGGATCTTCAACATTCATTGAAGATCCATTTTTAAAAAAGCCTACTTTATAAATACCTGGTATTCTAAAGCAGGTTCCTTTGACTGACATAATAAACACGTTATAAAAAAGTTAAGGTTATCTGTTTTGGAACTCTATCGTCGAACGTATCAAAACATTCGACGAATGTCAAAAACAAAAAGAAAAATGACTGATAACATTTTGATTAAATAATTCAACCTTGATTAAATTGGATTTGTAACAATACACGATCTTTTATTTTTTTAAAGAAAGGTGTATTATGGAGCTCGAAATTATGATGAGATGAAAAAATTATTCTTTTACACTATTTTAATAGCTCAAGGTTTAGCAACATCTCTCACTGCACAAGAATGGATCGAAAAAAAATCAACTCCTTTCGAAGGTAAAGTTGGTTCTTTTGCCAGTGCCCTAGAGGAAGGAATCCTAATTTCCTGTGGTTTGGCCCAATCAGGAAATAGTAATGAGACATGGTTGTACTATACGAAGGATGATCTTTGGATACAAATGGAAGATTTTCCAGGTGAACCAAGGAGAACTGGTATAAATGGAGAATATAATGGTTTGGTTTATTGTGGATTAGGCTGGAATGGCAGTCAACATTTTTCGGACATATATTCATTTGATATTGATCTTAATACCTGGACATATGTAAGCAATTATCCCGGCAATGGAAGCCGACAAGCGATGGGTGTTATAGTGGACGATAAATTGTATGTTTTTGGAGGAAAAATAAATAATTGGGTGAATGAATTTTGGGTCTACGATTTAGTAAATGATAATTGGCAGCAACTTACGGCACCAGTTTTGGAAGGGCGAGGAGCAGGAATAAGTTTTGAAGCAGATGGACTATTGTATTTAGGTCTTGGTATAAACGATGATCAGGATTTTAATGATTTATGGTCTTATGATCCAAATACAAATTTGTGGTTACAAATGGCAAACTTTCCTGGTAGTGGACGACTTAATGCTTCTGTTTTTAAATATAATAATGGCTTCGTAGTTGGAGGTGGATACGATAAGAATATCAATTACTTTGATGACTATTACATTTACAATCCACAAACTGATAATTGGATGAGTGTTGACGGTTTCGAAAATGGTAAACGATCATTATCTATTGGATCGTCTTCTTCAGATTCAGGCTATATTATAAGTGGTTGGGATCAAAATCAAAATTATTTACAAGATGTGTGGCAATACACACAAACTTCATCTATTGAAGAACCAAAAACTTGGAATATAAAAGTGGGACCTAATCCTTTTCAAAATAACATACAAGTTACCAGTCAGGAGGTCATCAATAAGCTAGGCGTATTTAATGTTCTAGGACAGAAAATTCTTGAACAAGAAAATATCAAGAATTCTAATATCTCAACTGTTGATCTTGAAAATGGTATATACGTTATTAAGCTTGCTTTTGATAATCACATAAAGACAATCCAATTGATAAAAAACTAAGAATTAGACTTTATTCTTGTAAACTTGCTGCCTTCAAAGCACGTTTATAGATTATGCGATTCATTCTATATTTCTTCATAACATGTTTTTCTCTTACGAGTGCCGACTTACATGATGTACATATAAGCAAAGCTGAAATTCACTATAAATCCAAAGAAAGATCTGTGCAGATAAGCTTGCACATTTTCTTGGATGATTTGGAAGACGAATTAGAACTAATAGGTGGGAAAGACCTTTTTCTTTGCACTGAACGAGAAACTGAGTCAGCTGAAGAATTTTTAATGAGTTACATCAAAAAACATTTCGTCTTAACTCAAAACTCGAAACCATTGAATTTCCAATTTGTCGGGAAAGAAGTTTCGGAGGATCTTATAGCCGTCTGGACTTATTTGCTAATAGAAGATGTTGAGCAAATACCATTAATGCTCGATAATCAAATCATGTTGTCGCGATTCGATGATCAAAAAAACATAGTGTCTTTCAAAATTGACGGTAAACGTGAAGGCTTTTTTATAATGGATCATCGTGACTATTCTGAAAAGCTTATGTAAATTTCAGCGTGAAGCAATTGATCATTTTTCCGATAAGGGTATATCAAAAACTAATATCTCCACTACTGGGCAAAAACTGTCGCTATAATCCAACATGCAGTTCTTATATGATCCAAGCCGTTGAAGAATGGGGAGTGTTTAATGGATTTTGGATGGGAATAAAACGTATTTGCAGATGTCATCCGTGGGGTGGTTTTGGTGATGATCCAGTACCAAAAAAAAATAAAGTTTAATGAGGTATCTAATTTTTATTCTTTTTCCTCTTTTTGGGTTTTCTCAAGATCACCTAGCAAGCTTGCAAAAAAGTCTCTCTATTTCAAGGCATCTAGAAAAAGATCTACAAGAATTGTGTGATCAAATAGGCGGTAGGGTGACGGGCTCAAAGGCCAATGAAAAATCTGTAAAATGGGCGTTTGAAAAGTTTAAAGAAGCCAAGGTAAAAACATGGAAGCAAGAATTTGAAATGCCTGTGATGTGGATGGAAGGAGCTTCTAAATTTAGAGTTTCTGGTGAAATAGAATTTAGACCCCTAGCAGTGGCAAAGTATCAAACCCCTCCTGGAAACTATATTGCTGATTTGGTTGATGTTGGATCCGGCTCGCCGGAGGAGGTAGAAATTGTCAAGAATAAATTATATCAAAACTTTGCTTTGGTAGAAACCGAAATGTGTCTTGATATCGACGGTCTCTTTAACGAATATGTACATGCGGCAACAGTGGAAGCCTTGTTAAGAAAGTACAAAGTCAAAGGGATTGTCTTTATGTCGTCAAGACCTCAAAAGCTATTGTATAGATTCATACCTTCCAAGGTAGTAGAAAATGATCTGCCCCAGTTTATTATGGCTAGAGAAGATGCCAAACGATGTTTACGTAGCATTCGTGCTGGTAAGAATTTAAAATTTATGACTACAGTTCGCGCAGATATAGGTGGCGAATTTATGTCTCATAATGTTTTAGCAGAAATTAAAGGTTCGAGTAAAGTAGATGAGGTAATAGTTGTAGGTGCACATTTAGATTCGTGGGCTTTAGGAACGGGAGCCAATGATAATGGCTGTAATGTGGTTATGTTAATCAATATTGCACGTCAAATGCAAGAGTTGGGCTTAAAGCCAAAGAGGACCATAAGATTTGCATTGTGGAACGGTGAGGAGCAGGGGTATTTTGGTTCTTGGGCATATACCAAAGAATATCAAAGCGAATTGGATAATCATAAAATGGCCATGTCTGTTGATATAGGTAGTGGCGAAATTATTGGCTTTTTTACAAATGGGAGAGATGATTTAAAACAGGCGATGGAAATAATATTGTCACCATTAAATCAAGATAAAAGCCTTACTATGATTGATGTGCCTATTATTGGCACTGATAATTTTGATTTCATGCTTGAGGGCATTCCAAATTTGGTTGCTGCACATAGACCTGCGAGTTATGGTATAAATTATCATGCAAGTTCAGATACCTATGATAAGGTTGATTTTACATCTTTGACCAAGAATACACAATTGATTGCTTCTTTATTATGGCTTTACGCCAATGATGAAACAGATAATATTGATTTGCACCGACAATCAAGAAGTGAAATACAATCCATTTTTGATAAACATGACACAGAATTTTCAATGCGTATGTTTAACGTATGGGTTCCTTGGATAAATGGTGATCGCGGAAGAAAATAAAAACCCCCAAGCATAGTCATACTCGGGGGTGATCACCACTATTATACAAAAAATGCTATTTTCTCAAATCGTATTGATTGACTGCATTCGAAATTTCATATCCTAAGCGCAAACCTTCGGTACAATCCATTTCGATATGAACACCTAATGGAATTCTGGAATACGCATTTTCGCTAGCCATCTCAGATAAAGTATTGAAGGTCCGCGGCATTCCTCTAAATTCGGTTCTTCCCTCATGTGACCTATCTGTGAAACTTACATCGTCTCCGAAAGCATCGATAAAAACTCCAGCTGCAGCTGACGCGAAAGCAGAATGTCCTGAAGGATAACCTGGAAATGTTGGGTTAGGCCAAGGAATCAATCTAAATAGATTTGTTTGATAATCTGGATCGATATATTCTTGAACAAATACACTTGGACGCATAACCATGTGCTCATACTTATATTTCCATGTCGATACAGCTGCATCATTTAATGCAAAACCTGTTTTTAACATGAGTAGCAATGATTCCTCTAGATCTAAATTAAATTGATCAATTAATTGATTAGCAATAGAAATTTGTCTAGCAGGTGGGCTGAACATCAGATTTTCAACATCGTCACTCCAAAATTCAGCAATCCACAGATCTTCATTATCTTGTTCTTTTGCTGTGTTATTTGAAGTATAGACATCCATCATTTGTTGAAAATATTCACTATTCGGATTGGTGCTATAGGCTAAAGGAGCCACGGTCGTAGTTTGATTTGCCGAAATCACAAAGGTTCTAACTGTTTCCCAATATGGAAACAATGCTCTCTCTGGCTCAGCGGAAAAAGTCCAATATCCCGCACCTTGTGGTGGAATATAACTATGTGGCTGAGGATCTAATATCTGTTTTTCTCCCTCTAAATCTGTTTGCGCATATGTAATTACACTTTGAGCTACATACTCTCCCCATTCTTTTGAATCATCAATTAAGCGATTGCTTTTACCCGCACGTAAGCTTTGTTCTACTTCATCCTCTAATTGAAATATTTTATTTCTTACGTCATTTGGAATATTAGGTACAAAGTGCAATAAAGCCACACTTGCAGCACGATTAAGTGCTATTTCATAATCTATTCTTCTTGATTTTTGATCCTCATCAATCGTTAACTCTGAAAGCAATAACTGGTTTGAGTGATAGTCTCTCATTCCCGATACGGCTACTTCATAGTGAGTTAAGTGAATATAAGCCAAAGCTCGTGCAGTAGCATTAGGTCTCATACCTGTAGCATATCTGTCTACTTCTAAAAATAAACTATTCCATTTTTGAACAACTTCACTATCAATGTTTCTGATAGATTCTTCATTACCACCGTTTCCACCATTTCCTCCTCCTGGTCTTCCTCCTCGTGCAGAATTTTCAACATCGACTAAATCAGTCTCCTCGGTACAAGATTGAATGACTAATAAGGATAAGGTTAATAGAAACAAAAAACTTATTCTGTAGTTTTTCATAATATTTATTTTTAATTGTTAATAAATGCGGACACTAAATGTCCACTCATTGGGAATGTTGCATAAGTCTTATATGGCCTAAAAAAACATGATACCGGTATCTTAGCTTTGCAAATGGATGACATCTGTCAATAAGAACTTATACTTAGTTATCTTGACATGCTTGCTTTAAGGCTTTTAATTCTTCTTTTGTGACTACCTCAGTGATGGTCCCATCTTCATAAATTATAGACAGTGGAAAAACCAGTTCAGGTCTTTCAGCTTCATCACCTGTGTCTTCCTTGTATGCTTTTATTGCAGCTTTTAAGCTCGCCTTGTCATCAAAGCTTAAAGTTTGATTAGCTATAATTACACTTATAGGAAAGACAAGATCGAAGCATTTAAATCCTTTTCCCTTTTTACCAGATTTACATTTACCTTCTCTAGGACATTCTGATTTTAGTTCGCGTAATTCGTCTTGTGTCGTTACTTGAATGATTTCGCCTTCTTGATTGAGCACTTCTACGGGGAAAATAAGCGTGGGTTTATTTTCCTTGTTTTTTTCAATATCGTTTTCTTCAAAGAAGGTAGATATTGTTTCGTGAAGATTTTCATAATCTGTAACCTCAGCTATTGTACCATCTATAAATTGGATCGAAATGGGAAAAACGTACTCTAGACAATATTTCTTACCTACTGTTTTTTGTTGTATTTGTTCGATCGAACTGTCTGCAAAATTATCAATGTCTACAATTGATTGTTCTTCAGTCTCACAAGATGTTAATGAAAAAATAAATAGACTGAGTAAACCAATTAAGCTGAATAAATTAAATTTTCTTTTTACAATCATGATGATAAATTTTAAAGTGATTAATAATTAAAACCAATACTTTTATGTGGTTTATAAGGAGAAGCAGACATCTTTCTTTTTGTACTCACCTGAGTAAACTTTTTTTCAAAAAATTTACTTTTAGTATTTAGTATTTATTCACCAAGCCTTTAAACATGTCGGATTTGCTATTGTGGAGTGAGCTTCGAAAGGGTAATCAAAAAGCGCTTGCATCTATTTATGGTCAGTACTTTCAATTGTTATATAACTATGGTGTAAAATTTACTAAGGATAGTTCGACGGTGGAGGATTGCATACAAGAATTATTTGTTGAATTGTGGAACTCCCGAGAAAGATTATCCGAAACGGATAGTATAAAGCCCTATTTGTTGGTTTCTCTAAAAAGAAAAATTTTAAAAACGATTTCAAAAAATCGAAAAACGGATCTAGAAATTAAAGAGTATCATTTTGATGCCGAATTAGATATTGAAGCGATTTTAGTAAATGATGAGGACAAGTCTTCTAGAAAGAAGATGATTGAAGAAGCGTTTAATTCTCTGAGTAATAGGCAAAGGGAAATTGTTTTTTTAAAATATTATGTAAATATGGATTATGAATCGATTGCGGTTCAAATGGATTTAAATTACCAATCCGCCAGAAATCTATTACACAGAGCATTAAGCAAACTATCTAAGCATATTATCTTGACCATATTATTCTTTTTAATAAGTGAGTACATTTTTCTATTCTTTTGCTTTAGTTAGTAAAAGAAGATGAAGTATCCACTTAAAGTGATTATGATTATAGCGCTTATGCAAGCATGTCAAACTAATACCGAATATATTATCGATCCAGCATTTGAAGAGTATGTTTCTATATTCGAATTGGAAGCTTTTAACAGAGATGTGGACGTAAACGTTAGTGCTCTAGCAATTAACATAGAGTTCGCGAGTTTAGAACCCAGAAATCTTTTGGGCCAATGTCTTACCTACAGCAACGAATCAAGAACCATAACCATAGATAAAGAAATATGGAGTGTTTTGGATGATTACGAAAAGGAATATCTTATGTTTCACGAATTAGGACATTGCGTTTTGGGAAAGGATCATTTTAATGGAAGTAACCAAAATGGAATTTGTCTGAGTATAATGCAAGATGGATCCGGCTCATGCAGTGTTATATATAATGCATCAAATAGGAATGAACTTTTAAATGAATTGTTTAATCTTTAATACAGTATATGGATAAATATTTACATTATACACCAGAAGATTTTGCTTTAGATGAATCGTTTATTAGTTGGGTTAAGAATGATAATAAAACGGCTGTTGATTTTTGGGAAGATTGGATAAAAAGTAATCCTTCAAAAACCGAAATAGTCCTCAAGTCTAAAAGACTGGTAGAGAATTTGCGTTTCAAGTCAAACAATGCGCCATTAGAAAAAGAGAAATCTATTTGGACTGAAATTCAAAAGAATATATCTATTGAAGCTAAGGAAGACCAAACTATTCCTAATTCTTTTGGCTGGCTTAAGTGGACCGGTGTCGCTGCAACTTTATTAGCCATTATATATTTTACGTTTGGTGGAGATTCAACTAAAATGCTATCAACTTCATTAGCAGAAATTAAAACAATCCAATTGCCAGAAGGATCTAGAGTTCAGATAAATGCCAGCTCTATCTTAAGCTATGATGAAAATGAATTTTTAGAAAATAGACAATTGAAATTGGATGGTGAAGCATTTTTTGAAGTTAAGAAAGGATCTTCATTTGTTGTGATTACAGCCAAAGGGAGGGTAGAAGTATTAGGAACAAGTTTTAATGTTTTCGCACGTGATGAAATTTTGAAGGTCTTTTGTGAAACTGGAAAAGTTGCAGTGATTTCTGATTTTGACAAAACGATCTTAAACCCAAATGAAAAAGTATTGATCAAAGGAAAGATGCATCAAACACAGATTGTTAGCGAAAACAAAAGAATCGATTGGATTGATGGTATTTTTCATTACGATCAATCAATGCTTCAAGAAATTGTTTTAGAACTGGAAAGACAACTTGATCTTGAGATAAAGCTAGAAGAGGGTTTAGGAGAATTACTTTATACCGGAAGTTTTGATGCCAGCAATAAAGAAATGGCACTCTCAGAGATTTGTTGGCCTCTTGGATTGGCTTTTGAAATTAAATCTAAAAAGGTTAGAATTTACAAAAAATAGGTGTTGAATAAAGTACTGATCAAATATATAGCTTCATTATTTTTTGTGATGTTTTTGATAAAGGGTTCATCTCAAACGGATTCCAATTTATTCAAAGTAAATTATTCTTCTCAAGATAAATCATTGGCTTCGATTTTTGAGGATTTAGAAAATCAATATGGACTGCGTTTTTCATTTTCTACTGCATCTATTTTGGACAAAAAAAAGAGCTGTAAGTTTATAGATGAGGACCTTGATGATGCTTTAAAGTATTTACTCCAGAAAGAACAAATAGATTTTAAACTTGTAGGAAATAATATCCTGCTCCGCAAAGCTGATAATTATCAAGAAACCCATGATGAATCTTATCAAAAGACACTTCACCTCAAAGGAAAAATAGCAAATGCCGAGTCAAAAAATTTTTTGGAATTCGCAAATATCTATGTAGCGAATTCTAATATAGGAACTTATACAGATGAGAACGGGAGTTTTGATTTGGAGATTCCTTTTGATAATATAAACGATAGTTTGACAGTTCATTTTCTTGGATTTGAAGATCAAAGTTTTTTGATTAAGGATCTAAAAGATGAGTTTCTTTTAGTTGCCTTAAACGAAGGAGTTTTTGATTTTGGAGAAATTATCATTGTAAATAAGGAAAAGCAAATACGCTTTATTGATAAAGAAGCTTCCATATATCTAAATCTAGCTAACGAATTAAAAGCTGGATTATTGGCTGACGATATTTCCAGAAATTTGCATATGTTAACTGGTGTTAATGCCAGTGATGATGCATCATCCGAAATCAAAATAAGAGGAAGTCGTGCCGATGAAACTATGATCGTTTTGGACGGAATACCGCTTTATAATTGCTCTCATTTTTATGGAATATTTAATGCAATTAACTCAAGTTATGTAAATGAACTAAAATTGTATCGCAGCTATTTTCCAGTGGAATTTGGTGGTAAAACAGGTGGTATCGTTAATGTCAAAAGCAATTCGAACATACCTGATATGAATTCAGCGGAGGCTGAAATAAATTTGTTGACGGCATCCACAAAAATTGACAGTCGTTTATCCAATAAAGTTGGTTTCAGTTTAGCAGGAAGATCTACTCTCAGAGATATCAGCAATACGCAATTCAATAATTTATCAGCGGCACAAACTGATGAAGAAACTTTGGTGCAATCCTTTGCTGATTCTTCGAAGCCTCTTAAAACAAATCCCGCCTTTAATTTTTATGATGCTAATGCAAAATTGATTTGGAAACCAAACGATCAGTCTAGTATTTCTTTAAATGGCTTTCGAAGTTTTGATCAGTATGACAACAATTACGATCGTAGAATTAAAAATGAAAATGACCAGTCTTTTAACATCGAAGGTCATGAAATTGAGACGTGGAGTAATTGGGGAACCAGTCTAAATTATAAATTAAAGATTGGAAAAACTTTAGTTCAATCCACGGCATATTTGAGTCAATTTATGGGTGAAGGCCAAGTTGATTTAATTGTAAGAAAACCTCCACGTTCTTCAGGTGAAATCCCCAAACCATTAAACTTAAGTCTCGGGCAAGAAAATGCAATTGTTGACTTGGGAGTAAAGACGCAAATTGCATTCCCAATAAATAATCATTCTTTGGCGATAGGTACGGAGTTGATAAATCATCAGATAAACTATAATCTTAATGATAATTCCGAATCTAAACTGAAAGGCAATTATAAGCCTAATGACCTCAGTCTTTGGTCCCAACTTGATCTGCAATTAGATTCACTTTTAACAATGAAGCTAGGCAATCGAATCACTTATTTTGAAGGGACAGATCGAGTCTATTTTTCTCCTCGTGCTTTGATTCAATATAAAGTTTCCAAATATTTTCAAATGAAATCCTCTTTTGGCTTCTATCAGCAATTTATAAGAGAGTTTCCTTATGAGTATCGAGGTACCAATCGAAAATTATGGGTAAGTGCAGGTTTTGATAATGTACCCGTATTGAGTGCAACAAATGGAATGATCGGGTTTACAATTTTGTCTGATTTAGTAGGGTTGAATATTGAAGCTTATCGGAAAAATTTTAAAGGTATAACGGAGTATAGTTTGTTGCAGCCAGGCATGGGTAACCAGAGTGACACAGTTGGTCCGAGAGATTATAGTTTGTTTATTGGTGACGGTTTTACACAAGGTATAGATCTAACACTAAGTAAACAGATTAATAAATATGATACTTACCTTTCTTATACGCTAAGCACAACAAAAGAAAGATTTAAAGAGATCGCCATGAATCAATACTTTGCTTCAGAAGATGATCGAAGACATCAATTAAAATGGATTAATCTATTACATTTTCGTAAACTAAGTTTAGGTCTAGATTGGATTTATTCCAGTGGCAGGCCATATACGAATATTGCAAGCTTGGGCTCGAATGGCGACATTAGAAACAGTAGTCCTAAAGATCGATTTAAGCGGGTTTCTGCATATAGTCGTATTGATATTAGTTGTACTTACCAATTTAAAATCAGGTCAATTGATTCTAGCTTGTCCTTTTCGATGATTAATTTGCTAAATAGAGAAAATGTAAAGTATGTTCAAAATATTTCGGAAGAAGTAGATCAAAATACTGAGACACTAAACATTATAGTAGGAAATGAAAGTGGACTATTAGAACGAACTTTTAATGTTGCTTGGCGAATTGTTTTCAGCAAGTGAATAATTTTTTTAATCCTTTGTCTTAAATTGATTGGTTATAATTGCCATTGCAGGTTTTCCTTGTGGCGTGAAATCTAAATCACTCTTGCCTCTTCCTTTAACAAAGTCATCTCGCATTTGCCAGATGTGTACACCGGCAATCCATTCTAAATTCCAAACACTTTCAAAAAAGGATTGATAACAATTAGCTTGTGTTTCAACATCTATTTTAGCATTATCATCATTCGATGAATAATCGATCCAGGACCAAGGAGAAATCCCAGCGTCAGAAGTGCTCTTATAACCCAACTCAGTAAAAAGTATGGGACGGTTAAATGTATGGGCTATCTTATGCATTTTTTCGATGTGCTTTTGCCAACCATTGTTTAATTCTTCGATTGAGGGGTTCAATTTTTTTGTGAGTGGAAAATAGGCCTGAATGCCGATAAAATCTAGTTGATTCCAAAATGGTATTTTTTCGTATTCTTTGTTCCAGTTTGCCGCATAAGTAACTTTACCCGAATAGACAGTTCGAACTTTCTTTAATAAATCCAACCAATAATCAGTTTTCTCTAGTGATAAGCGCGTTAATTCTGCACCTAGACAAAACATCTCAGCTTCGGCTTCTTCTGCAAGAATAGCGTAGCGCAAAATGAAGTCTGTGTAACTTTCTTTCCAAGATTTCCAGTTTTCATCATTGCTTGGAAAAATATCTGACCTCCACTTGCCTTTTTCATCAGTCATCAACCAAATATGTGGTTTTACAAATACTTTAAAGCCAGCATCTCTGACGTGTTTTATTTGTTTGAGCCATTGCTCATTCGAATTTTTGATGACTGTACTGTCCCCATTGTGATGTCGTAATATTGGGCTTTGATAATGATCTTGAACTCCATAGGGCACGACTGTGATCCAATCCAAACCATATTCTCTAAAGGGTGCAATACTGAGCGAATCAAAATAACCAAAAACATGTGCTCCTTTTTGTTTGGACCCAAAGTTTATCTTAATAGTGCTTGTCTTATCAGGACTAAATTGATTTTCTCTTTGACAACTTATAGTGAGAAATATTGACGAAACAACTAAGAGAAATCGAACTTTACGGTTTATTAATAAATTGATCAAAATGCTTTTATTGTGCTTGGATAAATTTAGGCTTTAAGTTTGAATATAGATTTTATTTAACGAAGGAAAATCAAAAGCAGCTCACAAAGATTTTTTTCGTTTTGTTTAAAATTCTTGGACAGTTTTAAGCTTGTAAAAATCACTTATGAGAAATTTAGCCATACTATTTTTACTGATGATGTCAGCTTGTACTGGGGAAGATATTATATTCGAAAACGGTGAATGGTGGCAAGGCCATTGGCAGAAAATCGATGATGTGGATATGTATTTTTCGAGCGGTCAAAAGAGGGTAGGTCCAAACGAAATAGTAACAGCACAGTATTTTTTTTCTACAAAGGATACCATTCTTCAGAATTTCCATGTCGAAGAACTAGTTGATTCGGATCATAGAAATAGAAATAAAATAATCTTTACTAATGAAAATACCTTTTTGAAGATTCAGGAAATTGATGAATCTAATATTGAAGTGTTTGGACCTTCTGAAACACTAGAAGAGATAGATTCCATTATCAATACGTATGTCAGACTCCCAATAAACGAAGATCCTCCAATTCCAGATTCATTGTTAAATCCTATATAATACTTTTGGGTATTTGTGATGAGATAAAGCTTGGCTACTTTTTATTTAAGCTTCTTACGATTTAGTCCCATCGATTTAATCATCCAACGCGGCAAGGATTTTTCGGGATTTCGGTTTTTAAGGTTTAAATACCAACCAATCTTTTTAAGTACCGGTACTTTATGCGTTTCGACAAATTCGATTAATGTACCATCTGGATCTTCGATGTATGCAAACTGTCCTCCTGCATCTCCCATATCGAAATCACCGCTATCCACTGTAAAGGGATGTCCGTATGATTTACACTTTTGACGTAATTGGTCCATTCCACTGATATCAAAACACAGGTGAATGTATCCGAGGTCTCCCCACATTCTCCCCTCGAAGATTTTTTTAGGCTTCCGGTCTAAGGCTTGGATTAATTCGATTTCGGAATTGCCAAATAGAGGACTAAAAGGACCTTTTCGCATTCGCGAATGCGACAGAATCACAGATCTATATTTTTCGGAACCACCTGCTAAAAATGCTTGATCCTCGAAAGTATTGGTTTGATCACTCAAAATTTTATCATAACCCAACAACTCTTGATAAAATTTAATGGAATTGTCCATATCACTCACCCCGATGATCGCACCGTAAACACCACCACTGTGTGAAATTTTCTTCTGAAACCAATCATCGGCTTCTACAACTTCTAAATCATTCCCGAAAGGGTCACGACAAAAAAAGTGTTTACGCCCATCTATATATTGACGAATGTCACTACAAGGATTATCCTTGCTTAATGCATCATGTGATTTTTGAATATCAATGCTCTTGTATTTCGCAATATTAATTCCAAGATCACCAAGCCGAACCTCAAAATTTGCGGGCTGACCTACTCGAGAGGTATATTGCCAAATTTCGGCTCCGCCACCACCCATCATATTCAAAGCCAAAATTGCGTGACGAGATCTCGGCTCACCTTCGGTGTAAGGTAGCATCAATGCTGCTTCGGCTGCTTCATCGAAAACAGGCAAGTCCATTCCCAAATATTTACGATACCAATCCCAAGTATCATAAACCGAAGTGTTACCTATTCCAATTTGCTGGATTCCGCTAATGATCGGAAGTTGGTTTGACATAGTTTAACTTACTGCTTCTTGTTCTAAGTATTTTCCAGCTTTCAAATTTTCTTGAATCGCTTGGAACGCAACAATAGTTTCGTCGATGTCTTGCTTGTTATGCAATGCGGTAGGTATCAATCTAAGCAAAATCATTCCTTTAGGTATAACAGGATAAACCACGATCGAACAGAAGATTCCATGGTTTTCTCTTAGATCATATACTAATTTTTTGGCTTCCTCTACAGATCCCTTCATCATAACAGGAGTAACGCACGAATTGGTAACTCCAATATCAAAACCAGCTTCTTTCAAACCATTTTGAAGAATATTTACATTCTCCCATAGCTTATTTTTAAGTTCAGGCATTGTTCTGAGCATTCGTAATCGCTTGAGATTTCCTGCAACTAACGGACTCATCAAAGATTTAGCAAAAATCTGCGAACGCATGTTGTATTTCAAATATTGAACAACTTCTTTACTACCTGCTAAAAATGCACCTACTGCACCCATAGATTTCGCAAAGGTGGCAAAATAAACATCGATGTCTTTTTGTACTCCTTGTTCTTCACCTGCCCCCATTCCGGTGGCACCTAAGGTTCCGAAACCATGAGCATCATCAACCATCAATCGGAAATTATATTTTTGTTTGAGCGCTACAATTTCTTTCAGTTTTCCTTGATCACCTCTCATGCCAAATACACCTTCAGAAATTACAAGTATTCCACCGCCATTTTCTTCAGCCACTTTGGTTGCTGATTTCAGTTGCTTGTCTAAGCTATCCATGTCATTGTGTTGGAAAACGAAGCGATTTCCAGAGTGCATTCTAACACCATCGACGATACATGCATGACAACCACGATCATAAACCACCACATCTCTTCTTGATAAAAGACAATCAATCGCTGACATGATACCCATGTATCCAAAATTTACCAATACCGCGGCCTCCATTTGTTCAAACTCGGCCAACTCTTTTTCTAATTCGTAATGTAAATCTGTGTCACCAGACATCATTCGAGATCCCATCGGGTAGGCAAGACCATATTTTTCTGTAGCCTCTGTATCAGCTTTTCTAACCTCTGGGTGATTTCCCAAGCCGAGATAATTATTGATAGACCAAACAACCACCTCTTTTCCTTCAAATTTCATGCGATTACTTAACTCGCCTTCAATTCTAGGGAAAATAAAATAGCCTTCAGAATTTGCATGAATTCCTAATGGTCCCGGTTCTTTTACAATGCGATCAAAAATATCCATATCTACTAATTTTTGGAAACGCAAAGAAAGTCAATAATTCGTGTAATTACCAACAATTCAGAGAGTTATCCCAATATAATTGGAATGTTAAAATTCCAAATTTGTTAGTATCTAGAGCCTATATTTTAATCTACTGTTTGACAAATTTTTCTGTGGAAATCATTTTTCCTTCTTTTAACCAGGAAACAAAATATAAGCCTTGGGTAAAATGATCTATTGGTATCTCGAGTAAACTTGGGTCCGAAATTTTACTCAAATCAATGCTTAAAAGATATTTTCCCGATAGATCGGAAATTATTAAACTTCCGATTTGATTATTAAGGCACAATTCATTTAAACGGAGTCGCAATCGGTTTTGCGTAATATTCCCAATGATGTTCAAGCATTTTTGTTGATTTATATCAGGAATAAATTCATGAAAATCCGAGACTACTCCTCCTCCATCATCATTACCCGTGTCATTTTCGGGATTTATGCTGGCACAGCTATCTACGGCAACGAAGGATGTATATTCTGTCACTAGGCTATACTTAAGTCCTAAAAGAGTTATTTCTTCTTCTATAGAAATGGTATCGGTCTCATTGCTGGCTACACCATAATCAGACATCAGTTTGATTTTTTTGCGTGCCCATAAATATTTCAGAGCCACATTTTCATCTTTATCGTCTTGATAATTTTCGAATTACAATATTTCCGAAACAAAACCAGATCCATATTCGCCATTTAGTTCTAAAGTACCTTCTGCTGGTTTATCATATTTGCCATAAATAATGATTGGTCTTTCGGCGAAAACATCTGGAATGGTCAGTGGTTCGATATCATACACATCGATGCCTTCAAAAATTGCTTCAATATTGGTAAGAACAGGGCGGTCGATGTATTCTTTAAAATTTTGGGCAATCTGATTTGCGTCGCTATCGTTCGTTGCAACAAAAGCTTCTCCTTCCCCAACATAAGCAATGCCATCGATGATAAATCTATTCACTGAACTGCCAATTCCAAAAGAGAAAAAATTGGCGTTATTTAGATTTGATCTTATGAGATTGTAAGCTTCTTTCTCGACGGTTACCAATCCATCGGTTAAAATCACAAAAGTTCTCGCAAAATCTTCAGTTCCGTTCATGTCCAAGGCCTTTTCTAAAGCCGGAAGTAAGTTTGTGCCTCCTCCGGCATTTATATTTTCTATAAACTCGGTAGCTAAATTTAAATTGTCCGTCGTAGCTGCTAAGGAGTTTGGGGATAGTACTGAACTTCCTCCAGCAAAAAACAGGATATTAAAACGATCACTTTGGTTTAAATCTTCCAGCAATAAATTTATCAGATGTTTTGAAGTTTCTAAAGGTGTGCCTGACATCGAACCTGAAACATCCATTATAAATACATATTCCCTTTGCGGAATGTCGTAACCAACGTTTGGTTTTGAAGGATGTATCATGGATAAAAAGAAATTTTCTTCGTCTTCTTCGTAAAGCAAAATTCCTGTTTCTATTTGATTACCATCTAAAGAATAATCAACAATAAAATCTTTTTCGGGACTGGTTGATAAATACATGTTTGCAGAATTTCCTTGATAATCTATAGGAATATTGTGTGATTTGCATTCAGCCAACAATGGTGTGCTTGCGTTTATTTTTAGGTTGATATTAAGTTCTGTTGCAGCGGTGTTCAGAGAATCGATGGCGGATTGGCTCACCCAATTTTCACCTTGGTAAGTATACCTGGGTCCAACTATGGTAGGGAATACAAATTGGTATTTTCCTTTTTCAGGAATGAGTAATTCGGTATAATTCATTTTAATCGATACCGTATCTCCTGCTTCAATATTAGCAAGACTCATCTGAAAAACATTAGGTCTATGTTGTTCTAATAAACTTGCAGCTTGACCATTTTGATTGGCGGTATCAAAAATGGTTTGTGCTTCATCTTTTCTTTTAATCTCGGCCTTAATTATTTTCTCATTTAGCTGCATTTCCATGCCATAGACTGCAGCATTGGATGACATTGGAAATACATATGTAGCATCTACGATCGAATCTCCAGAATTGACATACACTTGTTCCACGACAACATTGGCAATCACGCCACTTACTAAGGCATCAATATTGGAGGAGACCAAAGAAAAAGACACATCCGTTGTGTCAGAAGCATTCACACTAAAGTATGGACAGTCTGTGCTATCTTCTTGTGCAATCAGAATGGTACTGAACAGAAATAAAATCAAAAGAGATTTAATCGATTTACGAATAATATTGCGTGACTTAAAAAACATAGTGGTAATTCAGTGATGAATAATGTATTTCTTAAGCTACTGGTATTTTTTATGGATACAAAGTTTAATTGATCGGAGTGGAAAGTTTGCCGTCATAAAATGTTTAATGATGTGTATTTGGCGACATCCTTTGAGACTACAAAGCAAAAATTATACGTTTCTAAGGTTCTTGGATTGTAAACAAGCACATATCGTTTAACCGTTGTAAGACAAATTTCTGTAACCTAACGAGAAAAGTGACTTAAGTAACTCTACTTTTAGCAATTATCTTTCGAAATAATGAAGGAAAAATTCGTGACATCCAAACAGCCATGTGCGTTTCTTTCAGGCCGCCTACTAAAAATTCAGCTTTTTTACTAGCCACTGCTCTAAGCACCTTTTGAGACATTACTTCAACTGGCATGCCATTGGCTTGTGCCTGATCCATGGTTCCTTGCGCATTGCCATCACCAGTTAATGCATTTAGTGAAATGTCAGTCTTTATATAACCCGGACATAGCATGGTGACATAGATTTTAGTTTTGTGTAACTCAGCTCTCAATGCTTCAAAGAATCCATGTAAAGCAAATTTACTTGCTGAGTATCCAGTTCGGACAGGTACGCCAAACTTGCCTGCTGAACTACTCGTAACCACAAAATGTCCGGAATTTCTTTTCTTGAAAAATGGTAAAAGCAATAAACTTATTTTGACCGTTCCTAAGTAGTTTATGTCGATGAGCTTTTGATATACATCAAAGGATGTGTTTTCAGCAAATGAACGTTGTGAGATACCTCCATTATTAAACAAGATATCCGTTTGACTAAGGATTGATTCATTTTCTTTGAAAATACTTTCTAATTCTTCATGATTAGCGAGGTCTAAACACACAATATGGACTTTATTCGTTCTGTTAGCGTCTGACATTGCCGAAAGGCATAAAGCTTTTACTTTTTCTAAAGCATCTATTTTACGAGAGGATAAAATTAGTTCGGCACCCATTTTTGATAATTCGATGGCTAATGATTTTCCAATGCCTGAACTTGCCCCAGTGATCCAAACTTTTTTTCCTTGATAATATGTCATAGCTTAAAGTGAGTGAGAAAGTTGAAATTTGTTTTCAAATTGAAGACCTTCAAATAGGATTTAAAATTAATAAATGAAACTGATCCAAATTTTAGTCTTCTTTTTGGTTTGTCCTCTAATTGCATTTGGCCAAAACGATCCCATTTCCATAGAGAGGGTGAATGAGAAAAGATTTTATATTTCTTGGGGATGGAACTTAGATTGCTATGGTAAAACGGACATGCGTTTTAAAGGGGAGGATTTTGATTTTATGCTTAAAGATGTTAAAGCCACGGATAGGCAAACTCCCTTTGCTTTAGACCCTTATTTTCATCCAGGCAAAATTACAATCCCTCAAACGAATTTGAGATTAGGTTATTTTTTTAATAATCGTTGGAATGTTTCGTTAGGTTTTGATCATATGAAATATGTTGTTGTTCAAGATCAGGAGGTCGAAATAACGGGGCAGATTTTAGCTGATAATGAATTTAATGGCACCTATAATCAGGATAAAATTGTCTTGACTGAATCTTTTTTAGAATTGGAGCACACAGATGGTTTAAACTACGTAAATATCGAATTAAGGAGGTTTGATCAACTTTTGAATTATAAGTTGATTAAAGTTAACCTGGTAAGTGGTGGTGGAGTTGGTGTTTTAGTGCCCCGCACGCGAACAATTTTATTTAATAGTTATAATCGCGACGCATATCATTTGTCCGGAGTTGGTTTTGCTCCTTTGGTGGGTTTAAATGTTAATATTGGAAAATGGTTTTTTCTTCAATCAGAGCTAAAAGGAGGGTACATTCACATGCCAAGTGTTCGAATTTCTTCAAACGATATGGACTACGCTGCTCAGTCTTTTTTATTTGGTCAGTTTAATTATGTCTTCGGCTTTAGCAGGAAGTTTTAAATTCCGTATTTTAAAGGAGATAACAACTTTTATTCAACCCTTTAATAAAACAACTACTACTATGGGAGGATTATCATTTGTTGCAGCAGGACTTGCATTCTGGTTTCTTGGTGCGATCTGGTACAATGTACTGGGCAAAGCTTGGCAAAACGAATTAGGTTTTACCGACGAATATTTACAAAAGGGCAACATGGCTCTGAAAATGGTATTGAGTTTAGTTTGCATGATCGCGATGTGTTTTGCGATCAAGGCAAGTTTATCAGGACATTTCGCTGCTGAAGGCCAGACCTTTGGTCACGGTGCAGCACATGGAGCGGCAATAGGTGTTTTCTATGCTGCCATGTCCATGGGCATCAACTACATATATCAGCAAAGAAGCATAAAACTTTGGCTGATTGATGCACCATATCAAATCATTGGACTTACTGTTGCGGGTGGTATCATCGCTGCATGGCCTTGGTAAAAAATCAAATTATTTTTAGCATGAAAAGAGTATTAGATTTTTTCTAATACTCTTTTTAATTGAGCTTTTTATGTTTTGGAAAAGGAAGGCAAAGTATCCTACAACTCAGATTACGGATACCAATTTTAACGAAATCGTTGGCACATCGAAAATTCCAGTACTATTGGATTTCTATGCCGATTGGTGTGGACCTTGTAAAGTAATTGGTCCTATCATTGATGAATTGGCTGAAGAGTATGAAGGTAGGGCTCTGGTTGCTAAAATTAACACGGAAGCAAATCCAGGTTTGAGTCAATACTTTAAAATCAAATCCATACCAACATTAATGATGATTGACAATGGACAGTTAAAAGAAAGATTTAATGGGTTAATCCCGAAGCCAAATCTTCAAGAAATTTTGGATGAATATATCCAAGCTTCAAAAAATAGAATTGACGAAGAGGAATAATTAACCAATAATTTTTTAGTACTTGAACAAGAACTTACTTCTTGACGATTTTCCCTTTGGTGTTGATTTTTTTATCCTTGTAATAATCAAAGACTTTATTTACGACTACACTTCCTACTTTCTTATAGTCGGCACGTGTTTCTTTTTCTTTTGCACCTGTAGTGAGGAACAAAGCGTCAACGGCTCGCTTGGCTAAAAAATCCGAAACATTATCATCTACTTTTTCTTTGGCAAATATGTTATAGGCACCTGCAGCTAAGGGCCAAAATTTCTTGACATCTGTTTTAACCAGTTCTTTATCAATTCGCTCACTATACCTTTTAGTCACCGTACGATACATGACCTGTTTAAGTACACCAGTTGCGGCATCACCTCCGGTGACCACAATCTTTGCAGCATCTTTAAACTTTACTTCTTTAATGGCGTCTTTCATTATCAATTCACTTTCTGCAGCTGCTACAGAGGATGCTTTTTGTATCGATTTGGTAACTTTTTCAACTTGATCTCCATAACCTAAGGTTCTCATTGCAGCCAATACAGGTTGTATTTCTTTAGGAAGTGCGTCCCCACCATTTTTCATTTGGTTTAGGGTTTTAATTGCCTTAAAAGTTGAACTGTTCAGAACTTCTTTTAATGCCAATGCGGATTCAAGATCTGTGGGTATTGGCAATGCATTTTTTAATGATGCACAAGACGACAAGACAAAAAAGCATGTCAAAGCCAATAATATAGAATTTTTCATTTCTTTTTTTGATTTGTTGTTTGGACGGAGATTTTCTATTTCGTTACCTACTCCAAATCAAATTTTAATTGCAACAAGCAAGCTTCATGAGACTTTCTTAGATCATCTTCAACTGAGATAAAGTCATTGATGACAATTGAAAATTTCTGTTTCGAAACAACATCTTTTTTTTCCAAAGAGTCATAGATTAGATCAAGAAGTTTATTAGCCAGCATTTTGTGATCTGCTTTCCCTTCATCAATATTGATAAGTTGAGTGAGAAGGTCATATTCAAAGAGTTGAATATTTGAATTTAGAATGGATTTCCAAGAAGTATTTTTTATGCTTGCACTCTGGATTCCTTTGACCTTATTTAGAATTTGACCTATGCTTACATCTTCGTCAAACTGATACAATGAGATGGTGTCGACCAGTTTATGATGATCTGGGATAACGGCATTGAGTTCTTCCAAGTTTTCGGTGAGTTCGTTTTTGATTGAATTTAGAACCGTTTTTTCAAATTTTTTATCCAATCTGCTTTGATTCCAATTGTTAATGAGCAATGCGATCAAGACCCCCAAAATGATAGGGAGCATTTCTCTTAAGAATTTGAACAAATTTTTATTGTTGAAAAACTTTTTCAACTCATCAAGTTTTGGATGATTTCGGATATATCTAATTCTTGTTGATCTCCAGTCTCCATTTGTTTTAGTTTGTATAAACCAGAATCCACTTCATCACTTCCTATGACCATTACATAAGGTATGCTTCTATCATTGGCATACTTCATTTGCTTTTTCATTTTTGCAGCACTCGGATATACTTCAGTTGATATTCCTGCTTCTCTTAACTGATTTGCCACTTTCGTGGAATGGATTAAGCAATCTTCATCAAAAGAGAGCAATATTACTTTAGTAGATTCAGTAATTTCTTTTGGGAACAGAGCCAACTCTTCCATGACGTCGTAAATACGTGCAGCCCCAAAAGAAATACCCACACCTGACATATCCCTCATGCCGAATACCCCCGTTAAGTCATCATATCTTCCTCCACCTCCAATACTTCCCATAATGGCGTCATTGGCTGAGACTTCGACTATGAACCCAGTATAGTATCCCAGACCACGCGCAAGAGTCATGTCAAATTTTACTTCATTTTTGAGCTTGGATTGATCAAGGTATTCATGAATCTTCAATAATTCCTCCTTACCTTTCCTACCTTCTTCGTTGGTAAAGTTTAGCTCTTCAACATTATTGGTCTCAAGAAGTGCAAAGATTTTAGAAATAGAATCAGCACTTATTCCTTTGCTTAATAATTCTTTTTTGACTCCATCCTCACCAATTTTATCGAGCTTGTCAATGGCAACTGTCATATCTACCCATTGATCACCGATATTGGCTTCTTCTGCTATCCCTTTTAATATTTTACGATTGTTGACTTTGATGGTGACATTGAGTCCCAGTTTGGTAAAAACCTCATCATAAATTTGAATTAACTCCGCCTCATAAATGAGAGAATCTGAACCTACTACATCTACGTCGCATTGATAAAATTCTTGATATCGACCTTTTTGGGGACGATCCGCTCGCCACACTGGTTGGATTTGATATCTTTTAAAAGGGAAACTAATTTCATTTTGATGCATCACAACAAATCTCGCAAAGGGTACAGTGAGGTCATATCTCAATCCACGTTTAGATATGCTAGGCAATAGCTTTTTAGAATCCTTGTTGGCCAATGCCTCTTCATCTGCTTTGCTTAAAAAATCTCCATTATTGAGGAGTTTAAACAAAAGCTTGTCTCCTTCCTCTCCATACTTTCCCGTAAGGGTAGAAAGATGCTCCATAACGGGAGTCTCTATAGGTAGATAGCCATATTTTTGAAACACTTCTTTGATCGTATCAAAAATATAATTGCGTTTGTAAACTTGTTGAGGCAGAAAATCTCTAGTCCCTTTTAAAATTTGTGGTTTCATAGCTTACATTGCCGAATTAAACTGTCTTAAGAATCGAACGTCGTTTTCAAATAACATTCTGATATCGTTAATTCGATAATGTAACATAGCTTGTCTTTCGATACCCATACCGAATGCAAAACCCGAGTATTCTTCTGGATCAATATTGCAATTTTTTAATACGTTTGGATCGACCATCCCACATCCCAAGATTTCTAACCATCCGGTTCCTTTGGTAATTCGATACGCATGTTCGTCTTCTAAACCCCAATAAACATCCATTTCAGCACTTGGCTCAGTAAAAGGAAAATAGCTCGGTCTCAATCTAATTTTCGCATCAGGACCGTACATTTCTTTGGTAAAATACATCAGGGTTTGTTTCATATCTGCGAAAGAAACTTTCTTATCAATAAATAAGCCTTCAACCTGATGAAATTGGCAATGAGATCTGGCGCTGATGGTTTCATTTCGATAAACCCTACCAGGTGCGATAATTCTTATCGGTGGTTTTTGAGTGGTCATCACCCTAGCTTGTACAGAGGAAGTGTGGGTTCGAAGCAATTGTTCCGTAGAATTTTGCAAATAGAAGGTGTCTTGCATGTCCCGTGCTGGATGGTCATCCGGCGTATTCATGGCAGTAAAATTGTGCCAATCGTCTTCTATTTCTCTCTCTTCAGCAATCGTAAAACCTATCTTTTCGAAGATTCTAATTATACGATCCATGACTATTGTGATGGGGTGAATTGACCCTTGAGGATTTGGGCTCGGAGGCATCGTCATATCGATGGATGCGCTTTCTTTTTTAGATTCGTTTGCAGCTAAAGCGAATTTATGCTCAGCAAATATTTCTTCCGCCTGTGATTTTAACGCATTGACTGCTTGGCCAAATTCTTTTTTACGTTCATTGGAAACATTTCGTATCTCTCCAAATAAAGATTTAAGTTCATTTTTAGAACCTAAAAACTGAATCCTGAATTTTTCTAATTCTTCAACAGAGTCAATTTTGATCTGTGATAATTTTTTGGAAATCTCTTCTACAATTTCGAAAGCATCTTTTGACATTCCTATTACAATTTTGGAATGTACAAAGGTAAGTTATTCCCTTATTAATTCGTTAGTTAGCGGTACAGACTGAACGAAAAGATGAAAACGACCAACTTAGTGCAGAAGATTTTTGTGGGATTAAGTCTGGTCTTTTTTGTAGCTCTTTTTTACTCAAAATTTGTTTTGTCACTGACTTTGTTTGGCTTTGCTTTTTTGGCATTCGCCGAATGGCTAACTACTCGAAGAACTATAGATCTAAATCTCTCTAAAAAAGGTAGTATTTGGATATTGGCTTACACCTTGGTTTTTTTGAGTATCCTGATGAGTGGAATAAATTCTTATAACCTTAGCGAATGGTTTAAACACTTACAACTTAAGCTTCCTTTCTTAGTATTGCCCATTGCTTTTTATCATCTAAATCCAATAGCTAAGAAGAATTTTCATCTGATCATTTACGCTTTTTTAAGTATTTCGTCTATTTCAGCTGCTCATGTAATGCTGTTGTATGTTTTAGATATGGACTATTACAATAAGCTGATTCAGCATGGACAAAGCTTGGCTACCCCAATTCATCATGTCAGCTATAGTTTAATACTTTCCTTCGCTGCGATTACTGGAGTAATATTGTTTTTAGAAGATAGATATTTTATCAAAATGAGGTGGTTGGCTTTGGGCTTAGCTGGCTTGCTTTTTATGTTTATGCATATCCTTGCTGTGCGAACTGGTATTGTGACTATGTATATTGGTTTGATTATTTTGAGTTTTCGCCAGGTTTATTTGACTAAAAATATTTTGCAGGGGGTTGGATGTATGATCCTTTGCGCTATTGCGCCAATAATCGCTTATTACTTTGTGCCGAGTTTTTTTTACAAGGTTGGGTATTCGGTCTGGGATCTGACGATGTTGGCTGAAGGTAAGGCGGTTAATTATTCTGATGGGGGACGGTACTTATCTCTCAAAATGGGTTGTGAAGTGTTTAGGGAAAACATGCTTATGGGTACAGGTCTGGGTGATTTATCTTCTAGTTGTGAAAATTGGTATTTGGCCAATGTTGAGGATTACAAAGGCAAATTGAATTATCCTCATAATCAATTTTTGTTTGCATTAACATCGACTGGTTTGTTAGGTTTTTTTCTTTATCAGTTGGGAATTTGGATTCCGTTCTTTAAAGAAAAGCTTTATGCTAATTCTTTTACATTAGTATTGTATGCCATCGTATTCAGTACCTTTTTTATTGAAACTCAATTGGAGCGTTCAACCGGTATTTGCTTCTTTTTGTTTTTCTGCTTGTTGGTTTCTAAGATCGACTCAAAAAATTTGATCGACACTTAATTGTACCTCACCAAAATCACTAAGTGCATTGAATAAAGCAATCTTATGAAAGTTGGGTATGTCTTTTTCTAAAATTGGAGCAAGGGAAATTTTGTTGTGATCCAGTAAAAATGCCCGTTTGGTTCCTTTTAATAATGGCTTTTCAGGAGTCAGCCATTTATGACCATCGAAAAATGCTACGTTATAATAAAAGCAATCTGTAACTAAGCCGTTTTTGATGATTAGAATTTCTTGATGACCTTGACGACCATTAAAAAGAGTTTTGAGAATTTTTCTGTTTTCAAATTTATAAGAGTAATCGATTTTATCGTGATGAACCTTCTTTATAGACTTTATTTGTCGAATGGAATAGTGTTCGAATACGATTTCATTGATTTTTTCTGAATAAGAAATTCGACATTTTATGAGTCCGACTTGATAATAACTAGGCAGATGGATTTTTTGGGCCAATGAGATGTCTCGAAAATTTGGAAACAATTGTTTTCTGGAAAAGTCAAACCTGTCCTGATGATATTTCAGGTTTAAGATGCTCCCATCTTTAATTTGTATCGTTTCGAAAAGTTGGGACATAAATTTTTGAAATTAGTTCTTGATATTCCTCTTTAAGTTTGCTTTTGTGTGTGATTCCACCACCACTAAAATAAAACAAATCATCTCCTATGTTTTGAATGCATCTAATCATAACCGAAGAATCCAAAGCTTCTCCATCGAAAACCCCAAATACTCCAGTATAATAAGCTCGCTCGTAATTTTCAGCAGCTTTGATGATTTCCAATGTTTTCTTTTTTGGTGCTCCCGAAATACTTCCGGCAGGTAGAAGGGCAAAAATAATGTCCCCCATTTTTTCTAGGTAATTTGATTGGAGTTGACCGACTATCTTGGAGCTTACTTGAAGAAGATCTCCTTTTTTACTATGTATTGAATCTATATATCTAAAATTTTCTACTGAAACTTTATTGGCAACGATACTTAAGTCATTTCGTATTAAATCAACTATGGTGTAGTGTTCTGCTTTTTCTTTTTGATCTTCTAAAATTTGTGATTTAGCGTTTGGTACCGAAGCATTTATTGTGCCCTTCATTGGAAACGATGAAATCGTACCATTTGCGATTTTTACAAAACACTCAGGTGAAAACACCAATAGTTTTTTTTCAATTAAAAGTTTATAAGGAGCATATGCTTGATGAAACAAGGAGTTTAAATTGACCTTATTTTTGACTTTGCTTGGATAGGTAAGGTTTAATAAAAATGAGTTACCATAATTAATTTCATCCTGCACATATTTAAACCCTTTTGAATAGGTTTCAAAACTTACTGCTTCAAATTCAAGCGAAGCATAGTTTTCCGAAATTAAGACTTCTTCTAAATTGCCATTTCCTCGGATGTTATATTTGATTTCTTTCGGAATATTAGATAATGGATAAACCTGACATTTATCCATTTCGAAATCGATAATAAAAATAAATGGAGTCTTTTCAGAGGCAAGTCGATTTATTCGTTTCGTTGCTTCTTTTTTATCAAGAATTTCGATCACAATAAAAGGACGTAATGTTGATCAAATTAGTTTACGTAGTAAATAATTTTAGTCAGCCATTTTGTTGGATCTTGTTCTTCACTTGGATCAGTTACATATTCTTCAATAACAGGCGGGTTACTCAGTAAACCGTGATCTTTCATATATTCCTCCATAGCGTAATGAGCAGTTGCGGTTTTGGAAAAATCTCCATAATAATCAATTTGCAAAGCTCCAGATGCCGGTATGGTTAAGGAACTCGTACCTTTTAGTGAAACTGCATCTGCAACAGGTATAGCAGCTGCCATATCTGTTTTACCATTGGCTTCGTCCCATTTAAAAAATAATCCACTGGGTTTACCACCAGACATTTGTACATTGCCGCTTTGTAATTTTCCTATTAGACTTCCGAGATTAGAACTATAAAATTGGCTTATTTTATCCATTGCTACTTCCTGGCGATTTAATACGAAATGCTTTTCTGGCATTTCCAGAGCCTTGATTTCGTAGCCATTGTATTTGCCCATCGCTCGGTTTTCAGCTATTTCTTTAATATTGGATAAACCAAGATCAAAACTCTCGACCATACTTCCTTTCATTCCTTGTATAAACATCATTCCTCGAAGTAAAAAAGGTAAATCTTTTTCATCTTTCATTGACCAGGTCAAATTAACCTTATCACCGGCTGATTTAAGATCAAAATCCACAAATGAAGTACTTCCATAGTCATGGAAATTCATAGTTACTTTAGTCTTTTCGTTTTGGATAGACTCAGTAACATTTAAGTCTCCAGCGCCATTTGTATCACCTTTCCAAGTGTAACTGGCTCCCAAACCCTCTTTTTTGTTACCGTAAGTTAAGACCTGTGTCGTATCGCTTTTGGACCAAGGTGACCAAGTTTCCCACTTTTCTAGATTATTTATCAAGTTAAAAACTTGAGCAGGTGATGATTTGATTTCTGTGGATCTAGAAGTATCCATGTTTTTCGGACCAATCAAGCAAAGAATAACATATATAAGAACTAGTGCTAGGAGTATAAACAGGGGCCACTTTAAGTATTTCATTTTAAGCATTTAATTGAAGTAAAAATAATGCTTTCCATATTTACAGAATGCTTGCTCTACTCCTAATTTGGTTTATTATCTTGTAATTCTATTTATCAATTAAAGATGAAGAACCTAACTTTTTTTTTACTAGCTATATTTTGCATTTTTTTATCATGTTCAGGTGAAAATGAAACCTTCGATATAGCCAACGAAAAACGTCCGCATAATCCTTGGATATTTAGAACAGTCTTGGACGAAACGCCACGGATGATTACATTGGCTCTGCACCAAAATCTATGGGCTGCCTATAATACTCAAACTGCCAGTTTATACAAGGTATGGAAGGGTAGGGTAAATTTTGATGGCGCAGTTTATACCACATATCATGGTCCTCAACCGACGACGATTGGTGATGCTTTTTTTGAAAATAATTTTGAGGAGCCATGGGAATTAAGAGGACCCAAAGGTCAATATCTCGAAACTACGATCGATTATAAGGGACATCGAATTGTTGATGAGAAAGCACAACTAATGTATCATATTGTTTCAGGAGATTATCGTGTAAGCGTGACAGAAACGGTCGAAGCGATTCAGGACTCGGAAAAAAACCTGATTTTCCAAAGAGATTATGATGTCACAATGCCCTCAGTTTTGAAACTTTATATGAATACCAATGTAAACAGCATAGTCGTCAAAGAAAATGTAGAAACGGATGGGGAACTAGAAGTTTTAAAAGAAGAAACTAAGCTTTTCAATAAAAGAGAAATCTTGAGTTTTGAAGGTAAATTGAAACTCAACCGAGGTAACACCAAGTTTCATATCAAACTAATTGACACCCCGGTAGTTGAAAACCCTAAAAAAGCAATTTATGAAGAAGAGGATAAAGAAGATCTGCCCAAGGGAGCCATTTTGATTGCAAAAAGTGATTGTAAATCATGCCACAATAAAAATGTTAAAACGATTGGTCCTTCTTATCGAGCCATTGCAAAAAAATATGCGGATACAGATGATAATTTGGAAATACTCACTGCTAAAGTAAAAAGAGGTGGAGGTGGAGTTTGGGGCTCACAGCTAATGACAGCTCATCCAGAGTATACTGAAGAGGACATACGTCAAATGGTAAGTTATATTTTAAGCATAGATGAACCAGATGATTTGCAAGCTCTGGCCCAAACAGAAGTAGGCCAAATGATTAAATCTAAAGAGGTCAATATCGGTGAATTGATCCCTGGTGCTTTAACGAGAGTTTTTGAGGTTCCTAAGGGTACTGTGAAAATCCCATCTTTCGATAAACTTAAAATTCTGCAAGCCGGTATAATGCCAAGCTTCGATAATATTGCCGATAATGATTTTGGTGACCTCGTAGAAAATTTTGCGATTGATGCCAGAGGCTATATTGAAATTCCTGAAGATGGATTATATAAGTTTAGAGTTTGGAGCGACGATGGTTCAAGGGTAACGCTTTCCGATAAGCTCATCTTAGATCACGATGGACCTCACGGTGTTTCACATAAAGAAACGGAGCTTTATTTACAAAAGGGATTTCACCCTTTTTATTTGGAATTTTATCAAGGAGAAGGCGGAAAATTCTTGTCTTTTAATTGGAAGCCTTCGAAGGCCGATCGATGGATGGTAGTTCCGCCAGAAGCTTATTCGCATTTAAGTTCTGATCATGCGCTAATTGGAGATCTGAGTTTGCCGATGTCTAATAGTTCGAAAATACCAGGTGATCAGGCCAGAAGATGTACATCCCAGTTTTAAAATATTTCAAGCAAGACCTTCAGTTTTTACCCCTAAAGTGGGTGGATTAGATTTTTTACCTGACGGAAGATTAGTTATTTCTACTTGGGATGCCGCAGGAAATGTTTATATCGTGGACCAGAAAACCAAGGATCCGGAAAACATTAAATACAAGAAAATAGCATCAGGTTTGGCAGAACCTCTAGGTTTAAAAGTTGTAAACGGTGACATCTTTGTTATGCAGAAGCAAGAAATAACGAAACTTGTGGACACGGATGGTGATGAGATCATTGATGAATATCAAACCATCTGCAATGATTGGGGAGTATCCGATAATTTTCATGAATTTGGATTTGGCCTCGAAGAAAAAGATGGTTGGCTTTATGCCAATTTGGCAACAGGAATTTTGCCTGGAGGGGCTAGTATGCCTGACCAACACGAGGATAGAGGTAATGCCATAAGGGTAAATATTGAGTCTGGAGAGATGGAAAGAGTGGCTCATGGCTTGAGAACCCCTAACGGGGTAGGTATCGGGTATGATGGAGAAATCTTTATTTCCGATAACGAAGGTGACTGGCTACCGTCATCTAAAATTATTCACTTAAAGAAAGGTGACTGGTATGGATCAAGGTCAGTTGACTTTGAAGGTACGGAGGACTTAGAAGAGACTAAGCCTGTAGTCTGGTTGCCTCAAGATGAAATTGGAAATTCGCCGACGCAAATGGTTGGTATAGATTTCGGTCCATATAAAAATCAAATGCTCCATGGAGATGTTTATCATGGTGGATTAAAACGTGTTTTTGTAGAAGAGATTAACGATAAATTGCAAGGATGTGTATTTCGTTTTTCTCAAGGTTTAGAAGCAGCAGTAAATCGTTTGAGATGGGGTTCTGACAAATCATTGTATGTTGGAGGTATTGGCAATCCCGGAAATTGGGGACAAAATCAAAAACTATGGTATGGTCTTCAAAAGTTAGAGTTAACCGGTGAACAAGCTTTTGAAATGCTTGCAGTAAGAGCTAAATCAAATGGAATTGAAATAGAGTTTACTGAAAACTTAGTAGGTGATGACGGCTGGAATCCAACCAGTTATGAAGTTAAACAGTGGTACTACCAGCCAACAGTTAATTACGGAGGTCCTAAAATTGATGAAGAAAATTTGTTTATCAAATCAGTATCCAAAAATGATCAAGGCAATAAGGTTTTTCTAGAGATCGATGGAATTAAAGAAGGTCATGTAATTTACATTCATCTTAGAGAGAATTTTATTAGTGATGAGAAAAAATCTTTGTGGTCCACTGAAGCATGGTACACGATGAATCAAATTCCTCAAAATGATTTGGGCGAGGTTTTAAAAAGCCCTGTTGAATTTGTAGCAAATGGTTTAACTGATCAAGAAATAAAAGAAGGTTGGGTGTCACTATTTGATGGTCAGACTTTTTCGGGATGGCATAATTTTAACAATGGAAAAATGCATTCTCCCACCAAATGGACGGTTACACCAGATGGTGAATTACATTTTAGACCTAAGGCCAATGGAGAAGGTGGAGATATCGTAACTGATAATGAATACGAAAATTTTGAGTTGTCTCTAGAATGGAAAATTGCAAACTGCGGAAATAGCGGAATTTTTTACAATGTTGTAGAAAATGAAAAATATTGTTGTTCATATTTAACAGGTGTCGAAATGCAAGTACTGGATAATGTGTGTCATCCTGATACTAAATTTCCGACACATCGAGCGGGAGATTTGTATGATATGATAGAAGCTAATCCAGTAACAGTAAAACCCGCTGGCAACTGGAATGAGGCAAGAATCTATTCTAATAATGGACAAATCGAATTTTGGCTCAATGGTTATAAAGTTGTGGAATTTGAAATGTATAATGAAGAATGGAAAAAAATGATTGCGAATAGCAAGTTTGTTGATATGCCCGATTTTGGTTTGGCGCGTAAAGGTAAAATTGCACTTCAAGATCATGGCGATCATGTCTGGTATCGAAATATAAAAATCAAAGAATTATAGCAAGAATGAAAACAACAACCAAAGCCCAACTTTCATTGATGATGTTCCTCGAATTTTTTATTTGGGGAGGATGGTTTGTTACGTTGGGCACATATTTAGGTAATAATTTGCAAGCATCAGGAGGGCAAATAGGTCAGGCTTATTCGACTCAATCTTGGGGTGCTATTATTGCTCCATTTATTATTGGCCTCATTGCTGATCGGTATTTTAATGCTGAAAGAATTTTGGGTGTTTTACATCTCATTGGTGCAGGATTGATGTATATGATGTTTAGTTCCGGAGACTTTGGTCAATTTTATCCTTTGGTCCTTGTTTATATGATTTTGTATATGCCGACCTTGGCATTGGTTAATTCAGTATCATTTAATCAAATGGATGATCCCGCAAAGGATTTCGCTCATATTAGACTCTGGGGTACGATTGGATGGGTGGTCGCTGGATTGATAATTAGTTATGCGACCAAATGGGAAGAGACCAATGGACTTCAAAACACATTTTTAATGGTCTCCATTGCTTCTTTGGCCTTAGGAATATTTAGTTTTTTCCTGCCTAAAACTCCGCCTAAAGCAAATACGGAAAACAAAAGCATAGCCCAGATCCTAGGCTTTGAGGCTTTCGGATTATTAAAAGATCGAAATTTTCTGGTTTTTGTAATTTCTTCCATTTTAATCTGCATTCCATTGGCCTTTTATTATGCTCAAGCAAATCCTTTCTTATCAGAAATAGGAGTAAGTAATCCTACAGGTAAGATGACAATTGGTCAAATTTCAGAAGTTCTCTTTATGTTATTATTGCCTGTATTTTTTAAGCGATTTGGAATTAAGTGGACCCTAATTATCGGTATGATGGCTTGGGTGTTACGTTATTTTCTGTTTGCATTTGGTGATGCTGGTGAATTGAGTTTTATGCTAATAATAGGCATCGCATTGCATGGCATTTGTTATGATTTCTTTTTTGTCTCAGGACAGATTTATACCGATTCTAAAGCAGCTGAAAGCATTAAGAGTGCAGCTCAAGGATTGATCACTCTCGCTACCTATGGATTAGGAATGCTGATCGGATTTAAAGTTTCCGGAACCATTACAGATAAATTTTTAAATGCTGACGGTAGCCATTTATGGCAAGAGATTTGGACTTGGCCGGCATTTTTTGCAGGCGGTGTTTTGATCTTGTTTTTGATTTTTTTCAAAAATGAAAAAGTAGAATATAAAGACAGTTAAATGAAGCGTAGAAATGTTCTCAAATCTTTGGGTTTATTACCATTGGTCAGTTGTAAGGCGATTGATAATGTAGTCGAAAAACAATATGATCCGGCGGAACTTGAGAAACAACCCAATCTCGATAAAAAATTAACTGCTATAGTCTGTGGTGCTGGCGCACGAGGAAATGTTTATGGAAATTATGGCATACAATATCCTGATGAACTGGATATCGTAGGTGTTGCTGAGCCAATTCCTTTTAGAATAAATAAATTCAGTAAAAAACATAACATTCCAAAGGATAATCAATTTGTTACTTGGGAGCATGTTTTTGACAGACCAAAATTTGCTGATTTTATTATCGTGACGACGCCAGATGATTTACATCATGGACCAGCAATGAAGGCCTTAGAAATGGGGTACGATCTTTTGCTTGAAAAGCCCATAGCTCAAACG
>JAHDHU010000061.1 GCA_020631135.1 Saprospiraceae bacterium | reverse complement strand
ATTACGATAGATGCTGAAAAGTTTTTAGATAAATAACAATGCCTCTCCTACTGGCTTTGAAGCTGCGGGTCAAAAGATCTGGCTTAATTACATTAAGCCTTTTGTAGATGATTGGCATTTGGATAATTATGGCACTGTTTACGGAGTAATCAATCCTGGAAAACCATACAAAGTAGTGATCGAAGCTCATGCGGACGAAATCTCATGGTTTGTAAATCATATTTCAGATGATGGTTTTATCAATGTCATCAGAAATGGTGGCTCGGACCATACAATAGCTCCATCCAAAAGAGTAGATATTCATACCGAAAAAGGAGTGATCAAAGGAGTTTTTGGTTGGCCAGCAATACACACCAGAAAAGGTAAGGATCTGAATATGGCTCCGACCATTGAGAATATATTTATTGATGTGGGAGCAGAAGACAGAGATGAGGTGCTAAAGATGGGAATTCATGTTGGCAACGTGGTTACCTACGAAGATGAAATGACCACCTTAAATGACCGATATTATGTTGGCAAAGCATTGGATAATAAATTGGGTGGATTTTGCATTGCAGAAGTTGCTCGATTATTGAAAAAGAACAAGAAAAAACTACCCTACTCTCTTTATGTTGTCAATGCCGTACAAGAAGAAATTGGTTTACGTGGTGCTCAGATGATTGCAGATACGATCAAACCAAATGTGGCCATCGTAACAGACGTTACACATGATACGAGAACACCCCTAATCAACAAAAAAGTGCAAGGGGATACCAAAGCAGGACTTGGACCTTCACTAACCTACGGACCTGCGGTTCAAACCAAATTATTGGAATTGGTGATCGACACTGCCAAAAAGAAAAAGATTCCATTTCAGTATGCTGCTTCGTCCAGAAGCACGGGTACAGACACTGATGCATTTGCGTACAGCAATGGAGGAGTACCAAGCATGTTGATTTCTCTGCCATTAAGGTATATGCACACTACGGTCGAAATGGCTCATAAAAAGGATGTTGAAAACGTTATCAAATTGATGTACGAATCTCTTCTTAGCATCAAGAAAAATCACAACTTTAAGTACTTCTAATTGTTTCTATTATATGACAATTGCAGAAATAAAAAAACAATTACTTACACTGGATAAAATTGCCTTTGTTTTGCCATCCGGCGAATGGGTTCCAGCTCATTTCCACGTAACTGAGGTTGGAAAAGTGCAAAAAAATTTCATTGATTGTGGAGGTACAATCAGAAATGAAACGAAAGCAAATTTTCAATTATGGGAAGAAAACGATTACGATCATAGACTTCATCCTGAGAAGCTTGTACATATCATCGAACTATCGCAAGCAAAATTAGGTTTGGAAGACGACCTAGAAATAGAGGTAGAATATCAAGCTGATACAATTGGAAAATACAGTTTAGAAAGCGATGGCACCCATTTTATGCTGGTCAATAAATTTACCGATTGTTTAGCCAAGGACAATTGTGGAATTCCTGAGAAAAACACCATGATAGATTTGAGTTCTTCCGTTGCCGCACCTAATTCTTGTACTCCTGGTTCAGGTTGTTGCTAATTAATAAATCATCAGAGCTCTAGCACAGAATTTAAAGTCCTTTAAAAGCTTCGGTCATGTTTGAAAAATTAAAGAAGTCTACAGGTGGTTTTGAGTGTTTGAATCTTGACTCCGAACGCAAAAAAATCCTTCAGCAACTCATCGATTACATCAATTTTAAAATTGAAATAGATGAACCGATTGCTTTAAATTTTATTTGCACACACAATTCGAGACGAAGTCATTTGGCACAAATTTGGGCGCAGACCGCAGCCGCTTATTATAAAATACCTAATGTAAAATGTTATTCCGGAGGTACGGAAGCCACGGCCGTTTTTCCAATAATTGCCTCAACTTTAGCTGATCAAGGCTTTGAGGTTACGAAGGAAGAAAAAGAAATCAATCCTAGATATACATTCGCGTATGCGGAAGATCAAGAAGCTATAATTGCCTTTTCTAAAACTTTTGATGATCTTGTGAATCCAAAAGAAAATTTTGCAGCTGTCATGACTTGTTCTGATGCGGATCAAAATTGTCCGATGATTTTAGGTTCGGACATTAGAATTCCAATAACTTATCTCGACCCAAAGGCCTTTGACGAAAGTCCAAATCAAAAAGAAAAATATCTAGAAAAGAGTAAGGAAATCGCTGCTGAAATGTTTTATGTTTTTAATATGGCATCTAGGGTATAAGCTGATCAGAATGCTTTCTACCAGACGTATGATACAATTCAAAATGGTTAATTTTAATTTTTTAAATACTCCAAATGAACGATAAACATCAAGAGGTCAAAGAATATTACGGTCAAACCTTGCAAAAAAGTGAGGATCTAAAAACCAATGCTTGTTGTACCATTGAAGCTCCTCCAAAACACATTCGTAATATATTGAAAGATGTACACGATGAGGTAAAGGATAAATATTATGGATGTGGTTTAACCTTGCCCTATGATTTAAAAGGCATGAAAATTTTAGATCTGGGTTCAGGAAGTGGAAGGGATTGTTTCATAGCTTCTAAATTGGTTGGGCAAGAAGGTTTTGTGGTAGGCGTTGATATGACAGATGAGCAATTGGAAGTGGCTAATAAACATATAGATTACCACACAGAAAAGTTTGGTTACGCATACGCGAATGTAAAATTTCTCAAAGGCAACATTGATCATTTAGATTTGCTTGATTTGGAACCAGAAAGTTTTGACATCATTATTTCGAATTGCGTGATCAACCTCGCAGTAGACAAACAAAAAGTTTTAGCTGATGCACACCGTTTATTAAAACCAGGCGGTGAAATGTATTTTAGTGATGTATACAGTGATCGCAGAATCCCCATGACTCTGCAGAAAGATCCTGTTCTTTGGGGAGAATGTTTGAGTGGTGCTTTGTACTGGAACGACTTTCTCACTTTTTCTAAAAAAGCTGGATTTACAGATCCAAGAAGTATCGAAAACCATCCAATTACCATAGAAAATGCAGAAGTCCAAGACAAAGTAGGAGACATTAAATTTTTCTCCGTTACCTATCGTTTATGGAAGCTGGAAGGACTCGATTCAGATTGTGAGGATTACGGGCAATCAGTTCGATATAAGGGAACAATAGAAGGCAAATCCAGCAGCTTCGATTTGGATGATCATCATAATTTCCCATGCGGGAAAATGATGACAGTTTGTGGAAACACCTTTAAAATGCTAAAAGAAACTCGCTTTGCAAAACACTTTGAATTCTTTGGCAATTGGGATACCCACTATGGAATTTTTGAAGGTTGTGGAGGCAACATGCCATTTAGCGAAGGCGGTGAAGATGGTGCTTGTTGTTAAATTCTAGAATAAGCCAAACAAACCACCGAGTACTGCTCCTCCAATAATGATGTATAAAGTGTTTATTCCTTTGAAATAAAAATAAACGAAGGTGCTGATTGCAAAAATGGCAATTGTCTGCCAATCGATTAAAATACTTTTAGCCATCAATAAGGTTACGACGACCATGACCGCAACTGCCGCTACATTAACAGATTCTAAAAAGATACTTAGGATCGTAGATTTGCGCATCTTATGAACGAATCCATTCAAAATCCAGACATAGAAAAAAGAGGGCAGAAAAATACCAGCCGTGGCTAAGATTGCTCCTGTAATCCCACCTACCTTATAACCTATAAACGTGGCAGTTGACAATACAGGTCCAGGAGTTAATTGCCCAATTGCTATTGCTTCAATCAAATCCGGATGACTTAACCACTCCGTACCTTGGATTAATTCGCCATCCAAATAAGCAAATAATACATATCCACTGCCAAAAAGCACCAAGCCTACTTTTAAAAATATGATAAAAAGTTTGAGGTGGGTATAATTGGTCTTTAGAAAAAACATTAAAGGGAGCAGCCCAGTAAAGGCAGCCAATTTATCCCTTTTCGTTGCTGTTCTTAGCACAATTGCCATCAAGCCGGCACCTAAAATGAGCACCACCTCATTGATTCCAAAAAAAGCTAGGCAGATCACAAAAAGAGCCAAAATTATGTGGACATAATTTTTTATGGCCTTCTTTCCCAGTTTGTAGATTGCTCCTAATATAAAAGAAATCACAGCGGCCTTAATTCCCTTGATGATAGGAATGATCCAAGGAATATCACTGATGCTTTCGAAAAATATAGCGACCAAAAGGGTGATCAATACGGCTGGAAAAATGAAAGAAATTCCTCCAATAAATAAACCTTTTACTCCTGCTCTGTGATAGCCGCAGTGCATGGTCATCTCAGTAGAATTGGGACCAGGAATTAAATTTGTTGCCCCCATATAGTCAAGAAATTCCTGACTAGACAGCCACTTTTTCTTTTCCACAAGGTCATCTTGCATCATTGCTACATGAGCCGCTGGACCTCCGAATGCAACAAAGCCAAGTTTAAAAAAATAGCTAAATACCTCCTTAAGTGCTTTAGACATTTTTAAATCTCTCCTGCCACAGATTCATTGATATTAACTATGTGGTCACCTACCCTTTCAAGAGATGAAAACAGATTCGTAAATACCAATGCTGCGTTCACATTATAATTCTCGGTATTTAAGTTTTCTTGATTATATGATCTCATGGAATTGCGTTGAACATTAATCTCTTCTTCCAAATCATAACACTTGCCTAAAGTCGCATCATCATAAGAATTCAAATTCAAATTGTGATTCATTTCATCAAAGGCTCTTTGCACGATATCCAATAATTCGTTCAATTGGTTTCTTTGCTCTGGAATGAAATAAATTTTTCTTTGAATCTTAGATTCAACAGATTTTGCCAATTGGTAGAAAATATCTCCAATTCGCTCCATATCATTGCAAATGTTGAAAAAGCTTCTCAACCGGATACTGGTTTTGTGGGTCATCTCTTTATCGGAAAGATTGGTAATGTATTCCGTAATTTCTTTTTCGAAACGATCCGTAATATCTTCGTACTTCTCCAACTTTTTGATCAACTCAATCCCTTTCTCATCATCAGTACTATTGATTAATTCCCTACTGAAGCCCAGCATTCTCGTTGTTATGTCTCCATACCTCGCAATTTCTTTTTGTAATTCGACTGTCGCCAATTCGGGAGTTTTAACCGTTGAATCTATAAATTTCAAAGAATCAAACTCATCTTCTTCAGTACCTTGTTTTACAATCCTCCCAGTTAATTTTACAAAGAAAGAAACAAAACCAAAAAGTAAAATCAAATTGATAATATTGAAAGTAGTGTGAAAAGCCGCCAAACTATCTGAGGTCGCCTGCCTAAATTTTTGATCCAAGGCTTCTGTCTGACTGAGTATCTCCGCTTGGCTCAAACCGGAACTTTTAATAACTTCTAATTGGGTAGCATAAATTGTATCATCCATATAAGTAATGAATGGTAGCACGGTACTCAAATATTCGACAAAGACAAATAAGAATTTGATAAAGAATGGCATCAATATGATCATCCAAATCACTCCAAACACATTGAAAATAGTATGAAACCATGCTGCACGTTTGGCGTTTCGATTACCTATCAACGCTGCAAACTGGGCCGTAATTGTGGTACCAATATTTTCACCCAATACCATAGCGGCAGCAATATCAAAACTTAACCAGCCATTAATTACCATCGTCAAGGTAATGGCCATCGCAGCAGATGAAGATTGAACGATAATTGTCATCAATGTTCCGACAAACACAAAAAGTAATCTTGAGAAAAAGCCGTATTGTGCAAATTGATTTAGAAAAGCGAGGGCATCTGTATTGGCTTTCATATCTGGAACAGAACCTTTGAGAAAACTAAGCCCCAAAAATAGAATAGCGAATCCAATGATGAACTCTCCCCAATGTTTTAGCTTTTCTCTGTTGCTTAGTAGCATCGGTAAACCAAATGCGAACAATGGGACAGAAATGGTGCTTAGACCAAACTTAAATCCAAAAATTGTAATGATCCAAGCGGTGATGGTAGTACCTACATTTGCTCCCATCATGACTCCTGCTGCTTCGACTAAACTCAATAGTCCTGCATTTACGAATGATACCGTCATCACTGTGGTGGCGGACGAGGATTGGACAACTGCCGTGGTAAAAAAGCCGGTAAAAACTCCCAAAACCCTATTTTTGGTCATGGTTCTTAAAATGTTACGTAATTGAGAGCCTGCCGCTTTTTGAATTCCATCACTCATCATTTTCATTCCGAAAATGAAGAAACCTAGTGATCCTAAAATTTGTAATACATCCCAGAGTCCGAAGTCCATTTATAATAGATTAGCTGTGCAAATGTAATCATCAGCAATTTAAAATAGGACAAATTAATTAGCCGTACTCAAATAAGATATTAAGCTATTGTTAACTGCGGGTATGCTAGATTTGAAAAAAGATCTTGCTTCTTAAGATATCAATGTAAACATTGCTCACTTCGATTTGATTGAGGCTTAAAATGCCATCAATTTTTGAATCAAGCTCTTTGTTGATTGCATCCAAGGATTGAGTAATCACCTCTAAATCCTTTATGGACAAAATTCCTAAGTTTATTTTATCAATGGTTTGGATTTGATGAGCGTCTCCCTTTGTTTCTGTGGTTAAAATTGAAATCTGCTTTGGAGATTTTTGTGAGCTCAATTGTGAAATATGTTTGACATCCATCACTGAAACAGATGAACCAGTGTCTAAACCGAATAAATATTTTTTGTCATTTATTTGTACTGGAATCAATGGGATTCCGTTGGATAGGAGCACATCAGAATGAATTAGTTTTGAGTTTCTCAATTCACTCAAATAGCTTCTTTGAGTCAATTGAATCCTGTTTTGAACATTGTCTATGTGGATTAATTCTGAATCGAAAATTTTGGTGCCAACGATTCCCAATAATTTGACATTTGTAAAGTCCTCTAAATGACTTAAATCCATTGCAAAGGCATCCACATTGCTTATGGTATAATTGCCCAAACTAAACACTTGCACCTTTGTCTTTGTCATCGATTGAGAACCAGATAGGGTTTCAAAAAATTGGCTTTCGCCAATTAACTCTTTATTATTTAGAATAAGATCTTCTGCACCTGTATCAAAAATGAAGTAACCTTTTTTATCACCCAATTCTGCATGCATAAGTATTAAACCGTTGGATTTAACAAATGGGATGGTGTATACTGGCGCATTCGCGAATGCGGAAACTCCTAGTCCCGTTAAACCATATAGGATTATAAAGAGTGATATTTTAAATTTTTTAAACAAGCCAAATACCTTGATGCTATACTAAAATATGGAATATAGAGAACTAAAACAACATTCTGGTAACTTTTAGTTAACACTGGCTTAACATTGAGAATGCAATTTGGTAATATTTAATCAGGTAGTGCTATATTTGAATATCGGTATTGGTTTACTGATTAACAGGGTTTATTATCAAAATGGAAAAAATTGCATTTTTATTTTTGACTTGAACCCTTTTTTATTTCTAGGATCTAAACATTAGAACCTCACTAAAAAAATAAACCCCGGTACTGAATGTACCAGGGCGTATTACCAAATAAATTGGAAAAAATTGCTTTGTGAATATCTTTACTATCCTAGAATATTTTATACGACAATCCAAAACCTATACTCATACCAGGAGATAATCTTGAATAGATTTGGTCCATCGCTCCAAATGCTTGAAAATTTGATTGTCTTGTATTATTCAATAAGTTTTGAACATTGAGGCTTGCCTTCATTCTATTGTTTGGTCCGAATGAATGATTAGCGCTCAAGTTCAATGCATGAAAAGGTACGGAGTAAACATCTGGAAACAATCCACCCCCTACTACTTCCAACGTTGATCCTTTAACATTATAGTAAAGACCTATATCAAAAGGCTTTTCCGAACTCGTATAACTCAAGCCTGCATTAACTATAAATGGGGCTTGTCCTGCCATCTGTCTTGTGTTTCCAATCTCCTCACCATCCTTTACAAAGTTTAATCGTGAGTTACGCTCGAGATCAGTCATTTGGATTTGTGATTTGGCAACGGTTACATTCGTTGAGAAACTCAGGTTACTTAAAGACTCAGAAATAAAATCTAAATTCTTTTTTAACTCTACTTCAATACCAAAGATCTGTCCATTTCCAACATTTCGAGGCTGGAATTCATTAGAGGTTTGAGCTGAAGGAATTCTTACAAGTTCGATCGGATCATCGAATGATTTGTAAAATAAACTGGCCGATAAAATTTGTCCTTGATTTAAGAATTTCTCCCATCTTAAGTCCATATTATTTATACGAGTCTCACTCAGCTTGCCATCCCAATCATCATAAGTGAATAATCCGCCATTGAAAATACGGTTAGTGATCGGATCTATAATCTGAGCAAATGATAACTCTTTGAAAGAAGGTCTTGCAATCGTCCTTGAGTAAGAAAGTCTTAGATTTTGATTTTTAGATAATGCTTGAATAAGATTTACGGATGGAAAGAAATCGATAGCATCCAACACCTTTTCGTCGTTAAGCGTGTTACCTGTACCAAAATTTGCGAACTCTACATCTCGGCCTGTGTGCTTTTGAACATACTGCTCGACTCTTAATCCTAAAGTAGCTTTAAGATCTTTATAGATATTAAAATCATTAGAGACATATGCGGCCATGTTGGAGATCGTAGAATTGTATTCATTGGGATTAGGAGTGTTGTTTCCACTCACATAGTATAGTGTACCGTTAGGAAACAAATTTTCTTCTGCTAACACTTCTGAAGCATCTCCAGTCCAGTCAGGTTGAGAACCAAAGAACTGTAAGTTATAGCTCAATATATTATAGTCTCTCTCCTTGAAAACATGACTTGCTCCAAATTTAAGTTTTGCATCGTGTCCATTAAAAGTGTACTTTTTAGACACATCTACCTTAGATACAAGATTTAGCTCATCTAGGTATCTCCAAATTCTACTTGGATTTCCTCCAGCACCTGCAGCAAACTGCAATTGATCTCCACCAAAATAAGAATAGGCTGTCTTACGAATATCAGGATCCGTCATGCTTGAAAAAGTCGGGGATAATCTCCAGTCTATTTCCCATTTGCCATCTTGCAAAGAATACTTTCCGTTTAGTAATACATTGGTAAGGCTTCTTTGTGAATACTGAATGTTATCAGATTCTGCTTCAAAACCCGATGCTCCAACGGCTTCACTATTGTCAAATATGAAAAATCTACCCGCTGTACTTTGTCCATTTTGAAGATGCATAGCCGTAAGTCGATGTTTCGTACGTTTTGTCTTAAACGCAAGCCCAGCCATTCCACCAAATAAAATGTTTTGTTCTCCAGTAGCTCCATCAATGGTGGTTGAAGAAACCATCTCATATTGATCAGAAGAGATTGGTCTTTGATAATCCCCATAAAATACATCATTGTAGAATTCTTTGGAGTTTTTGTAGGCACCTGAGACGATATATCCTAAGGTGTTATCGTTTCCTACAGATTTTTGATCTCCATAAGAAATCCCAACACTAATGTCCGGCATCATGGATTGTTGCCTTACCGCAAGATTAGGATTAAAAGCACTCAAAAATGATCCAACAACTTGCTCATTATGTCCGCTAATGGGGCTGGGCATATTAGCTAATCTAGCTTCTACAGGTAAGGCTCTACTTCCATCATCAAAACCCAACCAATCAGTAGAACCTCCTTCAGCAGTTAGAAATTCATTGTTAAAATGCATGGAAGGATTATAGTTCAAACTTAGTGATACATCCAACATTTTTTCTTCAGGGAAATCTTTGGTTTCTATGTTTACAACACCACCGGTAAAATCTGCGGGAAGTTCTGCCAAAGAAGATTTATAAACTACCATATTGTTGAGTAAGGTGGTCGGAAATATATCTATCTGTAAACTATTGCGATCAGGATCAAGACCTGGTATATCTACCGAATTAAGCATAGTTTTAGTATATCGATCCCCAAGACCTCTTACATAAACATACTTACCTCCTTCTACAGATACTCCCGTAACTCGTTTTACAGCATCGGCCGCATTAGAGTCTCCGATTTTTTTAAACTTAGCAGCGGATATTCCGTCTAGAAGATTGGTGGATTTACGCTTAATTGTTGCAAGAGCCACTTCAGTATTGCTAGATTGGCGAGCAGTTATAACTACTTCTTCTATCATTTCTGAGTCTTCGGATAGTGTGGTATTTAAAAGGGTTACGTTTCTTTCCGTCACCTTAACATCCGTAATGGTTTGGGTACTGTATCCGAGATATGAAAAATTAAGCGTATAAGTACCAGGTGCTAAGCTTAGAGAAAATGCCCCATCGAGATCAGTATCAGTACCTCCACCCGTCTCTTGGACCAATACGGTACCAAACATAATAGGCTCTCCTGTCCCTGAATCAGTAACGACACCTCTGACCGTACCATTTTGGCTGTAGCCAAATAAAGAAAATGTACTTATAATAATAAGCGTTAGATAAGTTTGCAATTTTTCCATTTTAATATTTAATTGGAGTTATAAAAGGAAGGAATTCTATCTACGGAATTCCTTCCAGTCTAATATTTTATAGTTAACTGGTTTCCTTCGAAACCGTCTTTAATGATCTTTTCTTTTTTTATAATCCTATCGAAGCCAATGTTCCGGAACAAGCTCCCCAGGTCCAAGAAAATGATGAGGCATCAGGACCTACCGTGTTTGCATTGGTCGCTACCTCAGTAAGCGCCCCAGCAGGAACGCCCAAGAATATTGAGTCTGCCGGCATATCTGCAAGTGTGAATTCCCAGTTTCCGTTGATTCCAGTTCCGTCTCCACCAAAAGATTCAATAGCCTTAGTAGCCGCTCCTCCATATCCAGAGGCTAATCCAAAGAAATATGTGTCAGATACACCCGTATTTGTATTGTCATCCCAGTCAATTAAGTGATCGATGTTATCACCGGCATAAATGACTCCATTTATAAAGTTGTTTGCTCCTTGGGTATATGTCCCTTCTGGACCATCTAACTCCATTGCTGAACCACCAGTAGGCAGTGCTACGATGAAGTTATTAACTGTACCGTTCCATGCTTGATCCGTATCTAATCCATCATCACCGCAATTCCAGATCAATAGATTGTCAGCATCTACTGTACCCCCAAACCACTCTATTCCGTCATCTTGGTTAGCTACTACTTCTATATTGTTTATAAAGGTTCCAGAGCCCACACCACCTAGGGTTAATCCGTTGATTTCGTTGCCTTCTCCGATGTTGGTTCCACCGTGACGGATGGATATGTAGCACAAGCTTCCGGAGCTATCGGCAGCATTGTTTCCACCATAAAGTCCATTAGAATCTGATGTAGGTATTCCTTCTATTTGAAGTTCAGATACATCTTGATCATTGTCATTTTGAGCAGAGATTGGAGCATTTCCCAATACAATAAGACCTCCCCAAAGACCATTCACTGTTGGATCCAAATTAGGGCTACAATAGTTTCCTGCGGCAATGTCCTGCGGTGTTAATTCATCTGCAATTGAAGTAAATACGATTGGCAAATCTGCTGTACCACAAGCAATGATAGTTCCTCCTCTCGCGATCAATAATGCTGTAGAATTGGCTCCAGCTCCTGCTTGACCTTTTACTACAGTACCAGGCTCAATAGTCAATGTTACACCTGTTACTACGGTTACACGTCCACCTAAGATCCATGTCTTATCGGCAGTCCATGTTGCATCAGCATCTATATTGCCGTTTACAACTTCAGTTATGGTAGATTCTTCCACACAATCACATGTTTCCGCTTCTACGACGAAACCCTCAGGACAAGTTACTCCTTCACAAGGATCTCCTGATCCAATGTCGATACAATTACAGTTAATATCAAGTACTTGATCTATATCACAAATTGTGTCACAATCATCTCCACATGATGTCATAAATAAGACGATAGATAAAAAAAGCAAGGCAAACAAATTTCGTTTAAACATCTCAGTTGAATTAATTTTTAAATAAGTTTTAATTAATACTTGCAACTTTTTCCTAATACGATGCAAAAATAAGGGTGACTTCAAGCAAAATGTGTTAGCGCATTATTAAGCAAGTGTTAACTTTAAAAACAAGGAGATAACCTTGAGTTAACAATAATTAATTAGGTATAAATATTAATATATAAAAACCTCATTTTCATAACTTTATAAATAAATTAATTGAAATACTTAAGTCAATTGTGAAATGGATTTTTAAACTCATTAATCTTTATCTGTACAGCAGCTTGCATATAGCTTTGGGTGCCTTGGGTCTGTCAATCTTAAGTTTTCAAGCCTTTGGCATTGAGATCCATTATCCTTATCTGTGGTTTGCTTTTTTGTCGACCGCTTTTTTGTATTGCTTGCATCGATTTATTGGAATCCAAAAATTAAAAGGGATCGAAAACAAGGGTCGATTTAAGGTGATTGGAGAATATCGAAATCATATTTTGGTTTACGCCTTTATTTCAGCCATTGGCTCTCTGTATTTTTTCTTTCTACTTTCTTTTAAGACTTGGCTGATTTTATTGATTCCCGTCATAATTTCATTGCTTTATGCCCTGCCAGTTTTAACTCGTGGTCAGCGTCTACGGGACTTGGCCTATATCAAGATTTTTCTAATTGCCATTATTTGGGCTTGGGTAACTATCATTGTGCCATTTTCGTATTCAAAACATCCACTTTGGCTTGTCCTGATATTATTTGTTGAAAGAGCACTATTTGTATTTGCGATCACGCTGCCTTTTGATGTAAGGGATCAACAAATCGATAAAAACAACGAAGTGCCGACCTTAATACACAAGCTAGGTGAAAAACAATCTTATCGTTTAGCTTTTGCTTGTTTGTTCCTGTCGACAATTTTACTGTGCCTACTATACTTAGGAGGTCAGATTTCACTCATCTATTTGTCTTCCCTTTTAGCCAGCTACTTAATCACCTATATCATCATCAAAGTCAGCATTGGAAAGAGTCATGATTATTACTACACGGGTCTAATCGATGGTACAATGATTTTGCCATATGGTTTCTTTTACCTTTTGAGCATCTTATCTTAGCTGTCATTATGAGAAGGTACATTCCTTATTTGTTTATTTTAATACTAGCCTATTCCTGTGGGAACAATCCTTTAAAACGGGATTGGAGCATTCCTGTTGACGATATAGAAACTGGTCTCAGCGAAAACGACATCATGCCAAGTATTGACAATGGCGTGTTTATTCCTACAGATGATATCACATACGTGAATGAAGATGAGCTTGTATTTGTGGTAAAGAGCGGTGATGAAATAAAAGTTTATCCCGAAAAAATACTCGAATGGCATCAGGCGGTAAATGACCAAATCAATGGAAATTCAATTGCTGTTGGTCATTCTACTTTGTCAGGATTGAGTTCTTGTTGGAATCGTTTTATCAGTAATCGAACATTAAGCTTTGGAGTATCTAGGTTTTTATACAAAAACAATCAAATCTTTTATGATCGAGAAACGCTGAATTATTGGTCTCAAATTTTAGCCAAATCAGTCTCAGGAAATTTAATTGATTTAGAATTTGAAAGGCTTAAATCAATTGTGATGACTTGGAGATCAGCACAATCCAATTTTCCAGATGCGATGGTTCTTTCTGATGAAACTGGTTTTGTTAGAAACTATGATGAATACCCTTATTCAAATTACAGAACTGATCATGACGATTTCATTTTCGAACCAACAAATAACATCGATACGCTAATTTATGATCCAATTCTAAATGTTGATACCACAATAATGTCGAAAGAAAGAGTCCTAGGTATTCAAATCGATAGCATCCAAAAAGTATATCGATTTTCCTCATTTGGAAATCCCGGCATTTCAATAAAAACCGACACTGTTTTAAATATCCCACTCTTGGTAATTGCTAGTCGCAATGATCAATTTGCAAAAGCGTTCTATCATCCACCTGGAATAGAGTTTATTCCCAGTGCTGGAGCACAAAGTCTCCTAACATTTGAAGACACCGACGGCAACAAATACAATCCATTGGGAGAGGTGATAGAAGGTCCATCCTTAAATTTTCAATTGGATTCGCCAAAACATGACGTGGCCTATTGGTTTATTTGGAAAGATTATTTTCCAGAAGTGTTGGTCTATTAAGTTTTTTCTTTTTCGCCAGTTCTTTTTAATGATTGCTCCATGCGCCAATCTTCAATTTTCTTATCATGGCCTGACAACAACACTTTCGGCACATCCCAACCATTAAATGATTCTGGTCGAGTATAGACAGGGGGCGCCACCAGTCCATCTTGAAAACTGTCAAATAATGCACTGCTACCATCATTGAGCACTCCAGGGATTAATCGTCCAATAGAATCGACCACTACAGCCGCCGCAAGCTCCCCACCAGAGAGCACATATTTACCAATGCTAATTTCTTTGGTAACCATATGTTCGCGAATGCGTTCGTCTATTCCTTTATAATGTCCACAAATGATTAGGAGGTTTTCTTTAAGCGATAATTGGTTAGAAAGGGATTGATCCAAAAGGTCGCCATCCGGTGACATATAAATGATCTCGTCGTAAGATCGTTGATTTCGCAACTCTTCGATACAATTGAATAAGGGTTCTACCATCATCACCATGCCTGCTCCTCCACCATATTGGTAGTCATCGATTTGGCGATGACTACCAAGACCGTAGGTTCTAATGTCATGTACATAAATAGTTAAGAGCCCTTTGTCTTGGGCTCTTTTCATGATCGAATGATTTAGTGGACTAGACAATAAATCTGGTACAGCTGATATTATGTCTATCCTCATAATTCTTATTCTACTCCTAATAGTTCTACTTCGAAAATCAAGGCGGAATGAGGTCCAATCGCACCACCCGCTCCTTGTGCTCCATAAGCAAGATCAGAAGGTATAAACAGTCTCCACTTATCTCCAACTTTCATTAGCTGTAAAGCTTCTGTCCATCCTTTGATTACTCCATTTACTGGAAAGCTTATCGGCTCTCCTCTTTGAACTGAACTATCAAAAACGGTTCCGTCAATCAAAGTACCATGATAATGCGTTTTTACTGTAGAAGTTGCTGTTGGTGTTTCTCCATCTCCAGAATTAATCACCTCATATTGAAGACCACTCGCTGTGGTTGTAACTCCTTCTTTTCTTCCGTTTTCTGCTAAAAATGCTGCTCCTTTTAATTTATTTTCTTGAGCGATACCTGCTTGTTTTTTATTTTGAAACTCACCGATTACCATTCTCGCTTTGTCTGGTGACATGGCAGAATTGGTTCCGTCCATTTGCGCCTTGAGTGCAGCTGCAACAAGCTCTGTATTCAAATCTTTGACTCCTTGCGAAGTCATTTGCTCAGCGATTAAAATACCGTAGGCATAACTCAATTGATCGTTTTCAGTTTTTAAATCCTGAGCACTTAATACATTCATTGTTAAAATTGATAGTGAAAAAATTAATGCTTTTAATTTCATTTAATTAAACTTTTAGTTTTGCGTAATTCTCAAAAAAGTAAGGAATCGTTTCGATTCCTTTATAATAATTGAATAGACCAAAATGCTCATTGGGTGAATGAATTGCATCGCTGTCCAAACCGAAGCCCATCAAAACAGACTTTACTCCAAACACCTCTTCAAACAAAGCAACGATGGGAATACTCCCTCCAGATCTTTGAGGAATGGGTTCTTTTCCGAAAGTACTTTGCATGGCAAGACTTGCAGCTTGATATTCAGGTGTATTTGTTGGTGTTACAGCAGCTTGGCCTCCATGGTGAGGAGTTACCACTACTTGGACGCTCTTAGGCGCAATTTGTTTAAAATATTCCGTAAAAAGTTTAGTAATCTTATCTGGATCTTGATTTGGAACCAAACGCATACTTATTTTCGCGAATGCTTTAGAAGGCAAAACAGTCTTCGCACCTTCTCCTATGTAACCACCCCATATGCCATTCACGTCAAGTGTAGGACGAATAGAAGTTCTCTCTAATGTCGTATACCCACTTTCTCCTTCTATGTCATTTATTTCTAGATCAGACTTGTAAGCTTCTAAATTAAATGGTGCCTCATTCATTTTTTGCCGCTCTTCGGCGGAAATTATTTGCACGTCATCATAAAATCCTGGAATGCTGATGCTGTTATTTTCATCTTTTAAGCTAGCGATCATTTCTGACAATACATTTATCGGATTAGCAACAGCTCCACCATACACCCCTGAATGCAAATCTCTATTCGCGCCAGTTACTTCTACTTCTAAATAAGACAAGCCTCTTAAACCTGTAGTGATTGACGGAACATCATTCGAGATGATCGAAGTGTCTGAAATTAACACTACGTCACAAGCCAATTTTTCTGCATACTTTCTACAGAAAGGTCCTAAATTTTCACTACCTACTTCTTCCTCTCCTTCTAACATAAACTTGACATTACAAGTGAGTCTATCCTCTTTGATCATCATCTCGAAGGCTTTGACATGCATGTACATTTGACCTTTGTCATCGCAGGCACCTCTTGCGAATATAGCTCCTTCGGGATGTAAATCAGTTTTTTTAATGACTGGTTCAAAAGGCGGAGAATTCCAAAGATCTAGAGGATCCGGTGGTTGGACATCGTAATGTCCATAAACCAATACTGTAGGCAAATTTGGATTGATAATTTTTTCTCCATAGACGATTGGAAAACCTTTCGTTTCCATGATTTCGACTTTGTCGGCTCCAGCTTCCGTTAATTTATCAGCAATAAACTTGGCAGTTTTAGCCAATTCATCTGAAAAATCAGGATCAGCACTGACACTAGGAATTCTCAAAAGCGTCAAGAGCTCTTCCAAAAATCTTGCTTTGTTTTCTTCCAAATAAGCACTCATATTAATGTAGTCTACTTAGTAAATTATCTTTTAAATCTTTGTCTGAAATATTTTGAATTAGTTTAC
>JAHDHU010000060.1 GCA_020631135.1 Saprospiraceae bacterium | reverse complement strand
CTTGATCTTGATTTTAAAATATTTCTCCATGCGTAGGCTGGGTCGAAATGGAAAAAGAGTTAGTCATATATTTATTATTTGTTCTTTCTTTTTTCTAATGTTGAAAAAAACGATGATTTTTTATTAAGCTCAAATGCTTTTGAATTGACTGATTTTATTTTCTTTTTGTCATTGCAACAAAAAGAAACAAAAAATGCTAGTCAGCTTAAACTCCTCCGTCAGACACTAAGCTGACAGGCTAACCCTCTCCAAATAAATACACCTAGCAGATGTATTTTCGCTATGATAAAGGAAGGAACTAGGAATGGAGATATTGCTTTAATCGATTGTTTATAAAATAGCCCCAACCTGCTCTACTACTTTCTCTTTTAAACTCAGGAATATCATCGGGATACGCTTCTAAAATCGAATCAGTTAATTTCAACAGTGTACTGTTTCCTACTGATTCCAATTCAAAAAGAGTTAGACTTCTGCCAGGATATTCATCGAATGTCCATTCGTAAGCAATTTTATTGGGAGCGTCTATTTCTGTTATTTTCCAGTTGTGGGTAAAGAGCCTATCTTCATTGGTGACTTCAAATTTGGTTTGAAAACCTACAACTGGTTTAAAGTCAGGTAAAATCTCGAAATACCATTGTCTCATTTGTTCGATCTCAGTTAATGCGGACCAAACTTCATTGATATTTGCTGAAAATGTTTCTTCGATTACGATATCCATTTTTAAGATTGTTAGACTTTAGAATGTTAGATTTTAGATTGTTAGACTTTAGATTTTAGATTTTAGATTGTTAGATTTTAGACTTTAGACTTTAGATTGTTAGATTTTAGATTTTAGATTGTTAGATTTTAGACTTTAGATTTTAGATTGTTAGATTTTAGATTTTAGATTTTAGATTTTTAGAGATGAGGTTTTTATTCGCGAATGCGTACTAATGTAAAACTAAAATATCCGAAGACTCTTTCTTAATAAATTGGTTAAATTGATATTCCAGCACTACGGCATAAACGCCTGAAACAACTTTTTCTTTATTGAATCTTCCATCCCATCTTGCTTCCTCGGCATTAATATTTACATTCTCTACTGAGAAAACTTGGTTGCCCCATCTATCGAAAATGTACATGTAATTTAGGGTCAAATCCTGATTACTAAATATCCGGAAACCGTCATTGCCAAAATCAGAATTGGTGTTGAAAACATTGGGTATAAATACATTGACTTCTTCTAAGTTACCCTGACAAGGCACACAAACTGATCCGTCACAATCCAGGGTGGTGATGACATCATCAAAGGTTAGCGGATTTCCATCATCACAAGATGAAGTTGTGGTCATTCCATTTGAACAATCCATCAAAGTGCCAGCACAAGGTTCGCAAACAATTGTAGGGTCATTGGACAAAACGCCTTCCTCATCATTTTCAGTACAAGGATCCATATCATCGCAAGGCTGACTAATTATAGTACCTGTCATACAGTCCGGATCTACGGCACAATCACCAGGATCAGTGAGCATAATATCAATGGTACAATCTGAATCAATCAAATCAGTGATGGTGAGAAGAACGTCTCCAGCACCTGCGGAACCAAGTCCAAAATCAAAAACTAAATCTTGACCATAATTTCCAAAAGGTATTATGCCACCTGCACCATTTTGATCAACGGTATATTGACCATTAAGAGATCCATTGGTAACTTGTAATGTGACACTAAAAATATCATCTGTGGGGTCATTGGGCGTACCGAAATCATTGCAAGAAACTTGTTGAGTCACCACAAGCAAATTACAAGGAATTGGTGTACCCTGACAGGGTTCACAAACCGAACCATTACAATCTAAGGTAGTCACCATATCGTTTTCAGTAGTTGGATCCATGTCATCACAAGGCATAGTCGTGGTTTGACCATTGTCACAATCCACGGTTGTACCGGCACAAGGCATACATTCCGATCCATCGGACAAAAGAATCACACGGACATCATTTTCAGTACAAGGATCCATATCATCGCAGGGCACTGTTTGCTCACATTGCGCATCTTGCGCACAAGGAACATCAACTCCGATACATGGCTCACAAATCACCGTTGGATCAGAAGTTAAAACAGTTTGCTCATCATTGATGGTACATGGATTGCCGTCATCACAACTTATTACCATCGTCGCTCCTGTCATACAATCTGTAGAAACACCTTCACAAGGAACACACACAGAACCGTCACAATCTAAAGTCGTGACCATATCATTTATCGTGGTAGGATCACCATCATCACAGGGCAAAGTAGTGGTAGCACCAGTCATACAATCTATAGGATCACCCATGCAAGGCTCACAAATCGAACCGTCACTATCTAAGATGGTTTGTTCATCATTTATTGTACATGGATTCATGTCATCACAACTTTCGACTGTTGTCGAATTATTATCGCAATCTGTTTCGGTACCCATACAAGGCACACAAACAGAACCATCACAATCTAAAGTAGTCACCATATCGTCTATGGTATTGGGATCTCCGTCATCACATGGCATAGTCGTAGTGGCACCATTATTACAATCTATTGGATCACCCATACAAGGTTCACAGATCGAACCATCGCTATCCAATACCGTTTGTTCATCGTTGATGGTACAAGGATTCATATCGTCACAAGATTCAACCGTTGTCGAATTGTTATCACAATCCGTTTGCTCACCCATACAAGGTTCACAGATCGAACCATCACAATCTAAGGTCGTGATCATGTCGTTGATGGTATTGGGATCTCCATCATCACAAGGTGAGGTCGTAGTGGCACCATTATTACAATCCAATGGCTCACCCATACAGGGTTCACATATGGTACCATCACTATCCAATACGGTTTGCTCATCATTGATTGTACATGGATTCATATCGTCACAAGATTCAACCGTCGTCGAATTATTATCACAATCTGTTGGTGTGCCCATACAAGGACCGCATATAACGTTATTGTCACAATCCAAGACTTCTTGGAGATCATTTTCGGTATTGGGATCACCATCATCGCAGGCTATAAAAGTTGTTGCTCCTGGGGAATTACAGTCTATTGGCGTGCCTCCACAGGGGACACATGTAACTGACTGATCACAGGCATCAACTTCTACCATATCGTTTTCGGTACAATCATCTCCATCATCGCAAGGCTGCATTATCGTATTTAAACAGGAGGCGACAATCGTTCCTTGACAAGGACCACAAGTTACTGAGCTATTGCAAGGATCGGTCGGTTGCATATCATTTTCAGTACATGGATCTCCATCATCACAGGGCATATCAACTGGGGGCAAAGTACAATCTGCAACTGGCGTCCCAGTACATGGTACACAGACATTGGTAACGTCGCAAGAATCTACTTCTTCCATGTCGTTTTCTGTGCAATCATCACCATCATCACAAGGTTGCAATAGAGTATTGGCGCAAGCAACAATCGGTGTACCTTGACAAGGCACACATTCGATGGCTAAGTTGCACGGATCAAGCTCGATCATGTCATTTTCTGTACAAGGGTCATTGTCATTACATGGAGCCATTATAGAAGGTAGCGTACAATCTGAAACAGGAGTCCCCATACAAGGAACACATTCCTCGACACCATCTCCACCTATTGTAGCCATATCATTTTCTGTACATGGATCACCATCATCGCAAGGCTGTATAGAAGTGCAAAATGGATCACAATTGTCTAAATAGGTAACTACAACATCTGGCCCAACATAGGTGCCAGCGCATCCACCACTATCTGTTATACTTGTAAACTCGAGAGGACCTGAATTTGGACTAATCCAATCTAATAAATTTGTCGGCAACTCAAGTGTGTTTGTAGCGTTATTACAATTATATCCAGCAGATGGTGGGATAATCGTAATTGGATTGTGTGTCAGACAAATTTCAATTACACCAGAACCAGAAGTAGTGAAAGTGCAATCTGCATTGATGTCCAAAATACCTATTAATTGTACTGTGCCTTGAAAACTAATCGTGTAAGGTCCGGTTCCACCAGTGATGACGTAAGGAATATTGACACAGTCATTTTCACAAAATGATTCCATAGTATTTACCCAACTAATCGTCGGCCCTGAAAAAAGTGTCAACATCATTTCATCCGAAACTGGCATACAAGCACCAGTGGCAGAAGCGCAGGTGTAGGTCAAAGTGATGGTTTGGCCAAACTCAGATGGAGCTGGCGTATAAGTTGTGCCGGGATCATTGATGTCGCCAAAGGTACCAGATCCTCCAGACCAAGTTCCGCCACTACCAGAACCATTTAAGGTTACTACGTTATTACAAGAAGATAGGTTTGGGCCGGCGCTAAATGCAGGTGTGGCAACAACATCCAAGTTTTGGAAAAAGAAAGATTCGTTAGAAGCTTTGTTTGACATGTAAACTTTGATGTCCAATGTGGAGGTTCCTGTTAGGCCGGCAGCAACCCAGGTTCCTGTAAAATCCGCTACACTGGTTCCGTGCACATATAAATCTTGAACCTCTGGACCCCCATCAATGCTATATGTAAAAACCATTTGGTCATGACTATTGTCGGGAGGGTTGGCACCTTGACATCCAAAGACAGGAGCTCCTGGTGAATCATCTTCGAAAGGACCGCCAAATGCGGAATAATCTAAATTTATTGTAAAGGTATTGACACAAGCGAGGTTGATGGTTTCAAATTCGAAGTAAGCTTCGAAGTCTCCTCCAGCGGCACAACAAGTAATGCCATCAACATTAGTGGCCTCGAAAACACCTGCACCATTTATACCAAAGGAAGTAGATCCTCCACCACAACCCATGCCTTCTTGATTTGCGACGGTAATACAACCTGGCAGCGCATCTGCAATGGTTACTTGTCCCCAATTATAATTTATGAAAAGCAGGTAAAAACAAAGGCTAGTCAGGTATCTCATCAATTCCAGTTGGCAATATTTTAAAGCTAAGCATTTAGTTTGAAAAAGACAAAAGGTTTGTTGTGCTCGCTCTGTTTGATAAGAGGTGGGAGCTTTTCTGCCAAGCTTCGACAAGAGGTCAGGAGAACTTTGTATATTAATTTAGTGTCGAGATGAGGTTAGGTGATCTATGTCTTGCGTGATCTCGCCCTTCATTTTTTCCATCGATGAAAAAACGAAGAAAAAAAATCTAGGCTCATTTTAAGGACTTTCCTTCTACGTAGGAACATTTGTTCTCATGCTTCGTGCTTTATTCCGATGACAAGCATCGGAACGCATCTACGCTTTTCTCTCCACTAAGTTTAATGAATGCGCCGCTAGAATTTAGACCATTAGTTCGGAGAACTTATTCTACGAGTTCAGAGTCTACAAGAAGTTCGAAGAGTTTTGTCTACTTTTTTTTAATTTCCGTATACTCGGATATAGTCTATTTGCATGGTTTGAGGAAAAACGGTGCTGTTATTTGGTGATCCAACATAATCTCCACCAACTGCCATATTGAGAATAATAAAGAATGGATCATCAAAAACCCACAGGCCGGGTACATTGGCAGGGTTTATTTGATTATATAATACATCATCAACATAAAATGAGAGGTTATTTATGCCCCACTCCATTTTAAAGACATGAAAATCTTCATCAAATCGTCCATCTGGAAGGACAAATGTATCACCTACAGATTGTGCAGCCGAATATCCTGGACCATGTACTGTGCCGGCTATTTTATTTGGTTCTTGACCTCTATATTCCATGATGTCGATTTCGCCACAATTTGGCCACCCGACTTCTGAAATGTCAGCTCCCAACAACCAAAATGCAGGCCAAATACCTTGACCTGCCGGTAGTTTAATTCTAGCTTCAAAAATCCCTCTTTCTTGTTCGAATTTAGCTTTCGTATTGATTCGTGCAGAAGTGTAAGCCCTTCCATTAAAGCTTTCTTGCCGTGCAACAATATTTAAATATCCGTTTTCGACAAATATATTTTCAGATCTATCTGTATAGAATTGTAATTCGTTATTTCCCCAACCATTATTTCCAGTACCCAGATCAAAATTCCATATACTTTCATCTATGGAACCAGTTCCATTAAATTCTTCGTTAAAAAGGATTACATCTAGATTGTTTGTATTATCTGGTGTACAATTTGTTAAAAAAATCGTTGCAAAGATGAAAAATAAAATGCTTGCAAATCCTAAATAAAACTTCTTCATAATCATATTACTTATCTAGTAGAAATAAATATTGTCCACGTAAATTGTTCCATTTCCGTCAAACTTCATTTGGAATACTTCACTCAGATCAACATCACTAAAACTGCTCAAAGGAATATCCATGCTCTGCCATCCACTGGTCGGAACATTTTGAGCCAAACCTGTTTCCAAAGGACCCGGACTTATAAGAAAAACATTAAAAGAGGAGGAATTCGCCGACCAGAAATCTATATGCAAGAAATCTTTATCCGTAACATTTTGTGCACTTCCAAGCTCCAATCCTTGATAATTTAAACCCCCATAAACTATTGTATTGTTTCCATCAATTTGAATTTCTGAAAACTGGGTAGATTGACCCCAATCCGGGTTGAGGTTTGAACCAATGTTGCTATACGCATCGCTATAAATCGATAAAACATCTGCTGCAGGCTGCGTTGGTGTTGGCGCAGCTACTTCTGGAGAATTTCCCATCACTGGACCACCCTGATACAAATAAATATTGTCCATAAAAATCTCACTGACGGTACCGTCAGTTACAAAAATTAATTGTGCCAAATTACTTGGTCCAAATAAATTCATTTCTGCCAAAGTGCGATCGATACTAATCCATTGATCTTCAACTAATTCGTTTAAGTCATCAATGATAAATTGACCTTCTGTTTCGTCTCCAGTACCCAAAGTATTGTCAGGACCGGCATCTATAAATCTGACAGTTAAAAAATCTCCTGCTTGGACAGGTTCTTTTACTTGAATATCCAAATGAACATGAGTCATTTGAGAAGCATTTATTGTCGGTCCATTTTCAATAAACTGAATTCCAACAAAATTTAATTCCGAATAAGCTAAAACATTATCATCGTCAAAGCTTGTTTGACCACCAGTAGTGGTTTGAAAAGGTTGCCAATATCCATTGTAATAATCAACCGGAACATTAGAATAACTATCCGAAAAGATAGAGATGACCTGAGAAGCATCCAAGGTTGGATTCGGGGCACCTACAAAGGCGCCAGCAACATCAATGGTCACGCTGCCATCAGCCGTTTCTGAACCAAGTGTTGCAGATATAACTGCAGTGCCTTCACCTACTGCGTTGATTACACCATTTTCATCAACAGTAGCAACCGATGGATTGGAAGAACTAAAGCTAAAATAAGCTGGGCTTGTATTTACTGTTTGATCTTGTCCATTTTCTAATCGCCATGTTTGTGTTAAGCCCGTAATTTCGGTGTTGACATCTACGAAAGAAGAAATAGTAATATTGTCTCCGTTTTGTATTGCTGGTCTAGGTTGAGAAATATTTTCGTTGGACACAAATTCGATTTGATCAAACCAAAGTGTATACCCTTCTCCATCTTCTGGGCCCTCAGCATACCAGAAAAGTCCTGATTCGGCAGTGAGTTTAGAGGGGTCTGGAATGGCCACAGTATATTGCTTCCAAGAGGTTGATACATCAAGTCCGTTTACACTTACGGAATAAGCATCTTCCAAAAAATCTAAGCCAAAACCAACTTCGTTTAGTGTTGCGGATTTACTTGCTCTTACGTAAAAAGTCAATGCATCAAATTCAGAAAGATCTCTACCAGAAAGGTCTCGAAATATCGCTCCAGAATATGTTCCATTAGGGTCTCCAACATTGGGGACGACAAATTGCATTGAGGCGCTTCCGCTTTGGACTGTTTCTGAGTCAACCATGAAACCGTCTAATAAAGATCCTTGGAAAGGAAGGTATTCGAGTCCAGGCGTAAAGTCATCAATAAAAACCTCTCCATTTTTGGAAAAACCTGCCAATTCTGCGTCATCCGAAAGCTCTCGTTCGCACGAGCAAATCGAAAAGATTAAGATTGATAAGCAAGTAAGTTTTAAGAAGGATAAATAATTCATTTTCATGTTCTTAGTTTCCAATACTTATGTTTAAATATGTTTTTATTTCCCATTCAGATCCATTGTTTATTACTGTCCCAGCCTCTTGAATAAAATCAGGATCATTAGGCAAATATCTTGGCGAAAATTCATCTAAGGATCTCCATTTTGTCGCTATTCCAAATTGCGTATTAGGCAATACAAACCAATTTTGTTTTCCAAGACTAGTTGAAATATCTAAATGCAATTGTAATGGATAAGTTAAGTTAAAATCTCTATGATAGTCAAATGGACCCCAATCATTGACTTTGACCTGTCCGTTTACTTTAATCTTTTTGTATATCGCCCTTAGATCCATCGCATACCTATTAATTTTTCGATCGCTATCTCCATTGGCCTGAGCCGTACCGATTAAAAAATTAGCGATCATACCAAGATTATTATTGAGCTTAGAAACAATTCTGATATTACTTTCCCAAAGATCCTCTGCAGGGGCAGATTGAGGAAATGCAAATGATGTCCGATTGTTTAAAAATCCTATCGCAGCGTCTTGAGCTGTAGGATGATGACGATAAACAAAGCCTGCACTTACGGCAATTTTGGCATCTTCATTTCGATCATTGTCCCATTGATACATCCATGTACCGGGTGTTGGATCGAAAGTCAACAATATTTCTCCGGCGATGGTTTCTCTATTTGCACGAACTGAAAACGGATCATCTTGAATATTGCGTAATCTACCTGGACCACTGAGGTCATTGGTCATCGGTCCGACTATTGGCTTTTGCCAAAGAAAGTTTGGAGCAATTTGAAGATTTCCAAGACCTAGGGTAAAACCCGACAATAGATTTGTCTGATTACCACTTCCAGTATCTTTTAATCTCCAGCCGGTATAGGTTAAAGTTCTGTCAGCGCTCCCATTGGCCACTAGACCCATAACAGATCCTTGTGCATACCAATTGATTGGACCTACTGAATATTGAATCTTTCCTTTGGCACCCCAGTTATCAGTTGGTTGGATTTTATCAACATACACAGCAAGTCCACCATCCTCTTCTTGCGTCAACTGAAATTCTCTCCCATTTAGAGGTTGACCTCCCCAGATTCCTCCCAAATCAACTGTCAATTGGCCAAATTTTCCCGCAACATGAAGACTTGCTCTTCTAGTCTTTGGTATAGGTACAGCTATAGAACTTACAGCTAGGTCTGCATTATCTATGTCATCATGGTAAATACCAGTAACATTGAAATTGGCAATTTCTTTAGAATATTTAACTAAAATTGCTGGATTGGCACCCCACCAAAGTTGTGGACCGAAAGCCAACTTTAGACCATCAAATTGTTTTTTTCCTTCAAATTCAAGTCCAGAAATTTCTCCATTATAGGTATCAAGATTAGGTCCATAATTGGCTTCCGGATACAATCCAAAGAAATCCCCTTCATATTGCCAATGAAAATGACCAGTCCTATAAAAACCTTTTAGATCAAAAAGCTTTCCACGCCAATCTACATCAGCGTTATAAATTCGCATATTTCCATCTGTTCTTTCGTTGCCTTGAGATCTTACCACATTTTCATAAAAAATTTCGTCGATTGGGTTTTTCGCAACATTGCCTAGAATATTGAAAGTCATGTTTGCGCGAAAATTTGAAGTAGGATTGGCCTCCACACCTAAAAACATTGACTGCATATGATCAAAACCAGTTTGGTCAGGAAAATTTGCGCTGTTTACATCAGGTTCAGTAGGAGTAGTTAGGAGTCTTCCACCAGTATTAAAAGTTGACAAATCTGCCCTAAATGAGCTGACTCTAATTTTCTTAGATGACTCCAACGCTGCTTTATCGCCTCTCGCTTTAAGAACAGCATCCATAATTGCAATATTCGAAAAGTAATTTCGGATACTCGTTACACTTGTACCATTTTCATAAGGATTTAGAGAATGAACGTCTTTTAGGGCGTAATATGCAGCTCTTGGATAAAGTGTATACAATCCTCGTGGATCAGTTTGACCCTTGGCACATATTCCAAACCATTCTTCATTCATGTTATTCTGACCTTCCTTGTAATCTTTTAAATAACCTCCATTTGACCAAGAAGCATTATCGTCATGAAATTCGGAATTTTCTCGATCGTCAAATCCATTTTTCCACCAACCATCACTAAATTGGAAAGTACAACCTCCTATGGAATTACCCACTGATCCCAGACCCGCGGCGTTTTCATAAATCTCTCTCCAATTTTCTACCATATAATAAGCCTGCGCAGCTTGGTCTTCTTGTTTAGAGATCGCGTTGAAGGCATCTGCTCCAAATTCTGTAAACAAAATTGGTTTATTGAGCTTATCCTTTACAACTTGAAAAAGGTCCCTAAAGGACGCGCCTCTATAAACATTAGTTCCGAAAATGTCAACATCAGAGCATTCTTCCGCGATGATATCGATGAATAAAGCATCTCCATTACAAATGGCAACCGGAGCATTGGAATCGATGGATTTAATTTTTTTAGAAGCTTCGTTCATCAGATAATACATCGGTCTTGCTCTATTTTCTCCGATGTAATTTCTCAGTTCTTCTTCATCAGGAAAGTTTTCTGTTTCTGCTCCTTGCCAAAACAAGCCATAGTTGTTTTCATTTCCAAGAAGATACATCAATAGGCCTGGTGTATTTTTGTAATCCTCTGTGAGTGCAGTAATCTCTTCTAATAAAATTTTTCTGATTTTAGGATCATCATACTCTGTGATGGGCTTCCATGAACCGTTTAGAGTCAATCCATATCTTCCGAAGGAATGATTTAAAATCGTATAAATTCCATATTGCTCATAAATGTATTCAATCCATTTTGCTGGCACTCCGCTGTATTGCCTTATGGTATTAACACCCATATTTCTGAGGAGCAACATTTCTGCATCTAAAGCTGCTTTAATTATATCATCTGATTTTTTCCAAAACTGCGAAGTTATTGCATCAGTTCCTATAGGAATGTAATCCCAATTCATTCCATTAATCATAAATTTCTTTCCATCAACAATGAGTGCTTGTCCCTGGTTGGAGCTTTCGATGCTAACTACATTGCCACGTTGACCAAAAAGTAGATTAGTTAGAAGAATGAAAAAGAAAAAAAGAAATGGTTTTCTCATTTGCAGGAAATTTAAGCAAGCGTTTTTCGTATTAATCAAACGAATGCTTTCGAGATAATGTGTGAAACCAAATTGATTTCATTTGAAACGGACAAAAGTATTTAATTTATTAATGTTTGTTTGAGAAAGAATTCAAACTAAACAGTGAAAAAAAAAAGACCCCGACATTTGTCGAGGTCTTTGAGTACCGAAGGCGGGTACATTATATATATTGACTATCAATGAATTATGTCTTATAAGGGGACAAATAGGGGAAGAAATATAATAATTATACTCTAGAAAACATACTACTTCATTTAATAAGTAACTAGTTAACAATAACCAAACGACCTGTGTAAACAATTCGTTCTACATTTCTTGTAGGTACAAATTCCACAGAATAGACCCCTGAATTTAAGTTCGAAATATCTAAGATTTTTTTACCCTTCAGATCTTTCTGATGCAAAACTATTTGACCTTTCATATTAACAATAAATATATCTCCTCTGCAATCAACTGGAACCTCAACCGTTGTAATTGAGGTTGCTGGATTCGGATATACCTTTAAATCTCTTCTCCAAAAAACTTCTTCCCCTAAAACACTGAGGATAGTGGGATCACATTTTTCTTCTTCATCTACTCTAAATCTTGGGAAATTAGGAAAACTTCCAACCGCCGATACCTCAGGTAATTGGATGCCCTGTTGTACTAAATCACAAGCGACCCCTTTTTCGTTGGGATTATGGATGACATGAAAAGAATAGCTACTACTTCCTGGTCGGATATAAATTCTACAATCTGGCCCTAATGTGCTCATAAAAAATTGAGTGGAAAAAGGATCTGTAATTCCATTATGTTCGGCAATAAAAACTTTACCATCTTCAAGATTGTCGTAAGCAATTTCTACTTGCCAAAGAGAATCACTGGTTGCCAAATAAACAAATTCTGAATTTGGACTCCATTCACAAGTAGCGAAACTTGCTTGATCAGTAATTGGGATTGGTAACTTTTTAACATTGCCTATAATTCCATTATTTCTATCAAATTCATAAAGAAGTAGGCCATCTGTATGATTGAAATAAGCAAGCCAATCTCCATTGGGCGAAAATTTAAGATCTCCAGCAGCAGAAGCATTGTTTGGATGAAATTCATGAAAAGCATCTTGAATACTATGGAGATTTAAGCCATTATCATCTAATTTGAATACATAAAATCTACTGTCAAAACCAGGATTAATGATCCACCAATCTTCACCATTGGAGTGATTTATTGCTGTTAGATAAAACCAAAGAAACCTATCAATGGTATAAAAGTCAACATTCTTTTCTGTAACAGCACCTAGTCCTCCATCCAACGAAAGATTTATATAGCTATACGAAAGGCTTAAAGGATGGTATCCACCATCCAGATGCTTGTCCAGTCGTTTATGAATTAGGTAATAACCACTTTCTGTTGCCGGATCTTGAAGAATTAACATGTCTTGACGTCCTGGATAACCATTGGCACAATCCCCTAGCCAAAGCGTTTCAAAAAATTCACCCGCGTTTATACTATCTCCATTTATCATGACTTCATGATTGCGGTTTGCCACAGCACAACCATTAGAATAAAACAAGAGTTCTCCATTTTTATCACAAATAGAAACATTGTTTTGATCAAAATTCAATCCTGAATCTCTGATTCCTGGAACAAATGGCTTATTATTAAAATCAAATTTTAGAGCTCTAATTTCAGGACCTGAAATTTGATCTTTCCCTAAAAACCATTGGTAATCACGTTTGTCTTGAGCATGAGCCAATGAATATATAAGCAGCCAAATGAAGATCAAAAGTGATTTACCCTCAATATGATTGCTTGTTTTGTTCATTTTAATCTTATTTACTAACAAAGATTCTTTTCACAGAATTGTATCCCGAAGGATGTGATAAGGTAACGAAATAAATGCCTGATCCAAAAGATGCAAAATCTATAACCAAATGGTCTTTTAATTTATTTGGAACACTATGTATTTTACCTACAGAGTCTGCAATTTTTATATCTAAAAAATCGTATTCTGTCTTGTTTTCGAAAGTTACAAAAGATTTGGTTGGATTTGGAAATGCAGTTATATCACTTCTAGTCAAATCATCATTAGTTCTAGATTCAACATGCCCAATATAATTACAATTTTCTTCATCGAATAATCTAGATTCTCCTCTATGATCTAGAATGCCTCTAGCCCAATAGACAACATCACCATATATGTGACTACATAATTCTGCAGTTTCGTTTACTTGAGAAATTTCTGAGACGCTCAATTCGCTCCTTATCATATCTTTGAGATATATGAGATAAATATCTCGGTAAAGAAGGAGCATCTCATTTTGACAATCTAGAGATTCCAAGTTGCCAATTTGTTCCTCTATTTCAATATCAATCATTTCAGCACTTTTTTCTTCAAAATTACCTTCTTGATTTTCGCCATACTGCAAAATATTATCTATTTCAAATTCTATTGAAATAAAATCTTCCAGATGACAATATTGTTCATCAAATGGTATACAATCTGCTAAAATTAGCTCTTGATCTTTAAGCTTATTTAATTTTAATGCCTTATAGCGTTTAACCCATGCACTTTGTGGGTCTTCATACAATTCTTCTTTTATGTGTTGCAAGTACCAACACCAAAACTTTTGATCATCCGGGTTAGGAGGACTGAAAGTTGTTACCTGACACGCCGAGGGAAAAGGGCTTGGATCATTTTTTACCTCAAAAAAACCAGGAGTGAACTGTGCCGGTAAATGGTAGGAGAATTCGTCTTCCACTTCAAATCTTGATTGATTTATTTCAAAAAAAGTCAAATTTTCGACTGTAGCTTTAGAATTAGCTTGATAGAATCGATTAAGGTGGAAAGGTTGAATGCCTAGAATGGACCTGCTATGTATATCAGTCTTGCCATACACAAATTGATTACATCCTATAAATTGGTTGTCGCTTAAATCGTTGATTAATAAACCATTCCAAATTGCACTTATTTTGTTATTACTAATTTCTCCCCCGTTGTGTCCATAAAGAGCAATTCCTTTCCATGCTCCCTCAGCTCCAAATCCGACATGGTTATTGGCTATTGTTGCTCCTGAACCTCCTTCTAGGACTATTGAGTGATCCGTACCTCCATTGGTAATATCATTATTAATTATGTTTGATTCGTCACACGAAATACAATGAACACCCGTTTTCATTGATCCCCAAAAAATATTATTGTTTATAAATGCATTACCCGATGGATTTCTTAGAAATATTCCAGTACCATCTCCTTCCATTTCTATATCTTCTTCATGAATATTGAACCATAGCGGATTAATTCCTTTGAATCCATATTCTGAGGCTACTACGTAGCCTTGAGCGTTGCTCGTGTTTATTGCACTTCGCTCGACATAGATTCCTGTTTTTACTGGTGGACCGGAAATATTTCTTATTAGATTTCCCCCGACCCAAACATTCGAATAATGATCAATTATTTTTATGCCAAAATCAGTAGCGTCAATAATATTGCCAGTTAAAGTCGATTCCAGTTGAGGACTTCGATTCAAGACAATTCCTGTTTTACAACGATTAAAATGGCATTGTGATATCTTTCCGCCTGTATCTCTAAAGAATATTCCTGTATCGCAATCATCAAATGAGTTCCCCCACCCTGAAGGTGCATCGCCAATAATCAATTCATGCGTATCGTAAGCAAAAAGGCCTATTTGGCAATTAGAAATTCTGTTTTGTGTATAGTAATCAATTTTTGCTTCCCCTTTGAAAAAGATACCGACGTTACAATCGTCAATTTCAGAATACAAGCTCCAAATTCTTGCATTTGGTTCTAGTAAAACTGCCACATTGGCACCCCATATTTTTGTATGACGTAGGCTTATAACTCCATCTTCTTCGACAATAATTCCTTGGAATTGATAATCACTACAAGGTCCGATAAACCCCCCTCTTTTTAACATCTGCATATTGGGCTTTACCACAATTGATGAGTTAGGTGTCAAAAGGAAATTTAAATTTGATCCAAAGGTTACGTTTTTATCTATTTCCAAGGTTCCATCAATTTCCACTGTCGCAGAAGCATCCAAAAAATCACCAGAACTTACACCAAGTAATACTTCCAAGTCATCAACTTGATTGATTCCAGTTAAAGTATGTGTCCCACAACCTTCCGTAGCTTCAACTTCCTTAGTAATGGTCGTGCAACAACCACTCTCGTCGGTAATATAGGCCGTTACTGTGTATAATCCAGGCATTTCATATATGTGTGTTGGGTTCAATTCTTCACTACTTTTTCCATCATCAAAATTCCACAGAATAGACTCAACATTTGTGGTATATAATTCTGAGTTTATTTCAGTAAGTTTAAAATCTTGTTTTAAATGACCAATTTTCCAATTGTTAATTTCAAGGTTTGCATTGCTAATTTCACAATTCATCGAAATGTTATCTACTAATATCCAATTGTTCCCTGATGATCCCCAATTAGAAATTGTTAAAGTTTTATCATGCTTTATTTCTTGAAAGAATGGACTGTCTGTAATTTGTAGACAAATAGTTTTCATTCCATTTAGAATGTTATAGCTATCATCAATTTCTAACTCACCCCAAGTTAAGTGTTCACTTTCCACTTGAATAAACGTCTGTGATGGAGAAGGAATTTCAAGTATTGATTCCCAATTATTATCCGTGAAGAAACCACCTATATCCAGTGTAACGTTTAAGTTGATGTTAGGTGCAGATGGGATATTGATATTGGAAACTCTGATACCTTCAGTCCCATCTCTTAAGCCAGCAACTCCTGAAGTAATTAGATTTGATAGTTGTTCAAATGCAGGATAATTGGGATAAATGTCTGGTGAAAAAAAATCTGGCGTTCTACCAAAATCATCCCATTCATCGATACAATCGCAAAAAAAACCTCCCATTCCATCACCGTAAATTAAATCAATCAAACTATTTTGACATTCGGAACTTTCAAGACAATCAACGTCAAATTGTTCAAAATCATTGTTTGGAATCAAAATTGAATTATTGCAAGGGTTTGGACATTCTTGACCAAAAACGTCAATGGATAAAGAGAACAGTACTAGAATGAATAAAAAGTTTGATAACTTTTTATTTGAAATGTAAAATGAAAACATAGTATCGGTTTTTATGATTCTTACTTCCATATTTAACGCATGTTTCGGAAATAATTCTTGAGCAGCTTTTCCCAAATCGAATTAGAGCAATAATTGGATTATCCATAATTACTAATACCAAGTAATTTCAAAGTGTAATCATTTTAAATTGATTAAATATGAAATACTCCTTGAATAACTGATAATAATCAGCTTGTTATAGCTAGGTGTAATCCTAATAAGTTTGAATATAAACTTTGGTAAACATTAAGGGATTTGACCAGAAGGGTCATGTTTACAATATTAATTTAATTACTAAAAACATATTTGTACGGTAATAATTATTTTTGGTATTGAGTACGACAAATAATGAATGGCGCATATATGTTAAGGTTATTTATATAAATTATTGACCTTCAAAGAACTCGATTTGTTGCTAAAGTTTCAACCTATTCTGATCGGAAAATTATTTACAACTACAGAATTTTCAATAAGCAATTTTATCTTAGAAAAAAGCTAAGTGCACCTAATTAAGACAAGAATCTTATTTTAGCATCCATACACCTTTACAAAGAACTAACTATTCCTCTTTTCCAAAAGTCAGTACTGAACAAATACCTCAAAAGCTTAGATCAAAGCAAAGTATGCTATTTACCCAAGGAGGGACTTACCGATGTTCATTTCTTTCAATCGGTACTGGCTTCTCGTCCCTCTTTTTTCATCATACCTCAAAAAAAAATCCCCAACTGTAACGTCAGGGATTTGTACCGAAGGCGGGAATCGAACCCGCACGCCCGAAAGCACAGGATTTTGAA
>JAHDHU010000003.1:8716-74769 GCA_020631135.1 Saprospiraceae bacterium | reverse complement strand
TTTTGAATAATTTTTTGTTTTGATTTGAGTTAAGCCAACCTGTCTTTTTCCTTGATATTCATCAATGTTCAATAAGCTAACTTTTAAATCTAGCCCTTCGTGTATAATCCAAGCAATTGCAGTCATCATGTTGACTTGGCAAAAAAGATCATATTCGAACCACAGGACGACTTCATCAAAATGTTCAAGTTTAGTTTTGGCTAACTCATCGATTAGATGGGTATCTACATTCGCCGAAAGGCAAGAAGTCAAAAAGTCGATTCTTCTTTTTTTAAAACTATCATCAACGATTTTAAAATCTAAGGGACCTTGGCAAAACGCCTCTATCCACACCAAATAATTTGCTTCAGGAAACGAAGATTTAAAGCCTGTCACGAGGGAATCTCCATTAAGGATATGTAAAAATTTTTGACTCAATTTCCCTTAGCAACTTTTATTCTGTTTACAAGATAAAGACTGACCAATCCTAGGATGATGGCAAGATATCCTACGATGTGGTAATTCTCATAGAGGTTGTCGTTATTTATAAAGACGATTTGTCCACTGATTAATGCCGAAACTGCAACGGCTAGTTGTTGCAGCGCTGATTTAAAACTCATAAAACTTCCTCGATTTTGTTGACTAGCAGCTGCTGTGATAATCGTGTTTGGCGCGATCATTCGACCTGTTGCAAAAATGAAAAATAGTGTGGTATAACAAATTGCCAAAGCTACTGGCACATAGCTCAAGTTGGTGATAAGTATAGTAGGAATAAATGAAATAATCATGGTGGTAATAAAAACTTTCATTACTCCGTGTGTGTCCACCAATCTACCGATTATAGGAGAACTAATAACAGTGGCTAATCCTCCGAAAAAGAATTGATAACTTATTTCCATTTGACTCAAACCAACATTTTTAACCAGATATGGCGAGATAAAAGGTATAATCATAAAATGCGCGAGAACGATCACAAAACCAGAAAGCAAAGCATTGACTTGATTTTTGTCTTTAACTACTGAATTGATTATTCTTGCGGGGCTTCTATCACTATCTAGCTCTTTAAAATGCTCAGTCATCTTTGGAAGGATAAAGTAGATACTTATGGCGGTTATCAAACAGCAAATTCCTAAAATCAAAAATGGCATATGCCAATCACCTTTAGCTGCTAAAATAATTGCAAATGGTACTCCCAAAGCTGAGGCCGCAGAAAATGCGCCCATTAGAATTCCCATTGCTCTCCCTCGTTCTTTAAAAGGATATAAGTCGCTTAAGATTGATAGGACCATTGCGCCGATCATTCCTCCAAACATTCCTGTTAAAAAGCGAAGAGAAAGAAGTACCTCATAGCTGTTGGCAAAAGAGCACAAAAATGTTCCTAAAGCAAAACCTGTATAAATAAATAATAAGGCTTTTTTGCGGTCAAAAGTGTCAAGGAAAAATATTCCAATAAGGTTGGAAAAAAAAGCTGCCAAAGAATAGGAAGAAACCAGGAAAGAAAACTGTGCTGCAGAAATATCAAATTCTTTTATGAAGACATCGCCCAATGGCATAATCATCATAGCGTCCACGATGTGGAAGAAATTACTCAATGCCAACATGAATAAAATTAAACCTCTATTCTTCGTCAAAGGCTTGGAAGGTCATAGTTAAACGATTGTCAAAAGTCATCGGAGTCGAATACCTGAATTGGATTCTGATTTCTAAATGAATGAGATCCTTAGTGAGAAAACTTTTGTGATTGCCGAGGCTTCCAAATAGTTCTAAATTTCCTGTATTATCTAATGGGTTTGGATCTAAATAGAAAAGTTCCTGTCGATTATTAGAATTGCTTGGATCAATCGCAGTCACAGAAATATTTTGAATAAATGAATAATCAATAGCTGCAAAGATTGGACTTAAGGTACATCTAAAAGAATTAATGGCACCAATATCATCACTACTTAACGCCCCAGCCTGCACATCATAAAAAGTAGAAACATTTTGAATAGGAAAGTAAAATGTTTCGATGTTATTGAGGCTTCCAGGTACTTGAAAATCTGCATCAAATTGCATTTCAAACAGCCTTGTTCTATTGTCTTGACAACCTAACAAAAAAATTAAGCAAGTACATAAAACAAACAATCTTTTCATGAAGCAAATTTACAATAACAAAACGCTTATGGTTCTACTTTGTTTTGTCTTCAATCATTATCTTAAGCGAATAAATTATAAGTCATGGGCGAGCAGCGTGTATCTATTCTTACGGATAAAAACGAAATGAATGCATTTGTCAAAAATCTTCTTAAGGATATGGAGGCAATGGAGTTTATGTTAAAAAACAATTGGTTTGAAAATGACATCACTAGAATCGGAGCAGAACAAGAAATGGTATTGGTCCACAAGGATAACAAGAGGGCAGCACCCTATGCCATGAAAGCCCTTAAATTACTTGAAAAATTTCCTTGGGCAGAAACCGAAATCGCAAAATTCAACATTGAGACCACCATGACTCCTTTAAAGTTGGAGACGGATTGTTTTTCTGAAATGGAAAAAGAGAATGTTTATAAGTTAAAAACTATTCAGAGCAAATTAGATAAACTAGATATAGAATATGTTCTAACTGGGATTTTACCCACCCTAAAAAAATATGACTTGGGACTTGAAAATCTAACACCCAAGAAAAGATACGCTGCTTTGATAAATTCGATTAATAGCCAATTGATTGGTGATGATTACCAGCTAAAATTATTCGGAATTGATGAATTGTGTGTTAAACACGATAGTCCTTTGATGGAAGCTTGTAATACCAGCTTTCAGGTACACTTGCAGGTTGCACAAGATGACTTTGTGCATAAGTATAATATTTCTCAGGCACTCGCAGCACCAATTATGGCAATCTCTGCCAATTCTCCATTGGTGTTTGGAAGAAGACTTTGGCATGAGTCACGCATTGCGATGTTTCAACAGTCGATAGATACACGAACGACTCATGATCATATGAGGGTGCGTAGTCCTAGAGTAAATTTTGGAAATGACTGGATTCATGATTCCGTATTAGATATTTATAAAGAGGATATTGCGAGATTTAGAGTTTTGATAAGTGCAGATGTAAAAGAAGATTCTTTAAAGAAAATCAAAACCAATAAAGTACCAAAGCTAAGATCTTTACAGGTTCACAATTCTACAGTCTATAGATGGAATCGGCCTTGTTATGGCATTAGTGCCAATGGAAAACCACACCTAAGAATTGAAAACCGGGTTATTCCTTCCGGTCCAACAATTGTAGACGAAACTGCCAATGCTTGTTTTTGGGTAGGTGTGATGGAAGGGATGTCTGATAAGGTGAAGGACATACGAGAATTATTATCATTTGCTGATGTAAAGGATAATTTTTTGAAAGCATCGAGGTACGGAATTGATTCCAGTTTTAATTGGTTTAATAATAAGAAAATTTCGGCCTGTGATCTTATTTTAAAAGAGCTTTTACCACTCGCACGAAAAGGCCTCGAAAAACATAAGGTTCATAAACGAGATATAAATAAGTACCTGGGTATCATTGAACAAAGAGCCAAAAAACATATGAATGGAGCAAGATGGCAGCTTCGTTCATTTACCGATTTAAAATCAAAGGTGACCGTAGATGAAGCGCTTACTATTTTAACTGCCTCAATTGTAAAAAATCAAGCAAAGAATATTCCTGTACATCGATGGAAAGAGGCCAAAAGAAGTGATTTTAAAGGATATGATCCCAAAAGCTTGAAGGTTTCTGATTTTATGGAAATTGATTTATTTACAGTGCAAAAAGATGACATCATTTCCTTGGTTGCAAAATTGATGGATTGGAAAAACATTCGTTTCACGCCGGTTGAAAATACCAAAGGAAATTTGATCGGTTTAGTAACCGAAAAAGACGTTATGCGTGCACTTGCTCAGGCGAAAGGAAAGAAAAAAGCGGTCACAGTAAGGAAGATAATGATAAAAAATCCTTTAACGATATCAGAAGACGCTTCGATAACCAAAGCCATGAGATTAATGAAGAAATCTAAAATTGGCTGTTTACCAGTAGTAAAGGATAAAGAACTAATCGGCATCATCACCGAACAAGATTTTGTGCACTTTACGGATAGATTATTAAAAGCTTGATAACCTATTGCAGTTTTTCCCGTTTATAGAATATGCATAGATTCCTGTTTTTAGTTTCTTTTCTAATTTTCACTGTTACCCTTAGTGCTCAAGTAGTTAATCCATATCTTTTTCTGGATTGGAAGAATTCAGAAAATTTCGAATTACATGTTGGTCAAATTAGTTATGATGATTCTTTTGAGGCGACCATCCAGTCTAATAAGGATGAATTTAAATCCAATAAGAATTCTAAAGAGGAGGCATTAAAATTTATCCAAGACAACTTAAAGCAATTGCCATCCGATAGGCCAGACATTTTATTTTACATTCATGGATTTGGTGCGTACCGAAGTTATTTTGTTAGGTTAAACAATAAGACTCTTCAACAAGAGATTGTAGATAAAGAAGGCAGCACCATTGGAATGCATTTAAGTCTAACATGGAATGTTGGTTATAATTATTTAGCCGGTATTCCAAAGGCGATTGACATTGGCAATTATTATGGATCAATCATTTCGGAAACCATTAAAATGGCCAAAGAAATAAATCCCGATGCCCGAATTCTTTTTGTAACTCATTCGATGGGTAATAGAGTTTATCTTGGGGTATTCGATCATTTACTTAAAGCTTTTGATCAACCTATGATCGATAAGCATATTATGGCTGCACCGGATATCGAATCAGAATGTTTTATGCATGGAGGAGCCTTAGAAAAATTACCATTGGTCAATAGGGAAGTCGTTGTTTATCGTCACAATACCGATCGAACCCTGACATTCTCATCTGAAATAAGTGAAAAACCGCGATTGGGTTTAACTGGTTTTTCAGACGAACAAATGAATAAGATTTCTGACATTGTAAGTTTGGTTGATGTTTCGTTACTTAACGACAACGAACGTTATGATTTTGGAAATCACAACTATTACTATCAAAGTCCAACGATACGTCAAGATATTTTTAATGTTCTTTTTAATAAGAATCGGGCTTTGGAACAAACCCGAAAAATCTTAAAGCATAATAAAAGATTTGTACTTCAGTTTCCTGAAGTGGTAAATGAGTAAAATTTTTTCTTGATTTTCAGTTTTACATATCAACTCAAAGTTTCCAAGCGTATGATGTTTTCATCAAGTTTTTTGAGTTGTTTTCCAAAACGTCTTCTATTTGCCAATTCTGCAATGAAGCCCAAGATCACAATAAATAATAGGAAGATACTCACTGTTATAGCCAAATGTTTGGGATCATCATGTGTTTTATTTGCCCAATCATTTACCTTGTAAATAAATACAAAAAGCATGGCGATCATTCCCCAGATTCGTTCGATATTAAGAACGGATTTTATTGCTTGCCTGTTCATTTTAAGTTTTGAAAGAATTGAATTCTCATCGATTGGATCAACATCTATTTTTTGATATTTTCTGTAGGTTATTAAAAACCCAGCCAAATACAATCCAGCAAATCCAAAATAGAATAAATGCTCTGGGTCTGAGCCTGGCTTTAGCCAATCAAGTCCTGCGGTTGCTCCAAAGAAGAGCATAAACCCTATAATCCAATTTAATTTTGTTCTAAGTCCTGCTTTTAGATTGACTATCGTGGATTGGGAATTTGATCTCAATGCTTCCATAATTTCTTGTTTTTCTATTTCTTTATTTAAAAACTTCTTTTTGGCCATTTCTTGCCAAACCTTTTTCAAATCAAAATTTGAGTAACTCTGATCAACCATGATTTAGCTTTTTAAATTGTTGAATAATGTTTTGCTTGATCCTATGAATTTTTACATTTACGTTATTGGCAGTAATACCAGTAATTTCTGCAATTTCTAGATTACCATAACCCTCGAGATACAGTGTCATCATCATCCTATCTACCTCATTGAGTTGTTTAATCAAATAAAAAAGTAATTCGTGGTTATCATCATAATTCTTTTCAAACATTTGATCGTTTGCAATTATTCCATAATCAGTATTGATTTTCTGCTTTTGCTTTTTCAATTGATTTAAGGCAACATTCAACGAAAGTTTGTAAAGCCAAGTTGAAAATTTTGCATCTTTTCTAAATCGTAAAAACGATTTCCAAGCTTGCAACAGGATCTCTTGTTTTAGATCTTGTTCTTCTTCCAAGGTGTTTGAGTAAAGTCCGGTGACCTTATAAATTATCCCTTCATTCCTTTGAATGAGAGTGACAAATTCATTTTCTAAATCCAGTTGATTTCTTTCCACCTCTTTTGTATTCATTGAATTAGTACCTAAAAAATGCAAAAAATTACAAGGGCATTTAAATTTTTTAAAAAAATCTGTTTTTTATTCGCCGAATGGCATAAAATGGGGTCAAAGAAGAACCTTTAATCGTATTTTTGCAGTCCCAATATTAAACAACATAAAATTTAGTGTATATGGCATTTGATATAGACATGATTAAAGCGCACTACGCGGCGTTACCGGGAAAAATTCAAGCAATACGAGAAAAGCTGAATAGACCTTTAACCCTCGCTGAAAAGATTCTTTATTCACACCTTCACCCAGAAAGTCCAATTCAGAATTATAGCAGAGGAAAAGATTATGTTTTTTATTCGCCAGATAGAGTTGCCATGCAAGATGCCACTGCCCAAATGGCCTTGCTGCAATTTATGATGGCCGGTAAATCAAAAGTTGCGGTTCCTTCGACTGTGCATTGTGATCACTTGATACAAGCTAAAATCGGAGCAGATGAAGATTTACAGAATGCGATCAATACCAGTAATGAGGTCTTTAATTTTTTAGAATCTGTTTCGGATAAATATGGAATCGGCTTTTGGAAACCAGGTGCTGGTATTATCCACCAAGTCGTACTTGAGAATTATGCGTTTCCAGGAGGAATGATGATCGGGACTGATAGTCATACGGTAAATGCTGGTGGATTGGGAATGGTTGCAATTGGAGTTGGAGGAGCAGATGCCGTAGATGTAATGGCTGGGATGCCATGGGAATTAAAAAATCCAAAATTGATTGGCGTAAAATTAACTGGTAAACTATCTGGCTGGTCTTCACCTAAAGATGTTATACTTAAAGTAGCGGATATACTTACCGTTAAAGGAGGGACTGGTGCCATTGTCGAATATTTTGGTGAAGGAGCAATTGGTATGTCTTGTACAGGAAAAGGTACGATTTGTAACATGGGTGCAGAGATTGGTGCAACCACCTCAACATTTGGATATGATGACAGTATGGATAGATACTTGAGAGCAACAGATCGAGCTGACATTGCAGACGCAGCAAATGAGATTAAAGAACACTTAACCGCAGACGCGGAATGTTATGCGGATCCTGATAAGTATTTTGATCAAGTAATAGAGATAAATCTTTCCGAACTAAAACCCCTTATCAACGGACCATTTACTCCAGATCTTTCTACTCAGGCTGGATCTCAGATGACTGAAAGAGCAACTGAAAATGAATGGCCATTAGATATTGAATGGGGACTAATTGGATCTTGTACCAATTCTTCATATGAAGATTTGTCGAGGGCAGCTTCGATTGCGAAACAAGCGGTGGATAAAGGATTGACTACCAAAGCAGAATTTGGTATAAATCCAGGTAGTGAGCAAGTGAGGTATACCACAGAACGAGATGGGATTTTAAAAATATTTGAAGATCTCAATGCAACGATATTTACCAACGCATGTGGGCCATGTATTGGTCAATGGGCAAGGTATAACGATCCTATGAATGCACCGAAAAACAGCATCATACACTCTTTTAATCGAAACTTTTCGAAAAGAGCGGACGGAAATCCCAATACTCATGCCTTTGTTGCTTCACCAGAAATGGTTGCAGCTATTGCGATTGCTGGAAGATTGGATTTTAATCCAGCTACAGATACTTTAACCAATGACAAAGGAGAACAAGTTAAACTCGATGAGCCCACTGGTTTTGAATTGCCTCCGAATGGATTTGATGTGGTAGACAGAGGTTATAATGCTCCTGCAGAGGATGGAAGTGGAGTAGAAGTAAAGGTGGATCCTAATTCTGATCGTTTACAGTTATTGACTCCTTTTAAGCCGATTACTCAAGATCAAATGACAGATATGAGGGTTTTGATTAAAGTAAAAGGTAAATGTACTACTGATCACATTTCGATGGCCGGACCCTGGTTGACCTATAGAGGTCACTTACAAAATATTTCAGAAAACTGTTATACTGGTGCCATCAACTATTTTAATGATAAAGCCAATTCGGTTTTAAATTACGTAACTAACGATTATGTACCTGTTCCGGATTCTGCCAAAGCTTATCAGGCTAAAGGAATTGGAACAGTAGTTTTTGGAGAGGAAAATCTCGGTGAAGGATCTTCAAGAGAGCATGCAGCTATGGAGCCTCGATTTTTAGGGGTAAATGCTGTGATCGTAAAATCTTTCGCACGTATCCACGAAACGAATTTAAAAAAGCAAGGAATGCTTGCATTGACCTTTGTAGATAAATCTGATTATGATAAAGTAAGACAAGATGATATAGTTTCAATTCCAGATTTTGATCAAATGGCACCGGGTAAAAATTTAACCATCAGATTAGATCATCATGATGGGACCAATGATGAGTTTCAAGTAAGTCATTCGTACAACCAAGCCCAGATTGATTGGGTGCGTGCCGGATCTGCACTTAATAAGATCAGAGAAGCACTGGCTTAAAGTCAAAAATGTCAAAGTTAATTATTAAAACCCCGATGTTTTTCATTGGGGTTTTTTTATATACAATAATTACATATATGTACCTTTTTCATATCTTTCATGTCTCAATTACTGATTACACAGTATTATTAATTAAAAAACGAAAACACTATGTGGAAAGAATTTAAAGAATTCATTTTTACCGGAAATGTAATTGATTTTGCCATTGCAGTAATTTTAGCTGCAGCTGTAGGTCTTGTAGTAACAGGATTTGTAAACGATATTGTTATGCCGGTTGTGGGTGAATTTGCAGGCGGAACTGATTTTGGGAGTATGAAGCATGTACTTTCAGCTGCTGAAGTTGCGGCAGACGGGACTGTAACTAAAGCAGAAAATGCAATAAGATATGGTTCTTGGTTCAACTCTATTATCAATTTATTAATTGTTGGTTGGGTTCTATTTATGTTGGCTAAAGCCAAAATAAGATTCATGGGAGCTGCTCCGGATCCAGGTCCAACGGCAGACCAAGAATTATTGGCAGAAATACGTGATGCGGTTAGAAAATAATCGTCATTTATAAAACATTTATAAAGCTCTGATTCATTAATTTGGGTCAGGGCTTTTTTAATATTTAAAACCTATGAAAAAAATAGAACACATTGGCATTGCCGTTAAGGATATCCAAAAATCGAATGAACTGTTTGAAAAGCTTTTGGGTGTTAAACCTTATAAAGAAGAAGAAGTAAGTTCTGAAAATGTAATGACATCCTTTTTTCGGTCAGGACCGAATAAAATTGAACTTGTTGCAGGATTAGGAAATGATGCCATATCTAAATTTGTAGAAAAAAGGGGGGAAGGTATTCATCACATTGCATTTGATGTAATGGATATAAGGGAAGAAATGAAACGCCTGAAATCGGAAGGCTTTCAACTTTTGAGTGAAGAACCGAAGAGAGGCGCAGATAATAAATTGGTTTGTTTTGTGCACCCCAAAACAGCTGGTGGAGTACTCATTGAGTTGTGTCAAGAGATAACATCTTAAGAGAAAGTATTATCTATGGAGCTTGACTTATATCAAATAGCAATTTGCATCGTTGGTGGTTTTATAGCAGGTGGAATAAATACCATGGTTGGTTCTGGTTCTGCTATTACCTTAAGCATCTTAACTGAGGTAGTTGGACTTCCGGCGAATGTTGCTAATGGTACCAATCGGATTGGAGTAATCGCTCAAAGTATTACGAGTAGTTCTTCTTTTTATCGCAACGGAAAATTTCCAATAGTTTGGAGAAGTTGGCACATCATCATTCCAATTTTCATTGGTGCCTTAGCTGGTGTTTATGTTGCTACTATAATATCAAATGATCAATTTAAATTGGTTTTTAAGTATTTAATGGTACTTATATTTCTAATCATTTTAATAAAACCAAAAAGGTGGTTGATACAAACACAAATTGAAAATGGATGGCCAAGATGGATCACAGTACCCTTGTTTTTGTGCCTTGGTTTTTATGGGGGTTTTATTCAAATGGGAATGGGTGTATATTTTTTGGTTTTATTGGTCCTTGGATCGAAATATAGTATCATGGATAGTAACGTCCTTAAAGCATTTTCAGTTGGACTTTACACTTTTGTTATAATTTGGTTTTTTCATTCTAAAGGTCTGCTTGATTGGAAAATTGGTGCACTATTAGCAATTGGACAAGCCATAGGAGGATGGTTTATGGCCGAATTTGCTTCGAAATCACCCAAAGCAGATCTTTATGCTTATCGTTTTTTAGTTTTTATTGTATTTCTCATCATACTTCATCTTTTCGGTCTTATCCCTTTGTAAATAGTAATCCGCATCACTTTTTAGATGATGCGGAATTTAAACTTAATTAAACTTTGCTCTTCGAATTGATCGATTTACTTTATGGTTTTTTCGAGCAATAACTGCCTTTTCCTTTCTAGTGACCACACCATCAGCTGTTGCTTTTCTCACTGTCCGATTTACACTTCTTTGATTTCCTTTTATTCTTTGCGCTTCGGCCAATGTTATAGTGCCGTGATTAACACCTCTTTTAATCTTGACATTTTGAGCTTTCTTTACTTTTTTAGCTTTTGGTAGTGTACATTTTTGGGCACTTAATGTGAATGCAAACATTACGATGGCGAATATTCCTACTAATTTCTTCATGTTCATTTATTTTAATTTACAATTGATTTACGCCTAATAGACTATGGTTATCTTTGACGGTTTAATTTGCTTTTTCACCTTAACTAAGCTTTAACAAATGGCATCGAATCAAATTTCATTGAGAGAAAAGTTTCAGTCAAATTTTAACGCTGCTTATGATATGCTCAACAAAGAGCAACGACAAGCAGTTGATTTGATCGAAGGACCAGTAATGGTAATAGCAGGACCTGGTACCGGTAAAACTCAAATCCTAGCAGTTAGGATCGGTAAAATTTTGGAACAACAAGACGTTAGTGCCCACAACATTTTGTGTTTGACTTTTACTGATGCTGCCACCGTGGCTATGCGCGAAAGATTAGTTAAAATTATAGGACCTGAAGGGCATAAGGTCCATATTCATACTTTTCATGGATTTTGTAACCAGGTCATTCAAGAAAACTTAGGGCATTTTGGAAATTACAGAAAACTAGATCAATTAAGTGATCTAGAAAAAATTGATGTTTTTGATGAAATTATGGATGCCCTCCCTATCAATCACTTATTAAAACGACCCAAAGGTGATCCCAGATTCGAAGCAAAAAGATTAGAAAATCTTTTTGCGATGATGAAAAGAGAAAATTTAAACTCTGAAGAATTAGAGAAACGTATTGATCTTTTTCTAGAAGAAAAAAAGGATAGTGATGAGTTTTTGTGCAAACGAAAGACTACAACCAAACAAGGAAAAACTTATGTCAAAGGTGATTTTCGTGATGACAAATTTGATGAATTTCTCAAAAAGTTTGATGAATTGAAAGCGGCGTCATCTCTCTTTGAAGAGTACAAAAAAATCATGGATAAAAAGGGTCGATATGATTTTGCGGATATGATTTTATGGGTCGTGGATGCTTTTAAAAATAGTGATGAGATTTTATCAAAATATCAAGAGCGCTATCACTATTTTTTGGTGGATGAATATCAAGATACCAACGGTGCGCAAAATGAGCTTTTATATCAGCTTATCAATTTTATGGATCTTGCTCCGAATGTTTTTGTCGTTGGTGATGATGATCAAGCGATTTATAAATTTCAAGGAGCCAACCTAAATAACATTCGAGAATTTAAGGACAGCTATTCTCCTCAGATAGTTATACTCGAAAAAAACTATCGTTCTTCTCAAGTTATTTTAGATGCTGCTTCGGAATTGATAGATTTAAACTTAGAGAGAATTGTCAAAGACGATGACGTTTTTGTTGAGAAAAACTTAATTGCTGCTGGCAAACTAAAAGATTTAAATATTGCACCCAAATTAATGCAATACGCAAATACAACACATGAGCAAGCTGCAATTGTCGCCAAAATCGAGACATTACATAAAGATGGATTTGATCTTTCAAAAGTTGCTGTGATGTATCGAAATCATCGTCAGGCAGAAAAGCTTGTAGAGGTTTTAGAGAAAAAAAAGATACCGATCAATATCAAGAAAAAGATCGATATTCTAAAATTGCCTTTGGTTAAAAACATTCTCAATATTCTATTTTACATCCAATCAGAATATGATAAACCAAATAGCGAAGAAGTGCGATTATTTGAAATCATGCATTATCACTTCTTTAATATCAACGCGAGAGATATCGCAAAAATCGCAATTTATAAAAAAGCTCCTAGCACTGAAAGAGGTTTAAAATGGAGAGACATAATTGGTGATAAGGAATTATTGAAAAAAATTGGTATCGGCTCTTCTAAAGAGTTATTACACCTTGATGATTTGATCAACAAGTGGGTTGCAGATATTGCCAATTTAACTTTACAGAGTTTATATGGAGTCATATTAAACGAAGGCTATATTTTGCAAAGTGTTTTAAACAGTGAGGATAAAACTTGGCTTCTTCAAATTGTAAGTACCATGTTTGACATTATCAAAGAGGACAGCGCTAAAAAACCAGATATCACGCTAAAAGAATTTTTGGACAATATTGTAAAAATGAAATCGGCGGAAATTCCGATGGAAATAAACAAAGTGGTCCATTCTAAATCAGGAGTCAATTTTATCACAGCGCATTCTTCAAAAGGTTTGGAATTTGAACATGTATTTATGATAGGTTGTACGAAAAATGTTTGGGATAAAAACAAAGGCAATAGGTATAATTATTCATATCCAACCAATGTAAATTCTGATGTTGAAGGAAATGTTGAAGATGAAAGGAGATTGTTTTTTGTCGCCATGACTAGAGCCGAATCAAATTTAGAAATTTCGTTTGCCTTAAAATCGGAAAATGAGAAAGACTTGAGTAAAAGTCAGTTTGTGGACGAAATAATCGCCGTATCCGAATTGCAGATTACAGAGGGGCAAGTGAGTGAAAGTGAAATCAATGAGTTTCAGTTTTTAAATATGTTGAATCAAAGTAAAGAGATTCATCTTATTGATCATGACCTCATAGACAAATCACTCAAGAATTTTAAAATGAGTGTAACCAATCTTAGCAAGTATTTAAAATGTCCCATGACTTTTTATTTTGAAACCATTTTACGTGTACCATCGGCAAGGAGTAAACACATGGGATTTGGTAGTGCGGTCCATCAAGCGTTGCAAGAATTTTTCGAAGATATTAAGCTTGATAAAAAGCCCAATGAAGCGGAGCTCTTAAACTACTTTGGCAACGCAATGAATTACTATAAATCCCATTTTACGGATAAAGAGTTTAAAGAATTATTGGCTTATGGTAATGAGGTATTGTCAAAGTATCACAATAAGAATTTAAAATTGAGAAGTGAGAACGTGAAATATTTTTTAGAAGAAAAAATTGATCATGCCGAATATAAGGGAGTACCGATAAAGGGTGTTTTGGATAAGGTTGAGGTATTTAAAGATCATGTCAATGTAGTAGATTATAAAACGGGGAATGCTTTCAAGCAAGGTGCCAATAGTAGGTTAAAAGAACCTAATGCTAAAAACGTCTTGGGTGGAGATTATTGGAGACAAATTGTGTTCTATAAATTGCTCTTAGATAGTGATAAAAAACACAACTGGAATATGGTTTCTGGTGAAATGGATTTTGTTGAGCCCAAAAGAAATTCAGAAGAATTTGCAAAGGAAAAAATCGTAGTCAAACCTATTCATTTAGAAACAGTAGGTGAACAAATTTTGGAAACATGGGATAATATCCAAAATCACAAATTCAATTCATTGTGTGAAGACGAACGTTGCTACTGGTGCAATTTTGTAAGAGACGATTATGTTTTCAATGGTGAGTACGAAATTGATCTTATGGAAGAAATTCAAGACCAATGAATTTAGCTGTAAGAGAATTTGTTATCGACCAATTATTTTCGGAGTGGGGGTAGAAAGGGATATAATTGTCTTCTTTTAGAGAGTGAATAGTTATCAATAGACAACTTCCAAACATAGCAGGTGTTTTTGTCATTTAAATTTTAAAGATTTAGTTTGAAAAGAACAACCCTAAAAAACAAAAGCCCTGGCGTTTATCGCTAGGGCTTTTACTTTTTAATTATTTCTTATTGAATTGTTTTTTCTCCCTCTCTTTCAAATTTTCTATTCGTGCGTCATATTCGACTTGTGACATTTGACCTGCATCTAGTTTCCTTTTTAAGACCGCCATTTGCTTCTGATAAATACTTTTTTTATTCTGATTTTGTCTTTCAGCTTTATGGGCTTGAGCGTTCTTTACGCGGTTGTCAATCATTTGTTGATTTAACTTTTCGCGACCGTTTATTAACACATTCATTTTTTGTTGAAATTGATCTTCCGACAATTCTTTAGCTTCTTTTTGATCATCTAACAAAAGGATTGCTTTATTAATTTTTTGCATTGCACTCAAGCTCTTGGAGTCTATTTTTTCAGACTGCAACATTTGATCTGCCAAGATTTCTGCCTCTGCTTGAGTATAAGCTTGACCAAAAATCATGAAAGAAAATAGTACGAGCAATGTAGTTTTCATTATTGATTTCATTTATTTAGCACTTTAATAACTAAATATAAAGATTAACTCTTTCTGAATCAAATAAACAATTGGCGCAAAAAACTAGATACAAAGAAATATTTATAGATAAAGCAAGTCAATTTGGATTTGCCAACATAGGATTTGCTCGTGCTAGAAAATTGGAAGAGGAAGAAGATCGATTATCAAACTGGCTTAAACAGGGATTTCAAGGATCTATGAGTTATTTAGATAATCACTTCGATTTGCGACTGGATCCCACTAAACTGGTTCCTGATTCTAAAACCGTAGTTTCTTTACTTTATAATTATTATCCAGAAGATGATCATCTTTCAAATGGCGAACATAAAATTGCCCGTTATGCTTATGGACGGGATTATCATAAGGTGCTAAAAACAATTTTGAAGAATATGTTGGGAGAGCTCAAAGAGCTGATCGGTAATTTTGAGGCTAGATGTTTTGTAGATTCAGCTCCTGTGATGGAAAGACAATGGGCTCAATTAGCAGGCTTAGGATGGACTGGAAAGAATTCTTTACTCATCAATCCAAAGATGGGTTCTTATTTTATGTTGGCTGAAATCATTTGTGATCTTGAGATCGAAATTGATCATGCCATCCGTGATCACTGCGGAACTTGTACCAAATGCATTGACGCATGTCCCACAGATGCAATCGATCAAAATGGTTATATAATGGATGCTTCCAAATGTATTTCATATTTGACCATTGAACGAAAAGATGACATTCCGCAAGAATTTAAAGATCAAATGGATAATTGGATTTTTGGATGCGACATATGTCAAGAGGTTTGTCCTTGGAATCGGTTTTCTGTCCCACACGATCAAAATCAATTTTTTCCTAATGAGAATTTAGATAAAATGTCAAAACGGGATTGGATTGAAATAACTCATGAGGTATTTGACACCTTATTTCACGGGTCTGCTGTAAAACGAACCAAGTATAAAGGATTAAAAAGAAACATAGATTTTATTTCTACATAGGGTGAAGCGTTGAACTTGGAATTTTATTTGCATACATTAGTAGTAACGGCAAAATTTCGAATTTGAAATTCAATAGAAATTATTTGTGGGGATTAATCCCTTTAATACTGGTAGGCTTTATCCTTTACTATTTCAGTGATATAGTGATATATATTGTCCTTGCCTGGGTGGTGTCAATGGTTGGAAACCCTCTCAATCAATTTTTTAAGAAGTATTTAAATAAAAACCTCGCAGCTGGATTGACATTAGGGACTTTTTTAATCCTAATAACATTCTTAGTCTCAGTATTTATACCGCCATTGATTAATCAAGCCAAAAATCTTGCACAAGTAGATTATGCTAAAGTTGCCGAAGGTCTAGAAGAACCCATCGATGATTGGAAAAATTGGTTAATCGAAAGAGGATTGATTATGGAAGAGTTTCAGGATACGATAATTCAAGAGATACCCGAAGAATCCAACAATTTAGTTCTGACTGAAATAATAGATTTGGATTCTTTGAAAAGAATTAAAGGTGATACAACTACTCTTGATGGTACTCAATTAGCTATCCTCGTGAATGTTACTCATACTGATAATCACGAACCACCAAAAGAACCAGTTAAACAAAAGTCCTTCTTTGAAGATGTTCAAAATAACATTTTAAATTTCCTGAATCCAGCACAGATTACAGGACTCTTTTCTTCGGTCCTTGGTTTTTTTGGAAACCTAATGATTGCAGTTATGTCCATCTTGTTTATATCGTTCTTTTTTCTGCGCGAGCAAGGTTTGTTTGACCGCATGTTGGGTTCTATCGTTCCAAATCAATTCGAAGGACAGACCATCACAGCCATTAATGAATCAAGTAATTTATTGGTGAGGTATCTTTTGGGTATACTTGCTCAAATTTCTATAATAACCATTTTCGTTTCATTGGCTTTGACCTTCTTGGGTGTAAACAATGCACTGCTAATTGCTTTTTTTGCTGCATTGATGAATGTTATTCCTTATGTCGGTCCTTTGTTTGGGGCAACCTTCGGGATGATTATTACGATTTCATCTCATCTTGATTTGCCCTTTTATTCTGGTATGCTACCATTATTATTGAAAGTTTTATTGGTCATTGCCATTATGCAGCTACTCGATAATTTTTTCTTACAACCGACCATTTTCGGAAGATCTGTAAAAGCCCATCCCTTAGAAATATTTTTGGTGGTGTTGATTGGAGCCAAGTTGGGAGGCATACTCGGAATGGTCATAGCGATTCCAGCTTATACCGTGTTGAGAGTGATTGGAAAAGTATTCTTTAGCGAGTTTAAGGTAGTTCAACGGATCACTCAAAACTTATAATGTATCCATGTATTCAGTTGAAGAGATATATATCTATCCCATCAAAGGATTACCTGGAATTTCTGTGGAATCAAGTTGCCTAGAAAAAGACGGTTTACGGTATGACCGTAAGTTCATGTTGGTAGACGAAAATTTATCGTTCATTAGCCAAAGGAGCCATCCTATTTTAACCCAGATAGAAATTTCATTTATAAATGCGAATATTCTTTTAAAACATAATGACCACTTACTTGATTTTGAGGTCGGACAAAAAGAATCTAATGATTTGAATTGTAGAATTTGGGAACACCAAGTTGATTGTCTCGAGGTTTCTTCGCTTGTCAGCGAATGGTTTAGCCTTATTTTAAATGAAAAGGTCAAATTGGTAAGAATGAAAACCAACTTAAGCAGAATTAAAAAATACTCTAATCGCTCAGGATCTACACCAGTTAGTTTTGCGGATGGTTATCCGGTTTTGCTATTAGGTACTGCCAGTTTAGATCTGCTCAATAAGAAGTTAGATTTGCCAATAGGCTCGGATCGATTTAGACCTAATGTGGTGGTAAAAACTGATTTACCGCATGAGGAAGATTTTTGGAAGCGAATTACATTCGGCGAATGCCAACTAGAAATCATCAAGCCTTGTGCAAGATGCCAGGTTGTTAATATAGATCAACAAAGTGGTGAGTCTTTTAAAGAACCGCTAAAAACCTTGTCAACATATCGAAAAGAAGGAAATAAGATTTTCTTTGGAGCCAATGCTTCTTGCATCATCGAAGGCGAAATCAAAGTAGGGGATGTTTTAAAATAAGACAGGAGAAAACATTTTGGTTTCCTCCTGCCTTTATCTTTTATCTATCTTGTTTTTCGAAAACCCTCCTAAGCAGTTCTGAAGATCTTTGATTAATATCCGATCTAATGCCTTTTTCTTTTACTTCGACCAAGTCAAATAAACCAACCAAAGCTTTTGAAGTAACATGATCGGCTAAATCAGGATTGACATCAGCTAGAATTGGAATGGAATTATATTTATTTACAGCATCCGACCACAAATCCAACGCCCCAAATTTATTAAGGGAGTTTACCAAAACCGGTTTAAACTCACCGTAAAGCGGATTATAGGTATTGGTATGCAAGTATGATGTGGCCGCATTTTTTTCACCCATTAATATTCCCATCACATCATCGAAAGTCATTTTTTTTATGGCGCTGATAAAAATTGGTCCTGCTTTCTTGGCTGCATCTTCTGCACCTTGATTTAGTTTTTTAATTACCTCTTCTTCTAAATTCTTAAAGCCAGGAATAAATTTTAATTTATCAATAACTACGTTTGCCTCTTCTGGAAGCAATATTTTATACGCGGATTTATAATATCCATCTTTCGCTGATAAAAAATCTACGCTTTCTCCAACTCCAAGATTAAGAGCTTCTTTTAAACCTCTAGCAATATCTGCATTCGAAAGAACGGTAGAGCCAACTGTATCAAGGACTCGCTGAAAATCTTGTGGATCACAAGAAATCAGAAAAACGGAAGTCATTAAAAGCATTAAGTACTTTTTCATGTTTTTTTTATTTGAGACGTCAAAAGTCCTTCATTTAATTGTAAATCCAAAAATTTTAAAAATATTTTAACCTCAGGCAACCTTTTCTAAGAAAGTTGCACATAGTCTAGTAATTAAGCTTCGTAACCACAAAATATAATTATGAAAAAATTGAAACTTACTTTACTTGCTTTCTTTGTCATGCCACTTTTGGCAATTTCACAAACCACTGTTGTGGATATTGTGGTGAACAGTCCTGATCATGAAACCTTAGAAGCTGCGGTCATTGCTGCAGACTTAGCGGGAACTTTGAGTGGCCCCGGACCTTTTACCTTATTTGCCCCTACAGATACAGCATTTGATGCTCTACCAGCAGGGACTGTTGATGATTTGTTGGCAGATCCAAGTGGAGCTTTGACGGATATACTTTTGTATCATACCCTCGCCGCAGATGTTAGAAGTACAGATTTAAGTAATGGTCAAATTGCCACTACAATCAATGGAAAAGATATTACAGTCAGCATTGATAATGGTAATGTTTTTATTAATGATGCCCAAGTAACTGTTGCTGATATTGTTACAGACAATGGAGTAGTACATGTTATCGACGCAGTTTTAATACCACCAGTTATTACAGTTGTGGATATTGTGGTAAACAGTCCAGATCACGAAACTCTAGAGGCTGCGGTCATCGCTGCAGATTTAGCTGGAACCTTAAGTGGAGATGGTCCTTTTACTTTATTTGCTCCTACAGATGCTGCTTTTGAAGCTTTGCCAGATGGAACTTTAGATGCTTTGTTGGCAGATCCAAGTGGAGACTTAACGGATATATTGCTTTACCATACTTTGGCGGCTGATGTTAGAAGTACAGATTTAAGTGATGGTCAAATGGCCACTACGATAAATGGTCAAGAGATCACAGTAAGTATAAGCAATGGTAATGTTTTTATAAATGATGCTCAAGTAACTGTTGCTGATATTGTTACGGACAATGGAGTAGTACATGTAATTGATGGTGTCTTGCTTCCAAATCTTTCATCGACCAATGAAAGTGAAATAGAATTGGCCAGTTTTAAAATTTATCCAAATCCAGCAAGTGATTTTGTTCAATTGGAAATAGATAATCTAGAAGCAAGTGAATCAAGGTTGTTAATTAGATCTCTTGATGGCAGAATTGTCCAAAGCATGAATCAAATTAATTCTTCGGAAAAAGTTGATGTTTCTCAGTTGCAATCTGGAATGTACTTGATAGAATACCAAATGGATAATATGAGTTATGTGAAAAAACTAGCAATTAAATAGCAAATGTTTTTGGTTGGCCAGGATCATAAAATGCCGTGGTTCTGGTTAACCTTTTAAACTTTAAACTGTTATAAAGATCAGAACTAAATAAGTGCATCACTCCGAACGAGATATCATATTAGTTAACAGAATTTTGAAAAAGGACAATAAAGCCTTTCAAGAATTGTATGAGCATTATGTCAGATTTTTTATTCTGACCGCAATGAGATATGTCAAGTCGAAAGAAGATGCCGAAGACTTAGTGCAAGAAGCTTTTGTAAAAATTTACAATGATCTCAAGCAGTTTAATCCAAACAGATCGGCTTTTTTAACTTGGTCTAAAAGAGTTCTTATAAATACTTGTCTGCAGCATTTGAGAAAGAGATCATTTTTGACTTTCGTTGATAATATCATCGAATTAGGTGCATCTCATCGAATGCCAGCACAAGCTTTAGAGAATTTAAATTTAGAAGATCTTACAACGGCAATAAGTACTTTGCCTAAAGGATATAGAACGGTTTTTAATTTACATGTTATTGACGGATATACCCATGCAGAAATATCTAAACTTTTAGGTATTTCTGAGGGTACTTCTAAAAGTCAGCTATTGAAGGCTAAAAAGGTGTTGAGAAAAAATATTGAAAAATTTGATCTAAATTTTGCCAAGGTTTATGCTTGATCGTGATAACATATTAAAGGATTCTTTTAACAATCCCGATTTGGGAAAGGAAGAATTTTTGGAACCGAGCAAAGACCTTTTTGCGAAAATCCAAAAAGGAATTGATCCTCCTAAAAAAAGAAGAAAACCAATTTTTTGGTTTTTGGGTATAGGAATTTTAACGATTGCGATTCTAGGTTTTTGGTTGCTTAACGATGTAGAAGACCGAAAATATAAACAGAAACAGTTATCGTCTTTAGACAAAGAGTTGGGTCAATCAAAATTGAATCCTATAAACCAATTAAATCATTCTCCAACCAAAAAAATAATTTCAAAACAGAGACAAAATTCTGATCAAGCCAAAATTTCGATTGGATTAGACGGAGGTAGTGATCAAACATTGGTATCGAGAGCCCATTTCAAATCGAGTGTAAAAACCAATGCGAACATTCAGAACAATTTTATTAATGGTTCTTCGATTCCTTCTACCCAAAATGAGCCAAAGCTTTTAGGGCAGATATCCCCAAAACATAACTCTAATAAGAATGTTGCCAAACTTTCGGTTGACCAAGTTGTATCGAATATTGAGTTACTTGTTTTTGATCGAGAGAGGAAAAAATTAAAAATTTTTCCATTTGTTGATTTGCAAAAGACCAAATTAGAGAAGACTCCAATAAAAAATAATATTGCCTTGGGTGCTGGAATGAGTAGTTGGTTTTTTGATTTAAACAACAACTATCAAACGGCGCTAGATCCGGCTGATTTTACTTTTGAAAATGGTCGAGGGATAAATTTTAGTCTGATTTATGAAAAAGAATTATCCTCAAAATTTTCTTTTTATCTAGGAACAGGCATTGATAAGATAAATTCGATTTCTGGACATAATTCAGAGGTAGATTATTTGCTAGATTTGGAAGGCCTTGATGAGGCAAACGAAATTAATCTTACAATGGCATCTCCGCTGGGCCTGATGCAATCCAGTATAGTAGTCGAGAGAAGTGGTTTGATAACTGAAGACAAGACTGAGTTGATTTTGGATTTACATAATAGTCATAAATTCACAAACTATTCTTTTGTTTCTGGCTTAAATTATAATTGGCTTAAGACGAATCATTGGAGTTTATCAACCAATATTGGATTTGGTTTTAACTATTTAGAAAATATTCAAAACAAGTTGGAATCTTTCGATATTGATAATTCTAATTTTGTAAGTGGTGAAACAAGTATAACTGAAAATCAACAAGCCATTCAATTGTGGTCTACATTTTTAAATGGGGGAGTTCAACTGAGAAGAAAATTGAATAGGAATTTTGCCATAGGCATTTCTTCTCAATACAGTCATGGCTTATCTTCTGTTTATAAAGAGGCTGATTTTAATACTAGATTGAATAGTTTAAAGACAAATATTCTTTTAATCAAGAATTTTTAAATTATTCCATTCTCTTTATCTTGTTGAGGTCTGATGAATTTATCCAAAATCCTTCTAAAAGCTCATTTCCACAAAAGCCTTGTCTATTTTACCTCCCATTTGTGGATTGATTTTTTCGAGACAGACTTGCCCTTTGATTACAGTTGGATGATTTTCGCGAATACGAGATACAATATTATAAACTACGGTTTCTAACAAAAGCTGTGTGTTTTGCATTTCTTTTTTACAGATCTCATAAAGCTGTTCGTAATTTATGGTATCCTCAATTCCATCATCCGAACTGTCAAAAGTCTTTATCTCTACTTCTATATCAATAATAAATTTATTTCCAGCCTTTCTCTCTTCTGGATAGTACCCATGAAAAGCGAAAAACTCGACGCCTTTTAATCCAACTTTTGTAGTCATTTTACAAAGCTAGGATTTTATGAGGTATTGGGAGGTGTAAGGTGTAGCGTGCAAGGTGCAGGGTTCAAGGTGTAAGGTATTGGGAGGTGTAAGGTATTTGGTATAAGGTATAAGGTATAAGGTATAAGGTATTGGGAGGTGTAAGGTATTTGGTATAAGGTGTGAGGTGCAAGGTATAAGGTATTTGGTATAAGGTATAAGGTATAAGGTGTGAGGTGTGAGGTGCAAGGTGTGAGGTGCTGGGATTGATGGGATCGTTTTTTTAATTTGCAGATTAAACCATAAACCATAAACCATAAACCATAAACCATAAACCATAAACCATAAACCGTGTTCCAATTAATTATTACATATTTTTGCGGCATCAAATAATAGTTTAAAATGGCATCAGCTAAGACAGACAAATTTCAATTTCACGATTATTATTTAGTAGATGATTTATTAAATGATGACCACAGATTGGCAAGAGAGGCTGTACGAGAATGGGTAAAGCAAGAGGTTTCTCCGATTATCGAGGAATACTCAGAAAAGGCACAATGCCCGCAACACCTCTTTAAAGGTTTGGCAGAAATAGGCGCTTTTGGTCCTAGTTTACCCGTTAAATACGGTGGTGGAGGTATGGATGAAATCGCATATGGTGTAATCATGCAAGAATTGGAAAGAGGAGATTCCGGCATTAGATCTATGGCATCAGTCCAGGGTTCTTTGGTAATGTACCCCATTTATAGATATGCATCGGAAGAACAAAAAATGAAATACCTTCCAAAATTGGGAAGTGGTGAATTTATAGGTTGTTTTGGATTGACTGAACCTGATCATGGATCTAATCCAGCAGGGATGGTTACCAATATAAAAGATGATGGTGATGCTTACATTTTAAATGGAGCCAAGATGTGGATTACCAATAGTCCAGTAGCAGATTTGGCTGTTGTTTGGGCAAAGGATGAGGAAGGTAAGATCAGAGGAATGGTTGTCGAGTCAGGCTCGAAAGGATTTAGTGCTCCTGAAATTCACGGAAAACTATCTCTTAGAGCATCCATCACTGGTGAGTTGGTTTTTGAAGATGTACGCGTACCTAAAGAAAATGTATTTCCTGAGATAAAAGGCCTCAAAGGTCCGTTGTCATGTTTATCAAAAGCACGTTATGGGATCGCTTGGGGAGCCATAGGTGCAGCTTTGGATTGTTATGATTCTGCTTTGAGATATTCTATTGAAAGAGAGCAATTTGGAAAACCCATTGGTGGATTCCAATTGACTCAAAAAAAGTTAGCCGAGATGATTACTGAAATCACCAAGGCACAATTGCTGGCGTGGAGATTAGGTACATTGGCTAACGATGGAAAAGCAAGTCCTGCACAAATCTCAATGGCTAAGAGAAACAATGTAAATATGGCTCTGGAAATTGCTCGTGAAGCCAGACAAATTCATGGTGGCATGGGTATTACCAACGAGTATCCTATCATGAGACATATGATGAATTTAGAAACTGTCCTGACCTATGAAGGGACACACGATATACATTTGTTGATCACAGGGATGGACGTTACTGGATTAAATGCTTTCAAATAAGTTATTGCCATGAAATCAATGACCTGCAAACAATTGGGCGGAGCTTGCGACATGGAGTTTACTGCTTCGACATTTGAAGAGCTGGCTGCTTTGAGTAAGCAACATGGAACAGAAATGTTTAAGAAAGGCGATAAAGCACACATCGAAGCCATGAATAAAATGATGGAATTAATGCACAACCCAGAAGAAATGGAGGCATGGTTTGCAGCTAAAAAATCCGAATTCGAAAATTTGTAATTTGTAGATGCTCGCATTCGCGAATGCGAAACTTACTATGAAACATACATTCACTTCTAAACTTAAAAGACTCGATTCGCAAGTGTGGTACCTCGCAATAGAAGTACCTGCCGACATAGGAGATCAATTTAAAGAAAAGAATAAGACTCGGCTCATAGCGACTTATAATGGATCCGAGAAAGCTTTTTGCGCTTTTATGCCTGCAACCGAAAAAGGATATTGGCTTACGATAAATAAAGAAATCAGAACCAAATTAAAACTTCAAGAAGGGGATAGGGTGGATGTAAGCTTGGAACCAGACGAATCTGAGTATGGAATTCCTTTGCCAGAAGAGATGGAAGAGCTATTACTTCAAGACGAGTTGGGAAGTAAGGTTTTTCATACACTCACTCCAGGAAAACAACGTAGTTTGCTTTGGATGATTGGTAAACCGAAAAATTCTGATACTCGATTAAAAAAGGCACTTGGTGTTATGGAGTATCTAAAATTGGTTAAAGGCAAATTGGACTTTAAAGAGCTCAATGAGTTTATGAAGAACTTTAATGCCGATGAGTTTTTACTTTAAATAGATTTGAAAGTATTCAACCGAAGGGATTTGATCGTGTTTAATGTTGCCATCAATAAGTATGCTTTTTCTTCTATTTCCAACTCCTCCATTTGGAACCAATAAAGCGCCTAATTTTTCGTCACCTGCAATGTAATCTCCGATTTGATCGCCATGACATTCTAATGCTTTATAGATTTTTGTATGCTTTCTATCTATTTTTTGAATCGCAGGCATTAATTTTTTTCGAGGAACTTCTCTAAAGTCAACTTTTCCAGAATTTACTGCATTCAATATTTTTAAACACATTTTTTGAAATTGAGCACGGTTAGCCCTCGTGGATTGTATGAGGTCGTAATATGTATAAGTAAATTGATCTTTAAAGAAATTTTGAATTTTGTAAACGTAATATTCGCGATTATCTGAATCAAGAAAAGGCCCAGCCACTGATTCTGATTCAATAGGCTCGATCAAATTATAGAATTCTGCTTCATCTCCCTGATTTGATGATTCCATCTTCATCATTTCATATCTAGCCGTTTTTAAATATGATTCTTTAAAATCATATTTTTTCACAAAAGTATAATGCATCAAGGCACGCTCTTTTCCTTCTACTTCAATTTGAGCATTTAGGTCTCCAAAACTCATCAGGATTATGCAAAAAAAGATGATTAGAACAGATGAAAAATTATTTAGTTTCATATTTTCTACAATATCAATCAAATTAATATCTAAACCAAAGTTCTGTGGCACCGCCATCATTTTTTTCTTGATGGTGGTAAATTTCTTTAAAATCTTTTATCAAGTTATATACTTCTGCCTTTAAAGTACCATTGCCTTTTCCATGAATGATGGTTACACTGGCTTTACGTTGATCAATGGCTTTTTGGATATATGACAAACAAGCATTGATCTGGAAGTCCAACCTTATTTCTGGAATAATTTGTTGATGATTTTCTGTAAGTTTTTCGAGATGTAAATCAATTTGATTATCCAATTCTTTTATAGTTATCGGAGAGCTGCGATAGACTTTTTTAAAGGCTTCTTTTTTGACTTTTGGTTCCCTATATGATTCTAAATCTTCTGCTAGGACCTCAACTTTTTTATTTGCTATTTTAATCAGTGCTATTCGATTGCCAATGCTACCTTCGAATTTTCCAATCTTGCCAGAAGATTTAATTTTCACTAAATCACCTATCCATAAATCTTTTAAGACCATTTTGTTTCCTTTGTAATATGAAATCTGCTGCTTTCGCAAAATATATAAACTCTTTAACAATAGAAGAGTTGCAAAGTGAATTAAAAATGCTTTACTCTAAAGTGCCTGAGGTAAAGAATTATTACCAAATGGAACTGGGTTCTGATGATGAAAGATCCAAATTGTATAAAAAAGTCAAGCAGGAAATTCAATCCAGATATGCAACCAAAAGTTATAGAAGACCGAGACGTCCTCGTATACAAAAGGTCAATAAGCTTTTAAATGAGATGAAAAAGAAAAGCATCTTCACCCACGAATTGGTTGATCTTTATTTATATGATATGGAGCAATGTATCGCTTTGGCAGATGAATACCGAATTTTTACCAAGGTCATGTATAATCACCTCAATCAAATTTTTGAAAAGGCCATCGATTTAATCGAATCTGATTTACTACATGACATGTTTGCTCATCGGTGTAAAGAGATCATGAGATGGACTCGACAATGTTGGGAATCATTTCCAAAAATGGAGGCGAGGTACACACAATGTTATGGATAATTGAATGAATTATAGATTATTGCGAGCATTTGCATTGACGTTTTCAATCCTTTTTTTGATTGTGGTAGGTATGCAATTTACTGATGAGATCAATTGGGACGAATTTGATTTTATCATCGCAGTTCCAATCTTAGTTGTTTTTATCTTTTTGGTTGACCTTCTCTATTCACGCATCAAAAACAAAAAGAATGGCAAACTCATTTTATGCTTTGCTCTTTTGTTGATCGCACTTTTATGGGCAGAATTGGCTGCCGGGCTTTTTTCAAGTTTTTAGGAGGAGACTAAAACAAATACTTTATTCTTCTTCTGAGACAGCCTTACTTGATTCTTCAGCATCTTTGATCAGCAAATTGCGCTCCTTTAAAAAGCTATACCACTTAATTACTTTTTTAATATCCGATATATGGACTCTATCTTCATCATAGTCCTCTAGAACTTCTCTAAAATAATTATGCAATTCTTGACTTGGAGAGTTTAAAGGAATTGGAGGATTTTTTTCCATTGTATCGAAGATATCCTTTAACGGAGCAGTGTCCGTATCCGTATAAATTGAGCAAGTTTCCAATGGCGTAAATTGGTGTTTTCTGACAGAACAAAACTTAGTGGTGCCTTTGTCATAATCTTCTACCAACAATCCGTTCTTACGATTTCCGACCATCTTGTAAAGTCCAGGTAATCCACTTACGGCAACAATATTTTCTAAGTTCATATTCGATTTAGTATTCGAGTAGTTGAGATAATTTTTCTTTTAGTCTATCGATTGGCAAAAATAGCTTTTCTAATTTTTTTGCGAAAGGTACAGGAGTGTTTAAACTACTGACCCTAAAAATTGGAGCGTCCAAATCTTCAAAGCAATGCTCAGAAATATATGCTGATAATTCACCACCTATTCCACCCATTTCTACATCTTCATGCAAGATTAATACTTTGTTAGTTTTTTGTATAGATTGTTTAATCGTATCGTAATCTATAGGTGCTAAAGAAAGCAAATCAATGATTTCTACATCCAAATTTTCAGATTCGACTAGATTTTTCGCCCAAGTAACACCTAATCCATAGGTGATTATGGTGGCTTGGGTTCCACTTCTTGCAATTTCAGCCTTGCCGATTTCCAAAGTGTAATATGATTGTGGTACCTCTTGGCTTACGGATCTATATAAAGCTTTGTGTTCGAAATACATTACTGGATTCGGATCTTCTAAGGCCGCCAGTAACAGACCTTTCGCATTGTAAGGATTGGAAGGATAAACCACCTTAAGTCCCGGCGTATGCGTAAACCATGCTTCATTTGTTTGACTATGAAAAGGTCCAGCACCTACGCTACCACCGGTAGGCATTCGGATAACCATGTCAGTTGCATGATTCCATCTGTAATGTAATTTCGCAGCATTATTGACGATTTGATTAAAACCGCAGGTAACAAAATCAGCGAACTGCATTTCGATCATCGATTTATATCCCCGAAGGCTCAATCCAATCCCAATACCAATAATTGCGCTTTCACAAAGCGGAGTGTTTCTTACCCGTTCCTTGCCGTATTTTTCTAAAAAGCCATCTGTGATTTTGAAGACACCGCCGTAATCCGCGATATCTTGACCCATACAAATAAGCTTCTTATGTTTTTTCATTCCTTGATCTAAGCCCTCTGATATGGCATCTATCATTCGTAGAGATTGGGTCTTTTTTGATCTGGGTTCTACAACTTCTTGTTGATAATCCTTAAAAACTGATTTTGATTCTCCTTGCTCGGAAGAACTTATTTCATCTTCGGCGTAAGCCTTTTCTAGATGTTGATTTATTTGTTCTTTTATCTCATTCGCGAATGTGGGAATATCAGAATTTTTTAAAATCCCTTGATTTAAAAGATATTTTTCAAAGTTCTTGAGTGGATCTTTTTTTGCCCAAGCGTTCATGAGTTTTTTGGGAACGTACTTTGTGCCTGATGCTTCTTCATGTCCACGCATCCGAAAAGTTTTGCATTCTACCAACCAAGGTTGAGGATCTTTTTTGATTTTCGAAGCAATTTTCGAAATCTCAGAGTAGACATCTATCACATTATTTCCATCGATAATGGATGATTTCATGCCGTAACCGACGGCTCGATCTGCTAAATCTTTACAATAGTATTGTTCTTCAGTAGGAGTGGAAAGACCATATCCGTTATTTTCAATAACGAAGATCACGGGAATCCTCCAAACTGAAGCTACATTTAAGGCCTCGTGAAATTCTCCTTCACTAGTACCACCTTCTCCTGTAAATGCCAAGGCAATTTTTTGATCTTTGTTCATGGCATGGGCCAATGAGACTCCTGAAGCCAAAGATAGTTGAGGACCTAAGTGAGAGATCATCCCAACTATGTTGTATTCAGGGGCGCCAAAATGGAAGGATCGGTCTCTTCCGTTTGTGAAGCCTGAAGCTTTTCCTTGCCACTGAGCGAATAGTCTATACAACGGAATGTTTCGAGAAGTAAAAACCCCTAAATTTCGATGCATAGGGAAAATCATTTCATCTTCATCCAATGCCATTGTAGCTCCAACCGCAATGGCTTCTTGACCAATTCCAGAAAACCATTTAGAGATTTTTCCTTGCCTGAGAAGAATTAGCATTTTTTCTTCAATCATTCTAGGCAGCAGCATTCCTTTATAAAGATCGATCAATTTTGATTTGGACAATCTTCCTTTCGAGTATAATAATCGTGATTGTGGTAAAGCAGGCATCTTTTAAATTAATGGTCAAAAATAGTATTAACTCAGGACCTGCCTTAGTATCGCTACTGATTTTAAATCTTTAAAAGATTCGAGTTGTAATTGATAAAACTGTATTAACATATCTAGGGCCTCTGTTCTCATTTGGCCATTAGATTGATAAAGATGGATATCAGCGTGTTTGGCTTTGATTAAGTCAAAAATAAATTTGCTTACAGCAGGGGAGGCACAATACTGATTTGTTTGTTCGTTGGATATAAATTGTCCTTCGTAAGTGTCGAAAATATAATTGGTCTCTGAATAATTGGGCATAGGTTCGAAACCCAGATGTCTAGATAAGTCAAGCATATATTTAATCATAAAATTGGCTATGCTGTTTTCACTGGTATCTAAGAAAATAAACCATTGTTTTAAAAATTCGAAAAGTTCTGGATTGCTTGATTTTTCTTTTATCGCATTACGCGTTATTTCGGTCATTAGCATTCCTATCGAACTTTTAACTACATCTTTATAGATTGTGGAATACATAAAAGTGGTCTTGACTTCTTTGATTCGACATAATGTATCTTTCTCATTTTCATAAAAGACAAATTCGAGAAAGTTCATTACTTGATAAAGACCAATTTTAGATTTGGACTTGGATTTTCTCACACCACTTATAATCATTGACCTTAAGCCATATTCAAGTGTGAAGACATCTAGGATTAGACTAGATTCTGAGTACTTTATAGATCGCAATATTACTCCTTGAGCTTTGACGATTGGCATATGGTATAAAGATAAAGGCTAATTCGATGGTGTTAAAACTCCCAGCCTTCTATTGGATCTTGTTTGTATTTTTTTTTGCTGGCTATCCTCGATTTTTGTCTCTCCAGTATCAATTCTGCCAACAATAAATTTGGAGATACACCTTTCGGTGAACGCAATGCGTTTTTTATTTTGGATTCATCTATATCCAATCTATAGAGGTAACTAAATAAAAGATCTGGGCTGGTGTTAAGTAGTTCAGTAACGCGTTCCTCAATCATTTGAAGCATCAATGCATCATTTTTTTCACCATCAAATGTGATGTTTAAAGTTTGATCTAAAATTGAGGGTTTAGGTGACATTATCTTTTACGGTAACTAAGTGCTTTTATTTCTTCGATGTATTTTCTTTCCGATGACAATCGCGGAACCTTATTTTGTCCTCCTAATTTTCCTTTGGCTTTAAGCCAATTTTCAAAACTACCAAAGGGTACAATATTGACTTTTAAATTTTCTAGTGCCATGTCATTAAAGCGTTTGGCTTGGTAATCAGAATTTATTTGTTGCAAGCTATTGTCCAACATTTTTTGAAATAAATCAATGTCGTCAGGTTCTTTTACAAATTCAATAACCCATTCATGACCACCTTTTTTTTCTTTTTCCATGAATATGGGCGCCACAGTATAATCTTTTACATCTACATTTAGATTTAGACAAACTTCTGCCAAGGCTTTTTCAGTATCTCCGATCATCACCTCTTCTCCAAACACATTTATAAACTGTTTAGTTCGACCGGTAACTTTAAAGCGATATGGATTTAAAGAACTAAACCTGATCGTATCACCTAGCCTATATCTCCATAAACCTGCCACGGTACTAATTACCAGTTCGTAATTCTTTCCAAGTTCTACATCTTTCAATTGTAAAACTTCTGGGTTTTCGTGTTGGGAGTCTTCAGTTGAAATAAATTCGTAATAAATCCCATTGCCAAATAACAATAACATATCCTCATTGCCTGGAAGATCTTGAAATCCAAAATAACCTTCGGAGGCATTAAAAACTTCGAAAAAATCAAAATCTTTGGCTGGAAGATATGATTTGAATTGTTTTCTATAAGGATCAAAACCAACACCGCCGTGAAAATAGACTTTCGCATTCGGCCAGATTTCCAAGATGTGTTCTTTTCCGGTAAGTTGAAGCATTTTTTCAAACAAAACCACCGTCCAGGTTGGCACACCTGCCAAAAGAAATAGATCTTCTTTTATTAATGCCTGAGACATTAAATTCATTTTCTTTTCAAAATCCTTCATCAATGCGATCGAAAAATCTGGAGCATACCAATTTTTGCTTACCCTGGGAAGTTCGTTGATCATGATGGCAGAAACATCTCCCACCAATGTTTCAGGATTTGTTGGCCATCTTCCAATTGTACCACCCATGAGTAAGTTCTTATGAGCAGGCAAATTGCTTTCGGGTCGGTAATGGTAAAGCATAGATGTGGCATCCCAACCTCCTGAGCGAAGATTTTGATACAATAGTTCTTTGGTTACGGGCAGATATTTGCTTTGTTCTTCAGTGGTACCAGATGACTTTGAAAAATAGTTGGTATAGCCTGGCCAAAGGACATTTTTGTTCCCGTCCATACATTGAAAAATAAATGGTTTGATTTCATTATAAGTGCTTAGCGGGCAAATCTTAGCGAAGTCAGTTTTACTTTTAATCTTATCAAATCCATTAAGTCTTCCGTAAAGTGTGTTTTTGCCTTTATTTAAGAGATATTCAAATATTTGGTTTTGCAAGCCAAGGGCCTCATTTCTTATGGATTCGATTCGAGAGAACCGATAAGAAAGATAGGTCTTAAGAGAAGCATTGATTGACTTTTTTAGAAGCATATTCTGTAACCATTCTCTAATGAAAAATAGCAAAATACTTTTGAATGAATGTTAACAATAATTTAATCTCTTTGCACGCTATAACTAAATTGCTCATTTTTGCATTAGTATTATGATGAATCACTTGATATCGACAATAAGCACTTGCCTAATGTTTTTTCTTTTGGGTCTATCTCCAATGCTTGCCCAAGAGGATATTATTCAAATAAAAAACGGATCCTTCGAAGACATTCCTCATAAAGGAGGTGATTCCTTTGGGATACGTGGATGGTATGATTGTGGATATTTAGATTTTCCAAGAGAATCTCCACCAGATATTCATCCGAAAGACTTCTGGGAAAATACGACTCCTGCCTCTCATGGTGAAACCTATCTTGGGATGGTAACCAGAGATAATGAAACATGGGAGTTTGTTTCTCAAAGATTAGAACGACCAATGGAAATTGGAAAATGCTATAGCTTGAATATAGAGCTTTGTAAGTCTAAACAATATGTGAGTGTGACCCGTACTTCAGGTAAAAAAGAAAATTTCACAAAACCGATTGTATTAAGAGTATGGGGTGGTTCGGGTTACTGTAATGAAAGACAATTACTTTCTGAATCTATGCCAATAAATCATCAGGATTGGAAAACCTATGAATTTGAATTTGAAGCAATGTTTCCTAATCGTTATATAACTATTGAGGCTTATTATAAGACTCCAGTACCGATACCTTATAATGGACATTTGCTAATCGATAATTTGTCGGATTTAAATGTTTTTGAATGTCCTGAAGAGCCTCTGTTAGGAATAGCTTACCCAAAGGTAAACGAACCAGAACAGACCATTGCCGCAGTGGAAGTGGTCCCTCCTCATAAACGTAAAAAGCCCAAACCTAAACCTAAAAAAGTCGAAGAAGAAACACTCGCTGAGGCTAAGGTTGACAAGCCCGTTGAAAAAACGGAAGAGAGAAAATGGAAAAGAAAAACTAAAATCCTAAAGGATTTAGACAAAAGAACGATCAGGAAAGGGCAAACTATTAATATAGAACAGCTGTACTTTACTGCAGATGCGTCCAAAATAAATAAAGAATCATATCCTGTTTTGGAAGAAGTTTATAGTTTTCTTAGAGACAACCCCAAAGTAGAAGTCGAAATAGGTGGGCATACCAATAACCAACCTTCACCTAAATATTGTGATTGGTTATCTACCGGTAGAGCTAAAGCCGTTGCAGACTACCTAAAAACCAAAGGGATTGCATCAAATAGAGTATTGTTTAAGGGTTACGGTAAAAGAAAACCGAAATATAGCAATGCAACTAAGAATGGTCGCCAAAAAAACCAAAGGGTAGAAATCAAAATATTGGCAATTGGATAAAAGTTTTACACTTTATTTCTTTTAACTAATCTCAAATCCAAGGCTTTCAAGATCTTTCCAAAAATTGGGATAAGATTTTTTTACCACATCCGGATTTTCGAATTGCATAGAATTGATTAAAGCTAATGGAGCAAAGGCCATTGCCATGCGATGATCTTTGTAGGTTTCGATTATCACATCTGATCGCATTTCAGTTTTGCCTTGCAGCATGTAGTATTCTGTACCGCTGTTTTTAGCGAATTTTTTAGTAGGTAAAGCACTTAGAGAAACACCAAATTTCGAAATTTCTTTTTTTACCGCCTCGATGCGATCAGTTTCTTTAATTTTTAGTGTTTGCAGTCCAGAAAACAGACCTTGAATCCCTAATCCACCGCAAATTACCATTACTGTTTGTGCTAAGTCCGGTGATTCTAGAAAATCATATTCTAATAATCCTGTTTTGGATTCAGCGTTTTTTGTCAATACTAGTTCTCCTTCTATAAAGGAACTTTCTATCCCTATTTTCTTTCCAATAGTTTGTATTACCGAATCTCCTTGCCAGCTATTTTCAAAAAGTCCCGAAATCTTTATTTCTGCCTTTTCGGCCAATGCGCATAGAGAGTAATAATAACTTGCGGCTGACCAATCACCTTCGATGGTTATTTCTTTGGCTTGATAAGCTTGATTTTTAATAATGATTTGTGATTCTTGAAATTCTGATTCGATGCCAAAATGGGACATGATATCTAGGGTCATTTGTATGTAAGGCCTTGATACCAAATCACCTTCAAGATTGATAATTAGTCCATTTTTTAATCTAGGTGCAATAAGACACAGGGCACTTATGTACTGACTAGAGATACTGGCAGGCATGGTGACTTCGGATTTCCATTCTCGGTTTGAAGCTTTTATTTTCAGTGGTGGAAAACCTTCCTTTTCCGCGTAAGCGATATTGGCACCTAAAGAATTTAGTGCATCGACCAATGGTCCTATTGGCCTTTCTTTCATTCGATCTGATCCAGTTAGTAAGGTAGACTTATTAGTTAAACTCAAATACGCTGTTAAAAATCTGAAACTAGTGCCTGCATGACCAACGTTGATTTCATCACTATTTTCCGATAGCGCTTTGATTAGTACTGAGGTGTCCTCCGAAGGGGATAAATTGTTAATGCTGAATTTTTCTTCAGTCAGTGCCCTAATAATCAGTGCTCTGTTGGAAATACTTTTAGATCCTTCAAGTTTTATCGAGCCAAACACATTAGGTTCAGCTTTGCTTAAACGCAAAATATTTATTGCCATAAAAACTTTATGCTTTCTTCAAGATCTGAAGATAAACTATTGAATACTGGACAGTGCATCGCTGCTTTTTCCAAAATCTTTTTTTCACGATCTGTGTATGACTTAGAAGGCATTTTGATGATGGCTTCTATCTTTTGGATTCTTCTAGGATTAGAAGCCATGATTTTAGTAATTTCTACTTCTGCACCTTTCATATCTATATTGGAATTTTGCGCTTTAATACCCATAATCGTGAGCATGCAACTGCCCAAAGCTGTGGCAACTAGGTCGGTTGGTGAAAAGGCTTCACCCTTACCATTATTATCAGTTGGAGCATCAGTAATAATCGTATTTCCTGATTTGAGATGCGTTGCTTCGGTTCTTAGATTTCCAGTATATTTTACTTTCGATGTCATTGATCTTCATCTTTAGGTTTATCAAATTTTTGACTCTCGTACCTCTTAATGATTTCTTTTACTAAACGATGTCTAACCACATCTTCTGCAGTTAAATTGACTCTACCTATCCCTTTAACGTCTGATAAAATATCCAATGCATTTCGAAGTCCTGATTTTTGATTTCTCGGCAAATCGATTTGTGATAAATCGCCTGTTATAACACATTGAGCATTTGGACCTAATCTCGTCAAAAACATTTTGATTTGGGCAGCAGTACAATTTTGAGCTTCATCCAAAATGATAAAAGCATTGTCCAAAGTTCTACCTCTCATAAAAGCAAGTGGAGCTACTTCGATAACTCTGTTTTCCATAAAAAATTTGAGCTTATCCATGGGCAACATATCATCTAAAGCATCGTAGAGGGGACGCAAATAAGGATCTACCTTATCTTTCAAATCACCAGGTAGGAAACCTAAACTTTCACCTGCTTCAACTGCTGGTCTGGTCAAGATTATTTTTTTAACCAATTTGTTTTTCAAAGCCTTTATTGCCATCGCAACACCAGTGTAAGTCTTTCCTGTACCTGCAGGACCTATCGCAAAAACGATGTCATTTTGCTCAACCAACTCAACCATTTTTTTTTGGTTTTTGGTTTTTGCCTTAATGGGTTTGCCTCCTCTGCCATAGACAATTGTGTTTTTGCCGTTCGTTCCATTGGTACTTAGATGATGCTCAAAAGGGTCGGCACCATTTAAAACATCTTCTACAGTTTGGGTTGAAAGCTCTCTTTTATCTTTGAGCAATCTTACCATTAATTCTATTTTGGATTTTACTTTTTGAGTTTGAGATTTATCACCTACAATTTTTAGGCTTGAACCTCTAGAAGTAAATACTACATCAGGAAAAGCTTTTTTTACGATATTAAGTTTACTATTTTTCTCTCCATACAAATCGATGGGATCGATGTCGTTTATAGTTAGAATGATTTCGCTCAAATTAGGTTTGGCTTTTAGTTAAAAGGAATTAGTTTGTGTAAATATTCAACTATTTATTTGAATTAGCCATATTGGAACGTTATCTATGGTAACAAAGTTTATAAAGAAGATATTTATCCAGGCAAAATGATTACAAGAATTGTAAAAATGCACTTTAGAGAAGAGGCTCTACATGATTTCTTAAAAATGTTTGAAGAGAAAAAGGACTATATCAGATCTCAACAAGGATGCTTGGATCTAGAAATGCTGGCAGATGCAAAAGACCCAAGCACTATATTTACGTATAGTCATTGGGACGCTGAAAGTTCTTTAAATAATTATAAGGGAACAAAATTATTTGGAAAAGTTTGGAAAGAAACCAAGTCTTATTTTCGGGATAAGCCGGAAGCTTGGACATTGAATAGTTTATACAAATTGGATTAGTGAAAAGTATCAGATGTAATAATTACGAAATTCATTTTAATAAATGGACCCTTTTGAATGAGTTCATCGAAGTTGGTGATTATTCTAATCTAATGTTAATAGTGGATGAAAACTCAAGAAAATATTGTCTGCCAATAATCCTCCAAAATTTAAATCATGATTTTAGAATTGTTGAAGTTAAATCATCTGAAAAAAATAAAAGCTTAGAAAGTAGTAAACGAATTTGGCAACAAATGATTGACCATAATGCAGATCGCAATAGCTTGTGTATAAACTTGGGTGGTGGTGTCATTGGCGATATGGGAGGTTTTTGTGCTTCTTCATTTATGAGAGGAGTTGATTTTATCCAACTTCCGACTACTTTACTTTCAATGGTTGACTCTTCAATAGGCGGAAAATTAGGCATTGATTTTAATGGTTTCAAAAACTTGGTAGGCTTATTTAAAGATCCTGAAAGTGTTTTTATTTACCCGAAATTTTTAAAAACGCTCAGCAAAAGAGAATTGATGAGTGGCATGGCTGAAGTATATAAATACGGTCTGATTCATGACAGTGAATTTTGGAATCAGCTGATCAAAATCAAAAATGTCCATACCTCTGATATGACTGATTTAATTTTTAAGTCATTAGAAATTAAAAAAGATATTGTCGAGAAGGATCCATTCGAGAAAGGTCTTAGGAAAGTCTTAAATTTTGGACATACCATAGGACACGCTTTAGAAACTGCTAATCTAAACACCAAAGGACACCTTTTGCATGGAGAGGCTGTGGCCTTAGGGATGATTGGAGAAATGCATATTAGTTTTCAAAAAGAAATGTTGTCTCAAAAAAAATTGGATCAAGTCGCAGATTTTCTGTTCGACCAGTATGAAATTAACGGCGAAACGATGTTTGAATCCGAAATAATTTTCCGCTTGTGTTTAATGGATAAGAAAAATAGGAATCAAAAAATATTGGCTAGCTTATTGAGCGACATTGGCGAGTGCCAAATAAATATTGAAATACAACAATCAGAAATTGATTTGGCTCTGGATTATCTAAAAAGTAAACTCAAATAATTTAATAATTCTTTGAAAAGTCCAGAGAGTTTTAATTCTGATAAATGTACGTTTTCGCGCAGTTCTATTTCTACCAACTCTGCTTCGATTTTTTCTTTTTTTATTTTTTTGAGAAATTCTAAATCAAATAGAAACCCATTTATCCTAGTTGATAAAAATTGAGCTTTCAATTGTTTTTTAAATCCTTTTAATCCAGCTTGGGTATCGCCTGTATGTAATTTCATCAAAGATCTATTCATCATTTGAAGGATTTTGGATACTGTTTTTCTCGACCTAGGGATTTGATCATAATAGGTTTCCGGTCGGACACCTATAGCCATAGGTTTATTTGAACTATCCAACACCTGGATCATATTGACCATGCTTTCTATCTTATATGGGAAGTCATAATCAGTATATAATATAACCTCTCCTCGAGCTTTTTCTATTCCCAATCTAAGTGCAGCTCCTTTACCTTTATTTAGAGCTAAACAATAATAGTCGACGATCTGAAAACGATCTCTTAATTTGGTTAAAATATGTCCAATACTTTCTTGACTTCCATCATCCACAATGATCAGTTCGAACCTCTTTTTTGGAAGTGATGAGATCAGCTTGTTGTATTGCAGAAACATCACATCTTCAATGCCTTTTTCTGGGTTATAAATCGGTATGACAATACTGCAATCAATCATAAAGTCATCGTTAATCTACGTAAAAAAGACCTTGCGTGATCCGATCGGTGAAAATTCTTTTGGCTCGAGGTATCCTAAAGGAATCATCTTTCACAATTATCTCACCTTTTTTTAATGGATCTTTTAGTGCGAACAATATATGATCCTGTAATTTTTTAGAAAACAACTCGATTTTATTTTTTTGACATCCGTCAATGGTTCTCAAACTTGTTAATAAATATTCATTGAATTTTTCAATTTCCGTCAAGATCTCGAATTGACTAGGTATCGAACCTTTTAAAATTGCCTCAATATATTTGGTATTGCTCGAAATATTCCAAAATCTTTTTCCACTGTAAAAAGAATGACTAGAAGGTCCAAGTCCCAAATATTCTTTTCCAGACCAATAAGAAGAATTATGTTTCGAAACCTTATTGTTTTTGGCATAGTTACTTAGTTCATATTGGATATAGTCATTTTTTTCAAGAAGCTTTTGAGTTATCTCAAACTGATCTAAATATTTTTTATCATCTAATGGTTCCAATTTTCCTGATTTGATAAAGTGATCCAAGGCCGTTTTTGGTTCTACAGTTAGACCATAAATACTAATATGAGGTATTTCGCTTTGGATCAATATCTCAAGGTTTTTTTTCCACATTGCATTTGTTGTGCTGTGGCTACCAAAAATCAAATCAGCTGTAATATTCTCAAAGCCTATTTCTTTAGACAATTTAATAGACTCGTGCGCTTGATCTGAAGTGTGAGCGCGGTTCATATTTTTTAAATCTTCATCAAAAAACGACTGTATTCCGATGCTTAATCTGTTAAAAGGATTTTCATATATGGATTCGAGAAAATTTCTGCTCAAATCATCAGGATTGCATTCAATGGTGTATTCTACATCATTAGAGAATTCAAAATGAATTTTAAGCGTTTCGATAATAGAATTTAGTTCATCAGCATTGAGAATAGATGGAGTTCCTCCACCAAAGTACACGGTTTCGATGGTTCTGTTTTTTCCGAAGTCTGATTGAAGATGAATTTCTGTTTTTAACGATTCTAATAGCTCGTTTTTTAATTTTAGTGAGGTGGAAAAATGAAAATCACAATAATGGCATGCTTTCTTGCAAAAGGGAATATGTACATAAATACCTGCCAATGGATTAATTTCGTTTTTGTTATTAAAGTGATTAAGCTTCAAAAATATACTTTAGTTTGGCTTTGCCTCAGCATATTACTGAGCAATATCTCCTTTGGTCAGCAAAGTGTTGAGCTTATTGTAAAAGATGACAAAGATTCTATAATCAATCGAGTGGTGCTTTCGGATAGTTTGTATTTAGATGCTCACCTAGATTCATTGATTCGAAACGATCGAACTAATGGATTTCTTTTGGCTTCTGTGGATAAGAAGATTAAAAAAGACTCAGCATTTCACATCAATTATTTTCAAGGACCAAAATTTAATTTCGGAAAAATCCGATATGATAAAACCCAAAATTGGCTCGCAGGTTTTCTCAATTATGAATTAAAAAAACTAGAAGGTCAAAAATTGGCGCCGGCTCAAATTGGAAAATTAGCAGAACGAATTTTGGTTGATTTAGAAAACAATGGTTATCCATTCGCCGAAGTTTCGTTTGACAGTTTGCAAATACAAAACAATCAATTACGAGCCCAACTCAATGTTTCGAGAAATCATTTTGTAGTGATCGATTCTTTAAAAAATATTGGGAAAGCAAAAATTAGCACCAATTATTTATATAGGTATTTGGATTTAAAACCAGGACAACCATACGACAGGAGGAAGATTAAAAATTTGAAGCCAAAGATTCAAGAACTTTCTTTTGTCAAGCTTAAAGAAGATCCGCAAATTTCTTTTATCGATCAAAAGGCATATGTGATTCTCAATTTAAATAAAAGTAAATCGAGTCATTTCGATTTCATCATAGGTCTTCTACAAAATAATAGTACAAGCGGTCAACGGTATACTATGGTTTTAGATTTTAAAGCCGAAATGAGAAATCAATTGGGCTATGGTGAACGATTTTTTATGCAGTTTCAAAGGCTTAGACCGGAAAATCAAACCATTGAATTAGCCTTTGATTACCCTTTTATTTTGGATTCACCTTTTGGGACAAGCTTCAGTTTTAAACAATTTAGAAACGAAGACAAATGGATTGATCGGTCGATAGATATAGGTGGTCAATATTACCTTCAGGGAAGAGACAATATCGATGTTTATTGGAATAATAAAGTAAGTTCATTGATCACCATCGATACCCTAAGTTTATTGAATCAACAAAAACTTCCATCAAACTTGGACAATAGCTACAATGGCTTAGGCATGAGCTTTTACCAAGAAAGATTAAACTATCGGTTTAATCCAAATTCTGGATATGAATTGGAATTAGGGGGTGAGGCAGGAATAAAGAAAATAAAACCAAATAATACCATCCAAAGTATAGCCGATGATGTGGTCGATTTTTCTAATAGCTATGATAGTCTTACGTTGAGCACCTATCAAGTTTCTTTGCATTTAAAAGCTGCATATTTTCAACCAATAAATCGAAGTATTACCATTAAGACTTCCATAGATGCGGCATATAAATTTAATGAAGACCGACTTTTTGAAAATGATTTATTTCGAATTGGAGGAAATAGAATTTTAAGAGGATTTGACGAACAGTCGATCCTTTCGAGTTTTTATACTGTTCTCACTGCAGAACTTCGTTTTATTTTGGCTCAACAAGACAATAACTTTACCTTGTCCTTGCCATTTATTGATTATGGATTCGAATACAATCCTCTTAGGGCAGTTGGAGAAGAAAAATGGGATCGACCCATTGGGGTTGGAGTAGGGATGAATTTTCAAACGAAAGCTGGAATTTTTAGTTTCGCAATGGCTGTTGGAAAAAGAAGAGGAAATTCTTTTGATTTTGCTAATCTTAAAATTCATTTTGGCTATGTCAATTTGTTTTAATTAAGCGCTTATTTTTGCATTCCCGCATGGGATAATAATATGTCGGATATTTTTAAAGATTTTGATTTTGTTGGTAAGGGCCAACCTGAAAGAAAAAGGTGGAAATGGTTGCTTTATGCGCTATGGGCTTTAACCATCGTTGGCTTCCTTCTAAGCCTCATCTTTTTCATTAACATTTCTAAAGGTGACATTCCAACCTTCGAACAATTAGAAAATCCTACCTATGATTTGGCCTCGGTAGTCTATGATGAAAATGGTGAGTCATTTGGAAAATACTACATCGAAAATCGCGAAAATGTACCGTTCGACGAACTTTCACCTCGGATAGTAGGAGCCTTGATGGCAGTGGAGGATGATAGATTTATGCAGCATTCTGGCATTGATTTGAGAGCTCTTTTAAGGGTAGGGTTTAAAACCATTTTATTAAGTGATGATGATTCTGGTGGTGGTAGTACGATCACTCAGCAACTGGCAAAGTTATTATATAGTCGACCGAATTTGAAAGGAGGCTTTGTACAAAGGGCATTTGGACTGGTCAAAGTAAAACTCAAAGAATGGATTGTCGCCGCTAAATTGGAGAAAAGTTACACCAAGGAGGAGATATTGGCTATGTACCTCAATAAATTTGAATTTATCAATGGCGCTCATGGGATTCAGGCTGCTTCTGAAACTTACTATAACAAAAATCAAAACGAATTAGAAGATGATGAAATAGCGACCTTGATAGGAATGCTAAAAAACCCATCACTTTATAACCCCAAAAGATTCCCGAAAAAAGCAAAAGACCGTAGAGATGTTGTTTTGGGTCAAATGAAAAGAACTTGAATAATCGATCAGAAAGGATTAGACTCATTGCTAATCAAAGAGATCGACATGAGTAATTTTAAACGTGAAACTCAAAGCGAAGGTGTTGCTCCTTACTTTAGGTCTGAATTGACCAAGTACCTTAGAAACCTTTTTAAGAAAGAAGGGATCGTTGATGCTGAAGGCAACGATTATAATATTTATAAAGACGGATTAAAGATTTACACGACCATAGATTTAAATTATCAACGATTAGCCGAAAAAGCTTTGCAGGATCATATGGAGTGGAACCAAAAACGATATTTCAGAGTCTGGAAAAATATGGATCCATGGACCTACGAAGCGGATTCACTACAGCTGGTTATACGTAAGGAGATCCTTTCACGAAATGTGAAGGCCTCAGACAGGTATTTAAATCTGAGAAATAGTTTTTTGGCAGATATTACTAATTCGATCAGAGAGGATTTTAAAGACTTGCCGCTTTCCGACAATGTTATCAAGGCTCTAATTAAAATTGATCAGAAATCGTCAAGTTTCAAAAATCAAATTGCTTTGAGCAAGGTAAAAGCGAAGCATCAAAGTGATTACCAAAAATTACTGTCTCAAGAAAATTGGAGTGAGCTTCGATCGAAATTTGAAGAATTACAAGATGCTTTTGATCAAGAATTTAAGAAGGACAAAATCAAGATGAAAGTTTTTGATTATAATGAAGAGCGAGAAAAAGAAGTAGAGATGACCCCTTTTGATTCTGTCAGATATCATAACCAACATTTACAAGCAGGATTATTGGCAGTTGAGCCTCAAACGGGATACATAAAGGCTTGGGTAGGTGGTGTAAATCATAAATATTTTAAGTATGATCACGTAAATTCTCGACGACAAGTTGGCTCAACAATAAAGCCTTTTGTTTACGCCACCGCGATTTCATTGCAAGGCATATCACCTTGCCAAGAGTTTGAAGATATTCAATATTCAATTGCTCCAGGTGATGGAAACTTTGATCTTAATGATCAATGGTCTCCGGCTAATGCAGATGAAAACTTTACTGGCAACATGTATAACTTATGGCAAGGTTTACTGTACTCAAAAAATTCCATTACAGTTAGGTTGGTAAAGGAAATGGGAAATGTTGAAGTGATCAGAGAATTGCTTGATAACGTCGGAATTAGTAATTCCGAGCGATATGATAATGGAAGGTTAGTCGTCCCTAAAGTACCTTCAATTAGTTTGGGTGCGATGGATTTGAGTTTAGTCGAAATGACTGGAGCCTATACAACATTTGCCAATAATGGTAATTATACCGAACCAATTTTTGTAAAGCGAATAGAAGATAAAAATGGTAAAGTAATTTACACTGGAGTGCCTGAGCGAAAGTTGGCCCTAAATCCAATGTACAATGCAGTCATGTTAGAAATGCTTAAAAACAATGTTGGTTCTGGCTATGGATTGGGCGTAAAGACACCCGTCGGAGGTAAAACTGGAACGACAAATGACTATGCTGATGGATGGTTTATGGGAGTGACCCCCAATTTGATTATCGGTACTTGGGTAGGCGGAGATGATAAATGGATAAGATTTTTGACCTTGGATGACGGACAAGGATTTATAATGGCCAGACCTATTGTTCAAAACTTTATAAAATCCTTAGAAAAGGACACATTGGTTGATTATGATGCGAGCAATAAATTTCCCAAACCTCCTCGAGGCTTCTATGAGCTAGTTGATTGTGATCGATACAAACAAATAAAACCCGAAGAAGAACAGGCTCAAACTTTAAATCAAAAAGTTCAATTAGATGTTTTTGATGACGACGAATTTGATGAAGAACTGGAAGAAGAAATGATGGAAGAATTAGAAGAGGAATTGGAGGGTGAATTGGAGGAAGAGTTGGGTGAAGAACTAGAAGAATTGGAATTTGAAGAAGAGCTGGAAGAAAAAACCAAGGAAAAAACCAAAGAGAAGGAAGGAGGAGGTGGTGGAATATGAGTTTTGTGCAAGATAAAACAGCCAGTGCCAGTGCTATAAATGCTTACGTCGTTTTAGCCCTTAGCTTTCTAGGTCTGAAGACCTCATTTAGCAAGGAGCTTTTGGATTTCATACCGATTTTGTTTTCAGTGTTATTGTTGATCTTAAACAATAGTATAAAGTACTACAATCGCACCCCGACGATATTGGCATTCTTAATAAACCTGGTTTTGATAGGCTTTTTTGCTAAGCAATTAATGCACCTTGAAGAAGAATCGCTTTGGGAAATTATTCGAAAGGGAATTATGCTTTTAGTGAGCATAATCCCAATTTATTTTTTCGTTTTGCTTCTAAAAGAAAAAGAAAGTTAAAACCATCCATTGCCAAATCCTCTAAATGGCCACGGTATTGATGCCAACATAATCAAAAGACCTAAGCAATAAAAGATACTTATGGTTTTGTGTTTAGCTAAAACTGACTCTTTTCTTTTACTTTTTGAATAACCGATAGAGATTAGAATGATGGCTACAAGCATACCGAAGAAATGCTCAACAGCAAAAAATCTCATCATGGAATTACCCATTGTTTCGGAGTTAAATTTTACCAATGGACTGATAAAATAAAGAACCAGACCAATTAAAAATTGAAGGTGTGTGAAGGCCATGGCAAATAAATAAGTCTTTTTATCCTTCTCTGTAAAGGAAGTATTTGACCTACTTGTAAAGCTATTGATGATTGCCACAATCAGAAGGATTAAAATAACCCATCTCAGACCAGAATGCGCATGTTGTAAACCTGTATACATAGTAGTTATTTTATCAGTCTAAATTATTTGTTGACGATTATTCGTTTTATTCCAATTCCATTTTTTGTTTCTATCTCTACTAAATGTAGACCACTGTTTAAACCAGTTAGATCCACCTTCGTGGAATGGGATTGCAGTTTTTCAGTTTTAACAATTTTCCCCGATATATCAATAAACCTAAGTTGGGCATTATCCATATCCAATTCATTATCCAATGAAAGTTGAATATAACTATGAGCAGGATTAGGACTTATGGAAAATTGAGTATTGTCTAACAATTCGGTGTTTGAAGATATACCTCGCATAATAAAAATAAATTCGAGAGCGGTCGAAACTGCAGGTATGACACAACCCCCATGATCTTCATCACCTTGATCTACCGCAGAAGTAAATAAAGCCCCTTTTGACAACATTTCTGATTCGGCCAGGATTGCGTTTTCAAAAGTTACTTGATCGTCACCTGTACAATAATACATCACCATAAATGATTCGGGCACCCAATCATAAACATCGTTGTCCGCTAAGGCCATTGAAAGTGGGTGGCTTGGATTTGTTTTTATATTGGTCAAAGTACTGTCGTGAATCATGCGTGCAGGCACTGACATACCTTCATTTTCTACTAAAAGATCGATAAGTCTATTATTCAATTCGATCAGATCGATTTCTTCATTTTTAAATCGATTTATATCTGCGATATATTCCGGCTTAAAAATATCCTCTAATTCCACATCCGCCAATAACTGAGGATAAGCTGCTTTGTATGACAAAGCAACATTTGGAAGATAAGCCACAAAAAAGTACTCTTGATCACCCAAGGTAAAATCAATCATTTTTTCGGAAATACTATAGGGTCCTGACATTGGAAATCCAGCCACAACATCAAATTCATCAGCGTGGTCTGTTTGGATATCTCTATGCAATGCCATTGCCGCATGGCCACCTTGAGAGTAACCCGTGATAAAGGTTCTTTCATTAAAAAAAATACCAAGTTCACCCAAAGCTTCATTTTTTACCGCACGCATCATATCTAAAGCAGCCGAGGATTCTGAGTCAGCATGTACATAAGGATGAAAACCTCTCGATGATAACACACCTAAGTAATCCGGTGCAACCACGATAAATCCAAATGAACCGTAGATGGTAGCAAGGTCGACATCGTTTGCAGTAAGATTAGACATGCCTGTATTTCGATCAGGTAAGGTACCATGTTGATAGGTCAACATTGGATAGGCAAAATCTTGATCTTTGGGGACAATTAGTAAGCCAGAAGCCGTATCCTGAACCTCATTTAAGTCTTTAGTTGTATACTCGACTCGGTAAAATTCCATGTCATATTCCGCCGGAATACCATTGGCATCAATTACTTCTTGCGCTGTTACATCTTTTAGGTATTCTAAAGTGACGAGATTTTGAGAATTAAGAGAGGTAATTAGAAAAACTAGACAAAGAATGCTAAGCAATGTATTTTTCATAAAAGTTTTATTTGAATATATTCAGAAATGAAAGTTATTCAATATAATTCACTTTTCCCGCAGAATGTTGCCAAAGTCAAAATTTCTTGAATTATGTTAATTCTAGATGAATCATAATTCGTTTTTATTGACTTGGTCATCAGTTTTAAAATAATACTTTTGTGATTTTTTGACCCCAATATTTAGCAAAAATGACCAAGATCGACACACGAAGTGTTAAGGCTTACTATGATTCCTATGGAAAGAGATATCATGATTTACGGATAACCGAAGGAAAATTGTTTAATGAATATATCGAGACTCCAACTGTCCTTAGTCTTCTTGAAGAATTATCAAATGTTTCTTCCATTTTGGATGTAGGATGTGGATCTGGGATTTATGCTAAAAAATTACATGAAGCAGGTTATCAGGTAATGGGAATAGATTCAAGTGAAGAAATGATCGAAATTGCCAAAGACTATTGCAAGAATCTAAATATTGAATTCACTTTGAGTCCTATCGAAAGATTTGAAACGAATAAAAAGTTTGATATCGCATTAGGTTCTTTTTTGTTAGGTTACTTTAAGGATTTGACCATTTTATTTGGCAACATGAAAAAATTCTTAAGGCCCAAGGGCAAGGTAATTGTTTCAGGAATTCATCCTATTCGTACCAGTGTAAAAACAAAAAATTCAGAAGGATATTTTATCGATAATTATTTCAATACTTCTTTCTATCAAACCTTTTTACTCCCAAATGAAAAGTCAGTTTCTATAGCGCATCACACTATTTCGGACATTAGTAAGGCTATTTATGATGCTGGCTTTGTAATCGAAAAAATCTTTGAACCCACACCATTCATAAAAAATGAAGATTATAAAGGTTATAGAGATTATTCCTTTCATACCCGAAATCCATCAGTCATTGTTTTTCTTTTGAGTATTCGAGACTAATTTGTTTAAGTATGAATTGAATTCGAATCTGCACATCTAGAAGAATCGAATTTCTTAAGCACTAATATCCTTAGAATCTCATTCAATAAATAAGTAGATTATATACTTTTGCTTCATTTTGACTAAGATTATTATGAGTAGAACGATCCGTTATTTACTTCTGATTTGCCTGATTATAAATGCCTGTGTACCTGCATTCGATCGCAGCAGCGAAAATGTAGATATTGCTTTAGATAATGAAGAGGTAAAAAGGGTATTTAGATTACAAGATGAACAAAAAAAAGACAGCTTGTTAATGTATCTAAACGGAAACAATTCCACTTACGCTTATTTAGCTGCTTTGGCTTTTTCGTCGAATCCAGAATTGGCTGATTTAGACTCTTTAAACCAACTATTGTCCCACCCTAATTTGGATGTTAGGGCTGCTGCTGCTTTTAGTATGGGTCAACTAAAAAAGGAAAGTGCAGAGCCTTATCTCATTGCGGCATTTAAAAACAAAGATACGCTAGACATTAACAATCCTCTCAACGCTAATATTTTGGAAGGGATTGGAAAAACGGGATCGCAAAAAATGTTGGATGCATTGGCGACCATATCTACCTATCGAAAAACAGATAATTTTTTACTCTTGGGCCAGGCGAGAGGAATATATCAATTTGCCTTACGAGACATGACTGTTCAAACCGGGACAGATCGAATGATCTCTTTTGTTTTGGATACTGGCTTTCCACAGGAAGTGAGGATTCTGGCAGCTAATTATTTGGCACGAGCGAAAGAAATAAATATAGAAAACAAGAAATTTCAATTGATAAAATTTCTTACATCTGATCCAGATCCGAATATTCGAATGGCAATTGCTAGAGCAATGGCCAAGACTCAAGATCGAGAAATCCATTCTTACTTAATCAATCAATTGAGCACAGAAAAAGATTATCGAGTTTTGGTAAATATTATTAGATCCTTAGAGTCACACCCTTACATAAAATCTGTGGATAAAGTTTTAGAATTACTCAAAGATAAAAATCCACATGTTTCATTAACGGCTGCTCAATTTTTATGCAATGCCGGAAACCCTAATGATGCGAGTTTTTATAAAACCTTAATTAACGATTCTTTAGATTTTAGAGTAAACGGTAAACTATACGAGTCGGTAAGTATTAATCTTCCTCATTATTTTAACAACACAAGAAGGAAGTTGAGTGAAGAACTCCAACAAAAAATTAAAGATGCCAAATCAGCACAAGAAAAAGTAGCTTACATTAAGGCATTGGGTCATGAACCTAATTCGTTTTTGTTGCTCGAAAAAATCATTAAAGAAGCGAAGGATAAATCGGTTTCGACAACAGCCATGGAAGCTTTGCACCAAATGCTTAAAAGTCCATTATTTATCAAAACACACAAGTCGAGGCACATATTTAAAAGAAGGGAAATTGCAGATATTTTGTTAAACGTTTTGAAGACCGGTGATTCGGGGATGCTGGCAGTGATTGGTGATATGATTGTGGATCCTGAAACCAAATTGGCGGATATCATGACAGAAACCAGTTACCTTATCGAGGCTAGAAATAAATTGGAGCTTCCAAAACAAATAGAGACATACAATAAATTACAAAAGGCCATTAGCCTGCTCAAAGGAGAAACTTTTGAGGCGAAAAAATTGGCATTCAATAATCCAATAGTTTGGAATGTAATCAATGAAATTACTGATACCGCCAATATCGTAATTAAGACATCTCAAGGAAATATTTCTTTTAATCCTTTTCCGAAATTAGCTCCAGGTTCGGTTGCCAATTTTGTAAAACTATCCGAATCAAATTATTATGATAACAAAAACTTTCATAGGGTTGTTCCTAATTTTGTGATCCAGGGAGGTTGTCCAAGAGGGGATGGATATGGTAGTTTGGATTATTCAATTCGAACTGAATTGCCACCAGTTTATTATAACGATGAAGGGTATGTAGGTATGGCAAGGGCTGGCTTGCATACTGAAGGCACTCAGTTTTTTATTACACATTCTCCTACACCACATTTGGATGGGAGGTATACAATATTTGGAAAGGTAAATGATGGAATGGATGTGGTCCACTCGATATTGCCAGGAGATAAAATTTTAGACGTAATCATAACTAAATAATGCAACGAACACCTCTTTATCAGAAGCATGTAGATTTAAAAGCACGAATAGTTGAATTTGCAGGATTTGAAATGCCGGTTTACTATACCAATATTCGTGAAGAACATTTAGCTGTTAGAAATTTTGCCGGAATGTTTGATGTATCCCATATGGGAGAATTTATCGTAAAAGGGAAAGAAGCTTTGGATTTGGTCCAAAGTATTAGTTCAAATGATGCTAGTAAGTTAAAGATTGGCGATGCTCAATATTCGTGTTTGCCTAATGATTCTGGTGGTATAGTTGATGACATGTTGGTTTATCGATTGGCTGAAGACAATTGTAGTGAAGGTGAGCAAGCATTTATGCTCGTCGTAAATGGTGCCAATATCAAAAAAGATTGGAATTGGATTTTGGCGAAAAATACTTTCGACACTAGATTAATAAATATCTCAGATAAAACTGCTCTTTTAGCAGTACAAGGTCCGAAGGTGGTTTCTCTCTTACAGTTATTGACGGATGTCGATTTAGCTGCAATAAAGTTTTACACATTTACTAAAGGTACTTTTGCTGGGATAGAAAATGTTTTGATTTCTGCAACGGGATACACCGGATCGGGAGGCTTAGAGCTTTACCTCGATGCTGATAAAGCGGTCGAATTATGGGAGCGCATTTTAGCATTAGATGACCAACTCAAACCGGTTGGATTGGGAGCTCGAGATACACTTCGTTTAGAAATGGGTTATTGTCTTTATGGCAATGATATAGATGATACCACTTCGCCTCTTGACGCAGGGCTCGGCTGGATAACTAAATTGAAAAAGACTGATGACTTTTCTTCTAAAGAAATCATAAAAGCCCATAAGCGCAAAGGTTTACAAAGAAGATTGGTTGGATTCAAGGTAGATGATAGAAGAGTTCCAAGAAAAGATTACCCGATTTTTGATACGGAAATGAATTGCATTGGTAATGTGACTTCAGGTACCTTATCGCCTAGTTTAGAATATCCTATCGGAATGGGTTATGTAAATATTGCGAATAGACAGGTAGGTACAATGATTAAAATACAAGCAGGAAAGCGTATTTTAAACGCTACAATTTGTAAAGTGCCATTTGTAGAAATCTAAGCTTAGCAATATTTGTTGAGATAATATTTAAACAATTTTGGCCTCAATACTATTCAAAGCATAGCAAAAGCAATGAATTATGAATTATACCGATGGCAAAGAAAAATTTATAGATTCTTGGGGAGAGCTTGGTCTAAACTGGGGCATTACCAAAACCATGGGTCAAATTCATGCATTGCTTTTAATGTCACCTAAGGCCTTAAATGCAGATGAAATCATGGCTCAACTAGAAATTAGCCGTGGAAATGCCAATAATAATATTCGAAATCTTGTTGCATGGGGCTTGATCAACAAAGTAGATGTGAAAGGGGATCGAAAGGATTACTTCAATGCAGTCAAAGATTTTTGGGAAATTTTTAGATGTATTGTTGATCAAAGAAAGAAGAAAGAATTAGACCCTTTGGTAAACTTATTGGATGAGATTTCTCAAGTACAGGGACTCTGTAATGAATCAAAAGAATTTTGCAAAGTAGTGCAAGAATTGAGGTTGTTTTCGAATAAAGCCGATGGAGCCCTCAATAATTTGCTAGACTCCAAAACCAATTGGTTGTTTGGAACTTATCTCAAAATGGTGAGATAATTTCATTTTGGCATTTTTTTAGCCTTCATTTGTATAAGCTTTAAACCGATAATGAAGATTTTTCCTTTTCAAGCAATATATCCCGAAATGAAGCTAGTGGCTTCATCAGATTCATTTATTAAATCTGTTAAGAATCAATATTCTAAATACAAGGAAAAGGGATTTTTTAAGCGTTCTTCCGTTGATGCCTTATATGTTCATGAGATTATAAAAAATGGTCGACACTATAAAGGAATTGTGGCATCCGCCGATTTGGAAGATTATAAGGAAGAGAAGATTCTCATACATGAAAAAACATTAGCATATAAGCGGCAAATCACAATGGAGCTTATCTTGGATCGAGAGGCGATTATCAAACCCATTCTAGTTGCTTACGATAATACCAAAGCGATAGATAATTTAGTTAATAAAATTGTTAAAAATCAAAAGCCTCACTTCCAAGTTAAATTGGAAGACAGTGGAATTGAGCATAGATTTTATCAAATCTCGGATGGCAATCAAATGCAAAAATTGATCAATCAATTTGCAAAAATTGAAGAGGCTTATTTGGCTGATGGTCACCATCGAAGAGCTGTGTTTTTAAATCTTCAAAAATCTGGAAAACTAACTTCCCTAGAAACGAATAGAAAAAGCTTGCTGACGGCTTTCTTCCCTTTTTCAGAATTAGATATTCATGACTTTAATAGGGTGGTGGATGTTTTTGATCTAATGAGTCCAACAAGATTTATAGTTGAGCTGACGAAGTATTTCAAGATTAAAATTTTAAAATCTCCTGCGAAACCCAGTTCAAAATTTGAAATAGTTGTTTACATCAATGGAGAATGGATTTTATTGAAGTGGAAAAAAGAAGTGCTGAATCAATATAAAAAACAAGATGTTGTTTTAGACGCGGAACTTTTGGACAAACATGTCTTTAATGAGATCCTCGGGATTAAAGACGTGAAGCAAACTGATAAGATAAAATACATAGAGGGTGTGAAGGAGGAAGAAGTCGTCATAAATTTGGTCAATTCAGATTTTAAAAAAGCAGCATTTTTCATCTACCCAGTTCACAAAGAAGAACTTAAAAAAGTAGCGCAACAAAAACTTAGCTTGCCGCCAAAGAGCACCTGGTTCGAACCAAGATTGAAAAATGGATTAATCTCGGAAGAACTGTAATGCAAAAATATTCTGCTGATATCGTATTTCCTGTCAATACAAAACCGATAAAAAATGGTTTGGTGATAGCCGATGACAATGGAAAAATTTTGGAAGTTTCCAAAGCAGAATCCCATTCGCCGGATGGCGTAAAAAAATTAAAAGGCGCATTGATACCCGGTTTTATCAACACACACTGCCATTTGGAATTGTCACATATGAAAAACTTGGTCGATACCGGGACAGGTCTCATACCATTTATTAGCAGTGTCGTAAAATTTCGAAATTTTCCTCAGGAACAAATCCAGGATGCCATCAAAAATGCAGATCAAGAAATGTGGGACCAGGGCATTATGGCTGTTGGAGATATTTCCAATGCTTTGGATACTGCCGAGGTAAAATCTAAAAGCAAAATTGCTTACTACACTTTTGTCGAGATGTTTGACTTTATGCAAGCAGCAATGTATGAAAGTACACTAAACCAATATAAACCAGTTTTTGAGGGACAATCTACCGAAGGAAAAAACAAAAAGTCATTTGTTCCACACGCACCTTATAGCGTAGGTACTGATTTGTTTAAATTTATTCGAGATAAGAATGCTCCTAATTCGACAGTGAGTATTCACAACCAAGAAACCTCTGCTGAAACAGAAATGTTTTTAAATGGGAAAGGTGCTTTTTATGATTTTTACAAAAATTTTGGGATCGATTTAGCATTCGAAGCGACCGGAAAAAACTCTCTTCATTACGCCTTAGCCAATATGGACCCAGCCCAAAAAACTTTGTTGGTTCATAACACCATGACGAGTGATGAGGATATTGCATTCGCGAATGCGTGGAGTGATAAAGTGTATTGGGCTACCTGTGCAAACGCAAATCTTTACATCGAAAACAGTTTGCCAGATTACAGTGCGTTTATAGATCATGATGCGAAAATGACCATTGGGACTGATAGCCTCACTTCCAATTGGCAATTGTCTGTATTGGAAGAATTGAAAACCATAAAAAAGTATAAAAGCTATATACCATTCGAAGTGTTGTTAAAATGGGCAACTTTAAATGGAGCCGAGGCCTTGTCTTATGATGACGAATTGGGCAGTCTCGAAACTGGCAAAATACCTGGACTTTTACATTTAGATGCGGAGATCGTGGATGACAATCCAATATTGAACAATGCTAAAATAAATCGGTTAATCTGATTAGAAAGACGTGTATCCAATAGGACACAATAAGCAATATAATCTTAAAGCATATCTCTTTAGAGCTATCTTTAATTTTTTTAAACCAACAATTTTATGAAAATCAAATTCTGGATTTTTACAATAGTGATTATTTTTCTTTTGGGTTTAGCTGGTCTAAACATCGATTTTAAAGAAGACAAGCCGTACAAAAAAATGTCAAAGCAGGCGGCCATGCACGCAATGGCAGAACAAGAATTTGAAATGACTCGTGATCCGCAAACCAATAAAATTCCACGAGGAAAAATCTATGATTTCAAAAAGCAATTGATCGAAAATCAATTGAAATCTACCAATACCCTCAATTGGGAAGAACGTGGCCCAGATAATTTTGGAGGACGTACACGTGCCATTGTTTTTGATCCTAAAGATCCGAGTGGAAACACAATTTGGGCAGGAGGTGTAGCAGGTGGTCTTTGGAAGTTGACCAATGCGCTTTCTTCTGATTACCAATGGGAAGAGATAAAGACCTATACAGGAAATGCGGCAATTTCTTCGATCGCAATCGATCCGAATGATTCGGATTTAATGTATGTAGGAACTGGTGAAGGTTGGTTTAATGGAGATGCCTATACTGGAGATGGCGTGTACAGAAGTGTAGATGGAGGGGTAAATTGGGAAAGATTAGAATCTACCAATAACTTTATTTTTCGATATGTCCAAAGGGTTTTAGTATCTGGAGATAAAGTTTTTGCATGTACGAGAGATGGGGGAATTCAGGTTTCAAGAGATCGTGGAGAAACTTGGGTAAAAGCTTTAGGTAATGGTTTTTTTGGTTTTTCTGAGCGAGCTGCAGATTTAGATTTGGCAGGTGATGGAACTTTATACGCCTGTATGGGTTTCGGGTCGAGTGATGGATTGTATATATCTAAGGACAATGGAGATTCATGGGAGTACATCGAGTTACCGGGATATTTGCCTGAAAGAATGGAATTAGATGTTTCTAAATCTGATCCGAATGTAGTTTATATTCTAAAGGCAAATGCTAGCAATGCAGTTGAGCAAATAGCCAAAACATCGGATGGTGGCAAAAATTGGGAAATACTTCCAGCTCCATCTGCAATAGGAATGGATTGGTTTTCAAGAAATCAAGCTTGGTATGATTTGAGTATTACTATTGATCCAACAAATCCAAATAGATTATTCATAGGAGGTGTAGATTTGTTATTATCTGAAGATGGAGGTGAGACTTGGGAACAGATATCTCAATGGTTTGGTGGACAAGGTATTCAATATGTTCACGCAGATCAGCATAACGCCATGTACCTACCAGGATCTGAAGACATCGCAATGTTTTCTAATGATGGTGGAGTTTATATCACAACAAATGCTTCATCTTCAATGCCAGACATCAAATGGAAAGGACAAGATTACAATACCATCCAATTTTATGCTTGTGCTCTTCACCCAACAGATGAAAATTGGTTTTTGGGAGGCACTCAGGACAATGGCAGCCATCTTTTTCAGAACAGTGGGATGAATTCTACTTTTGAAGTAACTGGAGGAGATGGGGCATATTGTCATATTGACAGAGATGATCCAAATATTCAGATTACTTCGAATCAAAACGCTTCTTATCACGTGACTCTTAATTCTTGGGCTAGCTCAAATAGATACTTTGTCCCTGGAAATGTTCAACGTTATTTTATTAATCCAACGGATTATGACGATGTTCATGATTGTTTGCTTACAAGTGCTAATAACGGAAAAGTAATGATTGTTAATATATATAATGGAAACTTAGACTCAATTGATGTTCCAGAAATTGCAAGTGAACGAGTAACGGCAATTAAAGCACATCCAACAGATCCTACCAAAATTTATGTTGGATCAAACAGTGGAAAGGTCGTAAGAATTGATTCTTTTTTCCAAAACAATCAAAGTAATGAACTGCTTCACATTGTCAACGGAAATGTACGTAACATTGATGTAGATCTCAATAATCCAGATCGCATCATGTTTACGGTATCTAATTTTAATAGTCCCTCTGTTTTTGTGAGCGAAGATGATGGAGACAATTGGGCAAACCACTCAGGAGATATACCCGCTATTCCTAAAAGATGGGGTTTATTTAATCCAACAAATCCAAACTCGATTTTGATGGCAACCGAACTTGGGGTTTGGAGCACCAATGAACTTAACGGGGATGCTACAGAATGGTTCTATAATAGTACAGGTATGGCGCCCACAAGAGTGGATATGATGGACCTTCGTCCAATGGACAACCTTGTATTGGCGGCAACGCATGGTCGAGGAATGTATACTGCTAATTTGTGTGCAGAAGGTGTAGATAACGACAATGACGGAGTTTCTTGTTTAGACGATTGCAATGATTTTGATCCAAATGTCAATATGAACCAAGACGAAATCCCTTATAACGGTATCGATGATGATTGCGACCCATCTACTCCTGATGATGATTTGGATGGAGATGGCTTTGCTTTGGCTCAAGATTGTAATGATGAAGATGCAAACATCAATCCCAACGCAATAGAAATTGCTGGAAATGGTATCGACGAAAATTGTGATGATTTGGATGAGTTACTCGATTGTAATAATTATTCTTCTGGTCCTTGGGATATTTTTGCTGGTGGAGGTAATTGCTTTAACGGGCCTTTTATTTCATCGTGGCAAGTTTGGTCTAACGAAGCGTATTATGTAAGCGAACTGACGGATGGGGTAAGTTACTTCTTCGATTTTTGCAACGGATATGATGATGCGCTTTTTTCTACAGACATAAAGATTTTTAGCTACAATAGTACATCCGAAGAGATGGGTGTTTTAATCGGGTCTAAGGACTCTTGTCGTATTGAATTTGATTATGTAAATAACGTAGATTTTCCTGATGTAATTATTTTGGTACACGATAGTGAAAATTGTAATGCACTCTCAAACGTAGAAGGCAACGGCCAAGCAACATTCGGATGTTTAAGTTCAGGTATAGATGCAGATGGTGATGGATTTACTGACGAAATCGATTGTGATGACATGAATGCTGACATCAACCCAGGAATGAGCGAAGTGTTTTACAATGATATCGATGATGATTGTGATCCTAACACGGACGATGACGATGCCGACGGAGATGGTTATGATATTGGTGAGGACTGTGATGATACAAACCCAGATATCAATCCTGGGGAAGATGAAATTCTATTTAACGGAATCGACGAAGACTGTGATCCGAGTACTTTAGACAATGATATAGATGGAGATGGATATGGTCTAGATGTAGATTGCGACGAAACCAATCCAGATATCAATCCTGGAGCAACAGAGATCCCAGGAAATGGAATTGATGAAAATTGTGACGGTTTAGATTTTATTACCGCAGTACATGAGATAGATGGAATATCGATTACATTATTTCCAAATCCTACCTCGGATTATGTATTTATCAAAAAATCTGCTTTGATAAATTACGTGGTTAATATTTTTGATTTAGAAGGAAGATTGGTTTCTAGAATTTACAATAGTGATAAGATAGATCTTTCTAATCTCCATGATGGAATTTACTTGATCAATGTGGTAGATAAGAATTCTGGAAAGGGCATCGTAGAAAGGGTAGTATTATCCAAGTAAAAAAATAAAAGCCCCGACGTTTATCATCGGGGCTTTTTATTAAGACTAATTTTTTATCAGTGATTTGACAATCATTTCATCTCCATCCGAAATAAGGAGTTCGTATATCCCGGAATTTAGATAATGTAAGTCTAATCTTTTTTCCAATAGGTCTATGTTTTTGGCAAGAAAATAATTTGAGATAACCTTGCCTTGTATGTCCACTATTTTTATTTCTACCTGACCTCTCCAATTGTTTTCAAGTTTCACATTCGTGAAAGCTTGAACAGGATTAGGAAAAATATCCAAAACACCTTTTGGATCCACCAAAGTTTCTTGTGTGTTGCTTGTTTGATATTCATAAGCCCCTGGATCAGTTTCGTTGATCCTTGGCAAACCTTCCAAATCAAATTCAGGAGCACCATTACTTACTCCTTGATCAATAATTGGACTTGTACTGCTCAAATGAAAATCTGATTGAGGATTGATAAACCCGGGGTCAGTAACTTGGCTCTGATCCAGGTCATTGTTTAAGACACCAATGGTCGAGTCGTCACGAGATACATTTCCACCCATACTAATAACCGTTGGTGTGCCATCTTCCACTTCATAATCTTTACCACCCGGATTGTATAGTATGTTATTTTGCATTGTCAACTCAAGCTCTCCATCAAGCAGACCTTCATATGTCGCAATCCCAGATCCGATGTTTGCAAAATTGTTAGCCAAGGTGTTGTTAATAAATGTGGCAGATCTAGAAATTGAATCTCCAACGTTGATGGATATCGCTCCACCCGCTACACCATCAGTATTTAAGTTATATGCAAATTGATTATTAGTTAAGACAGCTTCAGTTTCATTAATATTGAGGCCTGCACCTTGAGTGGTTGATTCATTAAAATCCAAAATAGAATTGGATAAGCTAAAAAATGCCAATTCTGTTGTGTCCAAGGATTCTGTTACATTCAACGCACCACCGATACCACCGATGTTTCCTAAAAATTCACATTTATCAATATAAAATTCTCCAGCTCCGGCATAATTAATTGCACCTCCATTGTTAGAAGCCATGTTTCCTTCGTATCGACTATTGTCAATATAGATATCTGTAAAAGAATTTTGAACATACATCGCTCCGCCCCATTGAGCTTGATTTTCAACGAAGGTTGAATTAGAAATCGTTACATCTGCCTCAAAGCCAGCGATCATACTACCTCCAGAAATTGCAGCTTGATTAAACTCGAAATCGCAATTGTCAATTAGATAATTAGATTCGGAACCATAGCAGAGCATAGCACCACCAAAGTCTGCTCCAGATCCATTTTGGAAAAGAGAATTCCTAATTTCTATATTTTTAATTTCGCCGCCATTATAGATGCATGAGCCATTTGTGGCAGAATTTGCACTAAATGTACAGCTACTCATATTGTATGATCCTCTCCAATTGTAAATGCAACCACCACCCCAATCAACGGCTTGATTGTTTGAAAAGAAACAGTTAGTGATATTGTTCGGAAATTGCTCTAAAAGATCTGGAGTTATTTCTCGTCCATCGTAATACATCACAGCTCCATTGCCTGCTCGATTATTTGTAAAGGAACAATAACTCATATTTAATCCTAGAGCAGCCCAAACAAACATTGCACCTCCAAAGCCGTCATTAGTGATTGCAACGTTGGAATTAAAGGCACAACTATCAATTGTAAGATTTACACATCGTAAAGGATATAAAGCTCCCCGAGCTGTTTGATTGTTAGAGAAGCTACAATTCTCAATAGCGCCATCTACAATTCCCTCATATAAAATCCCTGCACTTTGTGCAGTAGCACTATTCGAATAAAACTGACAATCATTGACACTTGAGCCCTGACCTCCTAGATCATAACCTAGAACATATATCCCAGCACCACCACGAGCAAAATTTTGATAAAAGCTGCAATGTTCTACATGTAAAGTGTTGTAGGATAAGATCCCCGCTCCATTGGTGAATTCAGAATCTAAATCACCATTGTCCGAACTATGACCTCCAGTAATCTCAAAACCACTGATAGTGATATCATTACCAATGAAACTATCAATCCTGATCACATGCTGAACATTATCGGATTTATTGTTTTCAAAATCGTCATCTACATCATCATCATTTATATCTCCACTTAATATAGTTTTGTAGTTCAACCAATCTCTTTGATTGAGGTTAGATTCGTATCCTTCAAATCCTCCATAAAGTGAAATGGGTTTATCAATAAAGAAAGTTGCTGAAGAGTCAGACATTGCATTTTGAGGACGATAGGTTCCTGTCGCGACCCAGATTTCTCCACTGGAGGTATTAGAAATGGCATCGTTTAAATTATTGTAGGCGTTTTCCCATGAGCTTCCGTCATTTAAACCAGCTGCGTCAATTTTAACATAAGTTTGAGCATCTAGATTGATGCCAGTCATCAAGGCTAGAGCGAATAGGTAGTAAAGTTTTTTCATAGTATTAGCAGTTATTTACTAGAAGATAGAAAATTGCGCAGACAGTTGAAACCCAATAGAAACACAAATCGCATACAAATGTCCGTTTGATACAAACGATTGCTTTAAAAATTATTGTTCCAAGTTTTTTAATTCTGATGAGAAGTCCAACTCCGGGTAGGCGAGAATGTCCTGTTTTAATTTGGAAATAAATTTTTCAAATTCAACACCATGTCGCTTTCGCGGAATGTGATTTAGGCGCTGAATTAGATTATCTAACCCTTCCATTTTTTCCAATGTTACCTTATTGAAATATGAACTTTTGAAGGATTCCCAGATATATGCTATGGCTTGTTGGCTTGGATGGATCATGTCAGCCTTGTAAAAACGATAATCTCTTAAATCGTCTACCAAGATTTCGTATGAAGGAAAATAAAAAATATTTTTTTGATCGATAATTTCACTCAATGCAGAAATTAGCACTGATTTGCTTCTTCGATCTTTTACCAATCCATCTCTTAAATGTCTTATTGGACTAACTGTAAAGATGATTTTCATGGCTGGATTAAATAGAGATAGTTTCTGACAAAGGGTTTTTAAAATCGAGACCGTGGTCGAATGATCTAAAAGCTTGCGTTCAAATAACTGATTAGGCTGTTTGTGACAATTATTGACAATTCCAAAAGTTTGATGTTCAAAAACATGGGACGTACCTAAGCTCAAAAAAACAACATTGGCGCAGGTCAAAAATTGATGTGCCTTTTCCGTTTTTTCTGAGAGCTTTTGCAAGTATTCTTCTTGATTGCTTCTATTGTTTGTTCCATGAAAAGCAAAGTGAAAATACTTCTCTCCATCGAAGTTAATCTGCTCTTTTTTCAAATCTTGATTAGACATGATAAACTCCATATTCTTGAGAAGAGAATATGGATTATAGCTTATGCCGAGAGGATTGATACAATTTTTAAATTTTCGAATGGAAATAAGTTCCCCGATGTTCTCAGCAAAGCAACTGCCGATGAACATAAGTTTGCTTTGAAAATCCAGTGAGATTTTTGTTTTTTCCAGCTTTATTTCGGTTCGCATTTTCACGCTTGAAAGATACTTCCTTTGGACATAACCTCGGGTTCTAGTTTTATTTTTAATTTCGATACTTGCATTAGCAGTTGTGGATATACTTAAAAAATTATTTGGACTTTCATCGAGTAGTGCTCAAGAACAACCTGACATTGTTTTTGGAAGGTATACTGATGCATATAAGGATCGAGATAAATATGAAGCTTGGGATAGAGCTATGGCCGAATTTGATAAAGAAAATTATCTATCCTGCTTCGAAAACTTTTTCTTTTACTTAAGAGATGATGATTCCGAAAATGTAAAATTTAAAACCACAGATGGTATCGTTTATTTCGAAATATTCCAAGGATCTAAACTATTGGTTGGTACCGCGGATCCCATGAATATCAGAGTAGAGTCCAAAATTGCCAAGGCTGAATCATTAAATATTGGATTGCTGAGACGTTTGTTAGAACTTAATTTTAGTTTAAAGTATGGTCGATATGCCTTGGATGCCAATAACTGGATCACGATGATTTTTGACGCTAAAACCAGAGATACCAATCCATATAAATTGTATTACGGACTCAAAGAGATTGCTTTAAATTCGGATAAACAAGATGATATTTTAGAAAGTGAATTTGGCAACTTGGAAGCCATCAATACGAGCCACATTAAACAAATCCCGACCGAACACTTAAAGGTTAAATTTGATTTTCTTCAAAACGAAATCGATAAAGTTTTCGCGATTCGCAAAGATTCTAAGATTAATTTGGATAATTATCCAGGAGCATTAGCGTACTTATGTCTCGATGTTATCTATCGATTGGATTACCTGTTAAAACCTGAAGGTTACACCATGGAAAAGTTCGAAAAACTACATCGAGAGTTTTTTGAGAACAATGGAGATCAAGCTGGTTTAAAAAATGCAAACCTTTGTGCTGAACTTAAAAATCTGCGTGAACGAAGTTTTGAAAATTTTAAAGAAGAACTATATGAAGTAACGTCTACTTTTGGTATTACGCAACCTTCAGGGCACGATCGCCTGGTTGAATTTATCAAAGGAGAATTGCCTAATGTTAAGTTCTATGAAAATAATGGACATTATCATATAGCTCAAAGCATTTATAATTACATGGTCGGCTATTGTTTGTTTAACTATTCTTTACCATCACCAGATAAAGCCTTTTTACATTTATATTATTTGATAGTCAATTTTAAATTTTTTGAAAAGTTGGGATTTAATTATAATTTTTTCGAAAATGATAAATTAAATAAATCCGCTATCAACAATGAGATAAAAAAGATATCAAGAATATATTCTGAGGAATATGGTTCGATTGAAGCGGATACCAAAATGCTCAATTTTGATTCAGTTTTAAATTTTTCTAAAACTTACTTACTGATGCTGAGTGCGATGTCACTTTCTCCAAGTAAAAATGTCAATGTTTAATGAGATGAGTATCCAGGCGATTATAGAAAAGTATAGAGAGGTGGTTGTTCAATTGGCAACTCCATACAGTACAGGAACTGGCTTTTTTCTATCGAAGTATAATCTTATCGTAACCAATGAGCATGTCATTAGAAACAATAAGTCTGTCGTCGTAGATGGTGAAAAGTTTGAAAAGCAACTTGTGCAAATCGTTTATGTAGATCCTTTGTATGATTTGGCGTTTTTGATGGCTCCTAAAAATCATGGGATGCCCAAAGTTGATCTAAGCATGGATACAGATTATTCCGTCGGAGACGGAGTATTGGCAGCGGGACATCCCTTTGGTTTAAAATTTACCGCCACTCAAGGCATTTTGTCGAATCTTTCCCATTTTCAAAAAAATGTAAAATATTTTCAACATGATGCTGCTTTAAATCCGGGAAATAGTGGAGGTCCACTAGTGGATTTTTCTGGAAGGGTAATAGGAGTAAACACCTTTATTATTCGAGATGGTAATAATATTGGTTTTTCATTGCCAATAGATGTTTTGCACAAAACCTTAAATGATTTTTGTTTGCAAAGTGAAAAAGGAGTAAGATGTAACGCTTGCGCGAATATTGTCTTTGAAAGCAGGGTAGAGGAAGGTTATTGTCCCGAGTGCGGAACAAAAATTTCGATGATCTCTGATTTAGATGATTACGAAGCTTTGGGAATTAACAAGTCTGTCGAAGAATTGATCATCGACTTAGGATATAATATTGATTTATGTAGAAAAGGACCAAGTAATTGGCAAATTAAACATGGATCTGCCGATATCAATATTTCGTACTACGAGAAAACGGGTTTGATCGTAGGAGATGCATACCTGTGCAAGTTGCCCAAAAAGGACATAAAACCATTATATACCTACCTTTTGCAGCAGAATTATCATTTAAAGGGTCTTACTTTTAGCGTCAAAGGCCAACGTATTATTTTATCCCTCCTCATTTACGATCAATACTTTGACAAAAGAACAGCGAAACGTTATTTACAAGAACTTTTTGACTCAGCGGATCGGTTTGACAACTTGCTAATTGAAGAATTCGGTGCTCTTGCGAGATTGGATTATAATTAGTTTATATGTGTTAAGTAACATTGTTCTGTTAAATGTATTTTATTGGCAAGTCATTTGTCTTGTTTTCTATGAGAATTACTAACTTTAGTACCAATCTCTACGAAAAGAATACTGTTGTTTTGGCGGATAGCTTTACGATTGAAAAGATTAAAATTATGAAGAAAGGTATGAGATCTTTATTGTTCTTGATTGCATTCTCTGTTTGCGGCGGATTGAGTGCTCAGGACATCCATTTTTCTCAGTTTTACATGTCTCCTCTAAACTTAAACCCTGCTTTAACAGGAGTTTTAAATTGTAAAACGAGAATGGTAGTTAATTATAGAAATCAATGGTCTCCGGCATTAGTGGATAATGCATATAATACATATTCGGCTTCCTATGATCAGAAAGTTGCTGTCGGAAGAACAGACTATTTTGGTATAGGAGGTACTTTATGGGGAGATGTAGCAGGTGAATCTAGATTCGGTACGACGCAAGGAAGACTTTCTTTGTCTTATTCCAAAAAGATGGGAGGTTACAGACAAAGTGCGAAGTATCTTGTAGTTGGAGCTGATGCTGCGGTTACGCAAAGAAGAATAAAACCAGGAGAATTAAGATGGCCAACCCAACATGATGGTAATGGAGGATTTGATCCAACCATTCCAGACAATGAGCCATTTCTTCAAAGTAATAACCTGGATTTCTTATTCGCGGATCTAGGCGCTGGAATATTGTTTTTTAATGTGATGGACCAAAGAAACAATTATTATGTAGGTCTTGCAATGGCACATTTAAATCAAGCCAATATTTCTTTCTACCAAAATGTAGTATCTCTATATTCTAAATTGACATTCCACGCAGGTGGTCAATTTGAGTTAAAACCTAAAGTAAGTGTACTTCCTGGTGTTGTTGCTTTTTTCCAAGGTCAACAAAGAGAAGTAAACTTTGGTACGAGTTTAAGATTTGCTTTGGGTAATTCTAGAACTCAAGCGCAATCTTGGCAAATAGGTGGATGGTATAGAATAGGTACAAAAGATACTGGTGGACTACATTCTGATGCATTTATCGTATCGACAAGATTTAATTCTGGTCAATTTGGTATTGGCTTTAGTTATGATGCTACCGTTTCTAAGTTTGCTCAAGCCGCAACTTTTAATGGTTCTTTTGAATTTTCTATGAGCTATGAGATCTGTGGACCAGAAAGACGTAATGTATACTGCCCAAGATTCTAAAAGAGAAATTTTATAAAAGATATTGATAATGAGGTTTCAATAAATTAGATTGAAACCTCATTTGTTTTTTAATTCCATAGCTTTCGAAATTGAGGACAATATTCCCTAATTTGTATATACCTCAATAATTTTTAACCAAAAACAGTAATTCTAATGTTTGGATCAAAAAAAACTTCTGACACCACTGTAAGTGTGAAAACAAGCTCACCTAACTCTATTAATAGCCTGGTAAATGGAACCAAAGTGGATGGTAATATCCATGCTGAAAATGATTTTCGAATAGATGGAAGTCTCATAGGAAACCTCATTTGTAAAGGAAAATTAATTATTGGACCTAGCGGGAAGGTAGATGGGGAAGTTAGTTGTTCTAATGCGGTGATAGAAGGAAATTTTGATGGTACCTTGAAAGTGGATGATTTATTGGTCGTAAAAACTTCAGCGAGAGTAACTGGTGATATTACGGTTGGTAATGTCAATGTAGAAAGCGGAGCTGTTTTTAATGTGAGTTGCAATACTGGTGCGGCTGTCAAAAAGATGGTAGGGCAGGAGCCTATTAAGTTGGCAAACTAAAATTGAAAAAGAAAAAACAGAAAACCAATGTTAGAGCTTATCTAAAGTATTCTGGCATTATAATTCAGCTTTTTGTTTTAATTCTTATTTCTACATATGGTGGTCAATTTTTAGACCAACGATTTGAATTTCAATTTCCTCTATTTACGCTACTTTTTATTTTTTTAGCATTAGGAGCTTTTTTCTATAAATTAATTAAGGATCTCGAAAAAGACAAATGACCAACTCCAAGTTTACTCAAGCCTTGTTTTTATCCATACTTGGTTCTTTGGTGGTTTTGACTGGAATCAATTATTTTTTGGGAGACAATGGTGACTGGAACCTTGGTATTTTAGGAATTGTTTTATTTACTGTCTTAAGTTTAATAGTTTTTTACGTTTGTAAACGAACACTCAGATCCAAGGACAAGTATTTATTTATAAGGATTATCATTATAAATGTTATAATTAAGATTTTAGCGTGCTTTGTCTTGGTCGCTGTATATTACAAGTACACGATGCCAGAGAGCAGATTTTTTATCTTGCCATTTTTGATGGTGTACTTAATTTTTACGGTGTTCGAAACCCACTTCTTATTGGTTCAATCTAAGGTAGAAACAGAACAATCTAAATCTGTCTAGTTTTATTTATCTCCTTTTTCATTCGTCAAATAATACTTATCGAAAAAGGCTCTGTATTCAGCGATTCCTTTTTTCTTAGCGATTTCTCTGTAGTTCTTTTGAGTTGCAGCGAAAACGTCAAACCCTACAGTATTAGGATTTATAAAGTCAGACGAATTTTTTACTGTACCTGTAAAGTACTTCATCGCTTTATCCTTATTTCTAAATTTACGAACAAGGATAAGTTGCGTTCCATCTTCTTTGTTTAAAGGAAGGTCTGATATTCTTAATTTTTCGAGTTGATGATACTGCTTGTTGTAATTGCTGACTGCAATTTTCGCATTCTGAAGCTTTTCTTCTGACCAATCATGGATCACAATTATTATATAATGGAGTTTGTCGTCATCTCTTGAAAAATCTTCAGAGTCCTCATCAAATAATCTGCTGTCAAAAGCCTTTTTATCACCTCGTATAAATCTCAAAATCTCTTTAGCTCGTGTCTCTTCTTTTGTATTTGGATATCTTGCAATAAGTTTTTGCAGAGAACTGATATATTCGTCTTTGCCATTTATGCTACCAACAGACATAGATTGTAGAAGTGCAAATTTTGGCAATAAAGGATGAGATTTTTCCAATCGATTAAATGCGTCATCAACTCTTTTTAGCACTTCTTGATGATTTCCATCTTGGAAGATACCATAGGTAACATCGTAGAATTCATCATTACTATTTTGTTCTTTAAGTTGATTTTCTACATAATTTGGATCAAGTAAGGATCTTGAAAATTTCGCATTTGGATATTTTTCTGTTAAGCGATTTTTATACCTAGCTGCTCCAGCGGTATTTCCCATTCCTTCATTGGC
>JAHDHU010000003.1:0-8706 GCA_020631135.1 Saprospiraceae bacterium | reverse complement strand
ATACAAGTAGAATAAAGCTTCCGGCTCATGTTTGGTATTTGGATATTCTTCCAACAGTCGATTTAGAGTTTCATCACATTGCTGGTGGTTATTGATTTTTGTGTAAAAAAGTAATCCCAAGTCAAATAGAGCTTGTTCTTTCTTACCATTTGCCATTGCTTTTTTGGCAGTGGTCGTGGGGACTGAAGCCTTTAAAACAGCAACTGCTGCATCTAATTCTGCTTCTTCGTCCACTTCTGTCTCTTCTTCTTCAATATCCAAATCAATTGCTCCAATTCTATTGGATCTTCTCCAATCATCAGACAAAGATCGAGGACCCCAATTTCTTTCAAAAAGACGCTTACCTGCGAGCACCATGGTTTCATCATATGCGAAGAATGTACTTACATTGGTACCTGAACCATTTTTTCGATCGATAAATTTATTGTTGACTTGATCAGGTTCGTCAGCAACTAATGCTTGTTCTTCGGCTATTTTTCGAAGTATTTTATCTATTTCTTTATCTGACTTTAGACTCAGCTCTAACAAGCTGTCTTGTAGATTAATAATGCTGCTATTGAGTGCAATTTCTTTTAAAGATCCTGCGTACTCTTTTACTTCAAAATATCGATCATCTTCCTGATCTATAACGGTTAAGGTAGAGTCATAATAGGCACTTGAAGCTACATATCGCTCTTCTGCATAAAGTAATTTAGCGATACGATAATAAGATTCAGCCTTTTGCTTTTTATTTGAGACACTATAACGTACTGATGACTGGTACGCTTCGATCGCTGCGGCAATGTCATTATCGTTTTCATGGATGTCACCCATGGTGAAATATATCTGATCTTGAAAGTCGCTATTCTTTTTATCCCTCAACATTTTTTCCAAACTCCTAATTGCAGATTGCTTGGTACTTTGTCCACTTTTCCATTCAGATTTTACAAAGTTTATTTTGGAATTGAATTGCATATCATAACCCGGCTTAAAATCATCAACCCTTCTAAATGCAGCCTTGGCTTCAGATTCTCTTCCTTCTAATTGGTGTAGTTGACCAAGTATGTAAGAATATCGAGCTTTTAAGGATTTATCCTTTTCGTTTTTAATAGCATTTTCTAAATGTGGAATTGCTTCGTTATATTCTTTTTGTTTGATAAACAAATGTGCTCTCGCAGCAGGAATCTGTTGCAACACTTCCTCTTTTGTTGGATATTCTTCTTCTAATTGTCTGTAAAGAAAATCAGCTGAAAAGTAATTTTCTCTTTCTGTAAAAGTTCGGGCCAACCAATAAACTCCTTCATGAAAAGCCAATTTGCCTTTAAACAATCCTTTCGGATCGTCGTGAGAAATTTTCTTCTTTTTTTCTTTAGCTTTTTTTCTTTCCGCGGCGGCTTCCTCTTCTTTTTCAGCTTCAGCTAATTCTTTTTTTGCTTCTTTTTCTTCGGCTTCCTTTTCTTTTTTAGCAGCATCTCCAGATAAAAAGTCTTTATAAGCTTTTTCTTTTGCTGTCAGTTTTGCTTCAATTTCTTTTTCTTTTTCACTTCGAGGATCAGCATTGGGATCAGTTTTATAACGCTTTTTTTGTTTTCTGGCTTTTTCTTTTGCTTTTTTAACCTTGTCTTTTCTTGATTTTGTTGCTTTTTTAAGATCGTCTTTTAACTTCTTTATTTCCTTTTTGTACTTGTCTATCTCCTTCCTTTTATCCTCTTTGGCATCTTGACGATCTTGACGATCTTCTTGTTTCTCCTTTTTTGCCTCTTTCATTTTCTCTTCTTTCAATTTTCTCTCTTTCTGCTTTTCTTTCTTTTTTTCATCAGAGGAGGCTCTTTTGTTTTTATTCTTTACGTATAATCTACTTTTTGGATCATCCGGATTAAACTCTTCTTCGAAATATAAAAAGGTTTCTTCCGCAGTTTCGAAATCTTGCTTTAGAAATTGTGCTTTTCCTAGCATCACATAACAATCGTCAATCCAATCTCCTTTAGGATGAATTTTAACGATTCGAGCTACTTTTTGCATTACTAAATCCATATCTCCGGCCACAACTGAAGGATTATCGACATCTAGGTATGGGTAAACACTCAAAACCTGGGTAAAATCGGCTTGATGTTGCTCGTCGAGGCGATTATGGGCTTTTTTCATCAATTCCTCCGAATTCCAATAACCATTGTATTTAGAGGACATGTTATGAAAAACCTCTTTTACTTTACCGTAATCTTCTCCTGCTTTCTTCTTTTTAGTCGCACAACCTGTGGCAAAAACAACAATTAATAATGCTATACTTAGTCTGTTTAAAAACTTCACCTTTCTACGTTTGTGTAAAAAATTAGATACTGCCTATAGGATGAGCAAAATATAAGTTCAACTAGAGGTTTAGTAACAACTTATATAACTTAATAAAGTGCAAATTTATTTTAATTTTTGCAGAACTCAGTTATGTCAGAAGAGCTAAAAAAAGAACAGAGTTTTACGGATCGCCTTAGTGAGCGTTACCGATTGGTAGTATTTGATGATGAAAATCTCAAAGAATTAAGATCATTTAATCTAAGTCTAGGTAATATTTACATCATAATATGTTCTTTATTGCTCATTTTGGCCTTACTTATCGGCTCATTAATCATTTTTACACCGGTCAAAAGATTGATACCTGGATACGGTAATGTGGAGGGTAATTTGGAATTTTTAAATCTAAAATCTCAAATTACTGAAATGGAAGAGATTATTGAAGCACAAACCGTGTACATCGACGGTATGAAGAATATGGTCACAGGTGGAGAATTGCCAGGAAATGTAAAAAATGAAGTCAACATGGTTGGTTTGGAAGTGAAGCCAGAAGAAACTGAGCTTGTAAATTCTGCGAAGGCAGAAAATAAGAAAGGTAGCAATACCTTAAAAGGACTTTATTTGGCAGCACCACTAAAGGGAGAAATAAGTTCTGGATTCTTAGATAGAAAGGATCATTTGGGTGTAGATATTGTATCAATTAAAAATGCCCCTATTTTAGCGATAAAAGATGGAATAGTACTGACTGCAGATTGGAGTTTAGAAACTGGACATTCGATAACTGTTCAACACGGAAATGATTTGGTTTCAGTTTATAAACACAATAGTAAATTATTAAAGTCGGCAGGACAAAAGGTTAAACAAGGAGAGTCTATAGCCATTATTGGTAATACGGGCGAACTAAGTTCTGGTCCGCATTTGCATTTCGAATTGTGGTTTGATGGACAACCTTTGGACCCAGTGGATTACATAGAATTTTAAAAAAGAAAATGAAACTAAATATTCTTAAAGACGAGAAGGGTTTGACGGCAAGTCCTGTACTTCCAGAAGGAGTAAAAAATTACCTTATTGATATTGATGGAACGATAACTGATGATGTTCCTAATGAAGAGCCCGAACGAATGGTAACTTGTCTTCCTTATCCAGATGCATTGGAAACTCTAAATAAATGGTATGAAGAAGGACACATTATTACCTTCTTTACATCACGAACAGAAGAGCATAGAGTTGTAACCGAAGAATGGCTAAATCGGCACAATTTTAAGTTTCATGGATTATTAATGGGCAAGCCTCGAGGCGGTAATTACCATTGGATCGATAATCACATGGTAAGAGCCACTAGATTTAAAGGAAACTTCTCAGATTTAATTTTGAAAAAGAAAACTATTGAAGTTTTTAAGCGATAAATTAAATTTTTCGATCGGTTAGATCTTTTACCGCACTTTCTAATCCAGGAAAATCAAATTGAAATCCTGCATCCATGAGTCCTTGAGGGATCACACGATTACTATTTGTAATAACTGCCGCCATTTCTCCCAACATTATTTTTAATAGCATATTTGGAAGGGGATAATTTATCGCATAAGGTGCAATAATACTTGAGGTCCTTTTGATAAAATTTTTCATTGTACAAGGATCTGGCCCAACAGCATTATAAGTTCCTTCTAAATTTTGATCAATACAGGTCCAAATTATTTTTGCAATGTCTTGTATGTGAATCCAAGAATAGTAATTGGATCCGTTGCCAAAATAGTTGGCTTGAGCTAATTTCATTGGAAGTAGAAACTTCGAAAGTGCACCGCCTTTTGTGCTCAGTACAATACCTATTCTTAATATAGATAGTGTGTTCACATGATCTTTGGCTGTTATCGCTTCGCTTTCCCATTGTTCGCAACAATCCACCATGAAGGATTTTTTGCCATTCGGCGAATCTTCAAATAATTCTTCATCATCGCGATCTCCATATATGCCAATCGCTGAGGCTGAGATAAAACCTTTGATGGTGTGCTTTGAATTCTTAATAGAATCTATTAAAAGCCTGGTGCCTAGCACGCGACTATCGATGATTTCTTTTTTTACCTTCTTCGACCATCTTTTATCGACAATACCCGCACCAGCCAAATTTACGATGTAATCCACCTTGATTGCCTCTGGATCAATCCAGTTTTTTTGAAGGTCCCATTTCCAATAATTGTATTTTTTATGAGTCCTTTGAGAACGACTCAAAATCGATACCTCGAAGCCTTTGTTATGAAGGTATTCTGAAAGAAATTTTCCGACCAATCCTGATCCACCCGAAATAAGGACTTTCTGCTTTTCCATGTATATTAAAATAGCTATATCCTAATAATGTTTTTAACTTAGGTCAATAATCTCTTTTCATGAATGTAAGTGGCATCAGCAAACTATTCTTGCTATTTGTGTTTTTTGGCCTTTGGTCATGTAAAACTGAACCCGTTTTAAATAATCCGGAAGAAATAAGCATTCGTTTACAAAAAGATCCAGTCAAATTAAATCCTATCATTTATCCCAGATCAGGCTCAAGAGAAATTTAGCAATATATCTTGGTTCCTTTGGCTGATTTTGATCCAGTCACTTTAGAAATGATACCGATTCTAATTAAGGAAATTCCTTCTCCTCAATATTTAACGGATGGTCCTTATCAGGGTGGTATTAGATTTGACCTTGAATTTTTAGAAGATGCCAAATGGGATAATGGTTCAGAAATTACAGCCAAAGATTTTTTATTTACTTTAAAAACCATTCGCAATAAAGAAATAGAATCGACTGCATGGAGATCCTTTTTCGAAAAAATAGTAGACGTAAAAATTGATCCCGAAAATGATAAAAAGTTTAGTGTAATATTTAGTGAGCCTTATTTATTAGCAAGAGAAGCGATAGTTACAGCTAATTTGTATCCGAAGTATGCATACGACCCAAATAATGCCACCGACGTATTAGACTTAAATGGTGAATTGATGGATACTCAAATCCCATTGGATTCCATTTTTGTCAAGAATTTTAATGGTGTAAAACATTCTCGTGAAGAAATTGTTGGCGCAGGACCTTACAAGTTCATCGAGTGGGTTACAGATCAATATGTTTTGTTAGAGAGAAAAGAAAATTATTGGGGAAAGAATTCTTCAAATCCTTTTTTGCAAGCCAAACCTTCCTCCTTGATTTTTAAAATTATACCAGATGAAGTTACTGCACTCACTTTATTAAGGTCCGGAGAAATTGATGTTATGGGGGCAGTGAGTAGTGCAAATTTTGAAGCGAGTAAAACCAAAGAAACCGAACAATTTAATTTTGCGACTACTCAATTAATTAGATATTATTATCTCATGTTAAATAATGAGGATGAAATATTGAGTGATGTAAATGTTAGAAAAGCTTTAGCCCATTCCACTAATGTGGAACAAATGATTGTCAATTTTGAAAACGGATTAGGGATCAAACAAAAGAGTCTTTTTCACGAATTAAAATCTTATGCAAACCCAAATATCAAAGGGATGGATTATGATTTAGATTTGGCTAGAAAATATTTAGAAAAAGCTGGATGGAAAGATGGAGATAATGATGGAGTTTTAGAAAAGGAGATTGATGGAGAAGTAAAACAATTAGAATTGGACGTGAGTCTTTCAAAATCAGAATTGGGTAAAAATGTTTCTTTGATGTTAAAGGAGGGTGCTGAACAAGTGGGTTTCAAGATAAATTTGGTTTCAAAAGCAGGTGGACAATTAAGAGCTGATGTTCGGGAAGGCAACTATCAAATTTATACAGCCTCTGTTGTGCAGGATCCAAATAATGATGATCCTTATAATAGATGGCATTCTGAAGGTCCAAGAAATTATACAAAATTCAGTAATAAGAATTTTGACAAGTTAACGGAAGAGTGTAGGGTTACATTGGATGGTCAGCGATTAAAAGAACTGTATCAAGAAATGGAACAAATCGTAGCAGATGATTGTCCTGTAATATTTTTATACAGCCCAAAAGAGCGGTTTATTTTATCCAAAAATTTAGAAGCCAAGCTCTCACCTAAAAGACCTGGATATTTAGCCAATACATTTAAAACCAGAGCAGTTTTTTCTGAAAATTAAAAAGCTGTATGTGGAAATATTTCCTAAAACGTGTATTATCTTTTCTGCCAACCGCTATGCTGGTGGTTTTGATTCTTTTTGCGATTAAACAAAATTTACCCGGTGATCCTGTGGAAGATTACCTTTCACTTTTTTCTGAGCAAAGCTTTGAATCAGAATCTTATCGATCAGATTACTTAAATCAAGTTAAGAAAATGGGCTATGACTTGCCTGTTTTTTATTTATCTGTCAAACCTCGTTCATTAGATGATAGTCTTTTACAGATTATTCCTTTAGGTAAGAGAAAAGAAATCAGAAATGAAATTTTAAACAAAGGATTTGCGGCACCAAAAATTAGATGGTATGGCTCCAAAAATCAATTTCATCATTGGTTAAGTTCTTTAATTCGAGGTGATTTTGGAGTTTCGACTTTAGACGGTAAAAATGTTTCAAGTAAAATTTTTTCATCATTAAAATGGACCGCTTTGTTGGCGTTGATTTCTTTAGTGTTGTCGATATCTATGAGCATTCCGATAGGATTATGGCTGGGAAGTAAAGAAAATACTTGGTCGAAAAACTTATTTGAAAAACTAAGTTTCTTCATATATACCATTCCGTTATTTTGGTTTTGCTTGTTAGGAGTAATATTTTTTACATCTGATTATTACGGGCTGAAAATTTTCCCTTCTGTTGGAGTTGATCCCAGGATATCTTCAATGGATTTTTTCGAAGGTCTAAGAGCATTAGGGGCCAAATTGATTTTACCTTCATTGTGTTGGACACTGCATTCATTGAGTTATGCCACGACTCAACTTAAAACAAGTGTAAAGCATCAAGCGACATTAGATTATGTACGTACTGCATACGCGAAAGGGTTAAGTAGGAAAGAAATTTCAGTAAGACACATTTTGAAGAATGCATTATTGCCAATGATCACTTTGTTTATGGCGGCGATTCCGAATGCCATTGCTGGTTCTTTGGTGATCGAGACTATTTTCAACATTCCAGGGATGGGGAGATTGTTGATTCAGTCTATTTATGCCGTAGATTGGAACACAGTGTTAGCCATTGTCTTCGTTACATCACTCATTACCATGTTGTCATTTTTGATTGCAGATATTTTGTATGCTTGGTCAAATCCAAAAATTAAATTTTCTGGTGATGAATAGAGAAGGAATAATAAAATATCTTCCAAGTAGATGGAGTACGTGGCTATTGTCAGTATTTGTTTTAATCGCTGTTTTTGGCAATGTCTTGGTAACTGAAAAGGAATTATTTATTGGACCCGTGGTTAGTTATAGCGCAAATACATTAGATCATAAAAATGCCAATTATGTTTCTCCTTTTGATGATCAGGTTTTGGGTCAGGGTCAGTCAAGGCACTGGCTCGGAACAGATTCAATTGGAAGAGATACATTGGCTGGATTAATAAATGGAGCTTGGATTGCTTTTTGGGTAGGTGTTTTGACTTTAATGTTGTCCTTGGTCATCGGTTTGCCGATTGGTTTAATAACTGGTTTTTATGGCAATTCATTTAAGGTAGGTTTAGTTGATCTAATTTTGAATTTGTTTTTAGGCTTGGTATTATTTTACTATTTGATTTATTACGGTAAATCTTGGATCCATTGGTTTGGTCTAGTTCTAACTTTCGGCTTTGTAAAGCTTGGCATAATTGAGTTTTTTAATAAATTTTTACCCGCAAGAAAAACATGGACATTTCCCATAGATGACGTTTTTACCAAAGTCGTTGAAGTTTTCAGATCTATTCCTGTTTTAGTTATTCTCATTTTACTTTTAGGACTATTTAGCCATTCGGGTGTTTTTAGAATTTCAGTTTTATTGGGTATTTTTTATTGGATTACCATAGCGAGATACGTAAGAGCGGAAGTTTTGGCTTTAAAAGAATCCGACTTAATCGATGCGCAAAGATCTTTAGGTACCAGTGATTTTCGGATTCTGTGGAAGCATTGTTTGCCGAAGGCTTTACCTCCAGTTCTCGTAAGTATGATTTTTTTATTTGGTTCGACTATACTTATGGAAGCAACCTTGTCTTTTTTTGGCTTAGGACTACCTTTGGATCAAGTGAGTTGGGGCACGATGCTCAACGAATCAAGAAAATATTTGGGAGCTTGGTGGTTAGGCTTATTTCCAGGTCTTTCGCTGTTCGGCGTCTTGGCGGCTTTGGCAAATGAGGCTTACTATTGGTCTTACAAACTTAATCCTCAGTTAAAAGACTAGCTTCGCTTTTTTAATTTTTTTCTCTGCTTTTTCGAGAACAGGTTTGATTTTCCTCTTTTGGTTGATAGTTGACCATCTTTACTAGTTTTAGCCGTGTAATGTTCTGTGGCTGCACATCCTT
>JAHDHU010000059.1 GCA_020631135.1 Saprospiraceae bacterium | reverse complement strand
GCTGAAGGTCGAAACAATGGTAGCCCTGTAGGTGACCCAAACATATATGCTACAGGACAATCATCTACAAATATTTTATTTGCGGGATTGGTCTTCGAACTAAATTTCGGAATAGGTTATTATGCAAAAGCCGGTTGTGGACAAAGATCAAAATTTATAAAGTTTTAAATAAATAAAAAAGGCCATCAATAAAATTGATGGCCCCAGTTAAAAAATCTGTTTAAACTGTTCCGGCAGTTAATCTTTAAAACTTTTTGCTTTTAGCTATTCGCCTTAGATTCGTTTCTTTCTTGTCTTTATTTTGGCTGCCAAAATTGGCGACATTATCTATGACACAAAACTCGATATAGTCATAATATCCAAAGTATCCATCCGAAGAACCCACCTCAGAACCATTTATATCTAATATCTCGAAAGAGCCATCTCCGTAGTCACAACAAATACCATCTCCATATGCATCGTCTACGTAAATTGTATAACATCCATCTTCTAGGCAGAAAATTTCATTAATCTGATCGCCACTTTGGCCATCTTGGTACGCACCTCCATTGGCAACCATGTTACCCAGATCATCATTGTACAACTCCCATGTCGTTTCTGAACCATAATCATCCAAAGTCAAATTAAACTCTATGGTGTTAAGATTACATCCGTTTCCTCCTCCAGAACCGCCATTACCGTTGCCACTCAAAGTGGTAAATTCTTCTTTTGGACTAAAACTAGTTACGCCATTCGGACAATGAGTTTTAATTTTAACTCTATAATCAGTGTTTGGCAGCAAACCATTTAATGAAACCTGAGTATTAACGGTGCTGAATGTGGTCCAAGTTGGAGTTCCTATAATTTTATAATAAACCTTATAAGAGATCGCGTCAGCGTATCCAGTCCAAGAAATATCGGCTTGGTTGGCTTCAATATTATCGGCTTCCAAATCTGACACTATGCCACATCCAGAATGTGATCCACCACCTCCTCCATTTGAAGTAGGAGTTAAAAAGATTGGAGCAGTATAATTTGACCAACCCGATGGACATTTAACGCGAACTTTTACTTTGTATTCAATGTTGCTTTGTAGGCCAGAAATAATCTCAGTTGTATTAGTGGTAGTAAATTCTACCGCAGCTTGACTATTATCCGCACGTCTGTATTTCACTTTGTAAAGGAGTGCATCCTCCAGTAAAGCTTATTTCTATGGAGCTTGCATCCTGAACAGATCCTGTTAAATCAGTTACCATTCCACAAGGATCATTATTTCCTCCTCCTGAACCACCACCAGAACCACTTCCGGAGATTACATTAGAAGCATTGCTGGTTAAAATATTTAGTGAAGAACTCACGTAATTTTCACTTCTCGTCGCTTGCCCTTCAGTAAACATGTACATACAAGCGTCATTTGTGTAATCCATGTAGTTCATATGCATATCAACTGAGCCACATGAACTCACACCAACACTCGGACAATCATAGTAAGAATCAGCTGAACTTGGAGTATCTGAAACACCATCATCTTGGCCGCATCCACCACCCCAAATATGATCTAGCAATAAATAATGACCTACTTCATGGGTCGTTGTTCTTCCTAAATTGTATGGTGCATTAGGCACTACATTTCCACATCCAGAACCAGAACCAAAAGCGGAGGCTTCTACAACTACTCCATCTCCATTTCCAGATCCACCTAATGGAGAATATCCCAAAACTCCAGTACCAAATTGAACAAATATGTTTAAGTATCCACTAAAACTTGCATTAAAATCACCAGTAGTTTGATTTATTGTCACGGCAGGCTGACCATCAACCAATCCAAATCCAGAAGGATGATTGGTATCTGCCAATTGAAAAGATAAACAAGCTTCGGCAAAGTTTACCCCTGGAAAGGAAGAAGAACTTCCATTTGTCCAATTGCTGATATCAGAATTTGTTCCATTAAAATCATCATTTAAAATTTGAATTTGATTTTCTGCCAAACTTACCAAACAAGCAGGATCTCCATTTACTCCTTGAAAATGGACCGCCACCGGTAAGACTACTGGATTACTGCACAAGCTTCGAGTCGATGCCATTGATTCAATTTTAGCAAGTTTGTTTTGATGCATTTTAGCATAATCTGGATTGGTTAATAGTTTTTCCATATGGTTATGCATCCCACAGGTTCTCACCAAATTTGACTGATTTGAAGGGAAATTAGAATCATCCGAATCTAAGCCATGATCATGGTCACATGAAAACAAAACCAAAAGGCACATCATAAAAAAGAAATAATTCTTTAACTGTTTCATCGTTTTAAGTTTTAGAGTTTAAAAATTTGTTAGGTAATTTTCTACTCAATAGGATTTGTTTTGTTTCTTCAAATCTATGTGCGAAATGACATGTAAAAATTTAATCTTATACCTAGCATGCTATTTTTTTATACTTTCTTGGCTTTTTATTATACTTTCTTTAAGACCAACAGGGCCAATGAGCTTTAAATTTGTGATAAGCAATAGTTAAGATGGAAATTCAAGGTTTTTCTAAGTCATTCTTATTCGACAAAAAATACTTTTTACTAAGACATTTACTTTTTTGGTCTTTTATTTATTTAGATGAGATCACAGGCTTACTTGGACTATCTAGTCATTTTCATTTTGATTGGGTGTTGGCCTGTTCGTTTCTTCTTGATCTGTTTTTGGTTTACTTTAATATCTACTATCTCATACCAAGATTTTTACTCAAAGGCAAAGTCCTTGTATATGCTGTTGCCACATTAGCTCAATTATTATTCGTGGTATATATTAACGATATTGTTTCAGAATACTTTTTCCCCTTAACTGAAGAAGAATGGGAAGAGGTGGATGTCCTATTCAGCTACCTGCATCATTTCTTGCTTCAACTAGGCGTTCTTTTTCCAGCCATAGCTATTAAACTCATTAAACACAATTGGAGCAATGTTGAAACATTGAAAGAACTGAACAGGATGCAATATGACAGCGAACTTGACAAACTCAAAAAGCAGGTAAATCCGCATTTTCTGTTTAATAGTCTAAATGCCATATATATCCAGGCGAAACAAAAATCTGACAAAGTACCTGCCTCTATAATGGCTTTATCTGAACTGATGAGATACCAAACCTATGATTCGCAACAGAAAAAAGTTCAATTGGTTAAGGAGTTAGAATTCTTAATGAACTATTTAGAAATGGAAAAGATGCGAAGAGAAAATTTTGATTACAACATAGATTTCAACACCAGTATCCAAAATGTAAAAATAGAACCCTTACTAATTTTACCTTTAGTAGAAAATGCATGTAAATACAGTCAACAAATTGACAGCAATGCAAATCCATCTCAAGTCAATCTGAAACTAAGATTTACTGAAGGAAATTTAAGTGTCTCGATCGAAAACAATATTGGGAATGCTGTCCAAGCAGCGCAAGACAAATATTCGGGCAACGGACAATCCAATGTTTTAAAACGATTAAAGCTGCTTTATCCTAAAAAGCATACTTTCAAAGTACAAAGTGCAGAAACAGATAGTTATAAAGTGATTTTAACCATTTCTACAGATTAATCTTATGGCGCATTCGCTGAATTGTATAGTTGTTGATGATGAACCTTTAGCAAGAAAAGGAATGGAGCTTTTGATTGATGAATTATCCAGTCTGAATCTTCTCGGACAATTTTCCAATGCAATCGATGCCCAAGAGTTTATAAGTTCCAATGATGTGCATCTCATTTTTCTTGATGTCGAAATGCCCGGATTTAATGGTTTAGAATTTATAAAATCTTTAAAATCCAATCCTTTAGTAATCTTATGCACAGCTTATCCTCAATTTGCCCTAGAAGCCTTTGATTTGGATGTTTTGGACTATTTAGTCAAACCTATTGCATTCCCTCGTTTTTTTAAAGCTGTAGAAAAGGCTAAAGAATTTCATCACTTAGCAACCACGAACAAAACAGAATTTGAGTCTGCAACGGAAGAATTTATCTTCATCAAATCGGAAAGAAAACTTTACAAACTCTTTTTCAAGGACATCATTTTTATCAAGGGTTTAAAAGACTATGTGATGGTCCATACAGCAGACGAGAAGTACATTACAGCCATGAATATTAAAACGATTTATAAACAACTACCAAGAGAGATTTTCGCACGTGTCAACAAATCAAATATTATCAATGTTGATTTTTTAACCAGTATCGAAACGGATAGCCTTAGGTTAGATCATCTTGAATTTACACTAGGCAACACATATAGAGAAGAATTTTTAAGTACCTACATTAAAGACAAAGTACTCAAGCGATAAATAAACCATATACGAATTGGGATGTTAAATAGTCATGAAAGTTTATACGTTCCAAAGAACTCAAGTCATCCCAACGACACTCGAAAAAGCATGGGATTTCTTTTCATCACCGAAAAATTTAAAGCTCATTACACCGGATTACTTAGGTTTTAAAATCACATCAGATCTTGGAGATCAAAAAATGTACGCAGGCCAAATTATTAATTATGTCGTAAAGCCTGTCATGAATATTCCGATGAGATGGACTACCGAAATAACTCAGGTCATAGAAGGAGAATATTTTATTGATCATCAAGTATTTGGACCATATAAATTATGGCATCATCAACATTTCTTCAAACAGCTCGAAGGAGGAATCGAAATGACCGACTTGATCCATTATGCCATCCCATTGGGATGGATTGGTAGAATAGCTAATGGTTTAATGGTGGAGAAAAAACTCAAAGAAATTTTTGACTACCGAAACCAGAAAATTGAAGAAGTTTTTCCGAATTAAAAGCTATTTATAATTTGCAAAAAGTTATCCGCTTTTAAAGAAGCTCCACCAACCAATGCACCATCGATGTCAGCTTGAGAAAAAAGTTCTTTAGCATTTGTAGGTTTGACACTCCCTCCATATAAAATGGAAATATCATTGGAAATTTCTCCAAACTTTCGATTCAAAGATTTCCGCAGAGCCAAATGCATTTCTTGCGCTTGTTCAGGACTTGCTGTCTCGCCAGTACCTATTGCCCAGATCGGTTCATAAGCTATTACAACCTTGGACATATCTTTGGCACTCAAATGGTATAAACCATCTTTGATTTGCTTTCGAACATATTTTAAATGGTTCTTAGTTTTTCTTTCTTTCAAAGGTTCTCCGCAACAGAAAATAATTTTTAAGCCAGCAGCCAATGCATTATCAACCTTCGCTTTTAAGAGCTTGTTGTTTTCATTAAAATATTGTCTTCTTTCTGAGTGACCTAAAATGACATAGGATACACCCAAAGCTTTAATCATTTGAGGTGAAACCTCTCCGGTAAATGCTCCACTTGTTTGTTCATGACAATTTTGAGCACTTATTTTAATATTGTCTACATACTTGAGGTGGTTTTGAAGTCCATCTAGATGCGTAAACGGAACACCCAATATGGTCAAAACCTTAGGGTCTCGTTTTCCTTTGATTAATTTATCAACTAATTCTTTTCCTTTTTTCAAGGTCAAATTCATTTTCCAATTACCAGCAGCAATCTTTTGGCGAGACATATTTTAATTTTTCAACAAAAGTAAGAATAAGCAGCAAGAGAAATTTAATATTTGGAACTACAAATATTTTATATTATTGCATCGATTAGTGTAGTAGATTAGATACAGATATGAGCATTCCCTTTATACATAGAGATATTAGTTGGTTATCTTTTAATCACAGAGTCTTGCAAGAGGCTGAGGATGATAGGAATCCCTTATTGGAAAGAATTAAATTTTTAGCAATTTATTCCTCTAATCTTGGAGAGTTCTTTCAAGTTCGTGTAGCAAATCATAAAAATCTGTTGCGTGTTGGTAAAAAGACAAAGAAGAAACTAGAAGAAAATCCTGGGGAAATCTTAGAGCAATTACTGAAACTTGTCAATAAGCAACAATTAGAATTTAGTCTTATCTATAAGAAAACGATTGCTCCAAAACTCAAAGAAAATAATATTGTTTTTATTGGTCGAAAGCAATTAACAGATAGTCAAAAAGAATTTGCTGAAGACTTTTTTGAGGAAAATCTTTTACCCTATTGTCAACCGATTTTACTTTGGGATAAAAAAATTAAGCCTTTTCTAAACAATGGATCATTGTATTTAGCAGTGCATCTCGAAGTTAATGACAAGAAAAAAGACAAGCATGTTGCACTCGTACAAATCCCTTCAAACAATGTAAATAGATTCATTGCCTTTCCAAATCAAAATACTGATAAAAATGAACTCATTCTTTTGGATGACATCATTCGCAATAATGTGAGTGATATTTTTCCCGGGTTCAATGTTTTGAGTACCAATTCAATAAAAATAACGCGAGATGCTGAATTATATATTGATGACGAATTTTCTGGTGACCTTTTAGAAAAGGTCAAAAAAAGTTTGAAAAAACGAAATATTGGACCAGCTTCTAGAATGGTTTATGATCGAAAAATGCCAGAGGATGTACTCCAATATCTTATGAACACATTTGGTTTAGAAGAAATAGATCTTTTGCCTGAAGGCAGATATCACAACAACTTTGATTTTTTTAAGTTCCCATCTTTCAATCGAAAAGACTTAATGTTGAAGGAGTTGGTTCCTAAGCCTTTAAATTCGATTGAAAAGGCTAAATCTATTTTTACAGCGATGGATGAACGTGATCATTTCCTTCATGTTCCCTACCATACTTATGAATCTGTTATTCGATTTTTTGAGGAAGCCTCGGAAGATCCTTATGTTTCAGAAATTAAAATCGTTCAATATCGAGTTGCGAAAAAATCTCGAATAATGAATGCTTTGATCAAAGCTGTGGAACGTGGCAAAGCAGTTACTGTTTTCATTGAAATTAAAGCGAGATTTGACGAAGAAGCCAATCTCAACTGGGGGGAAAAATTAGAAAAGCAAGGTATCAAAGTAATTTATAGTATGCCAGGATTGAAGGTGCATTCGAAAATTGCTTTGGTAAAACGGGTCAGAAACAAATCATCGAAACTTTATTCATTTTTAAGTACCGGAAATTTTAATGAGGTTACAGCGGCTGTCTATTCCGATATGTCGATTTTTACTAGTGATAACCGACTAACCTCAGAGGTGCAAAAGATTTTTACTTTTTTAGAAACTAGAAAATTAAAAAACCCCAATTTTCAGCATTTAATCGTTGGAAAGTTTGGATTAAAAGAGCAGCTCGAGAAATTGGTTAGAAGAGAAATAGAATTGGGTTCAAAAGGCAGATTGATTTTAAAGATGAACAGTCTTCAGGATAAAGACATGATAAAACTGCTTTATAAAGCCAGCGAAGCGGGCGTCAAAATTGATCTGATTATTCGTGGGATATGCTGTTTAATTCCTGGCATTAAGAATATCAGCGAAAATATACATGGCATTAGTATCATAGATAGATATTTAGAACATGCCAGGGTTTTTATATTTGGAAACAATGGAAATGAAGAGGTTTATTTATCCTCTGCCGATTGGATGGTTCGTAATCTGCATCACAGGGTGGAATGTGTTTTCCCAATTTATGATAAATCGATAAAGAAAAATATAATCGATTTAATGGAAATCCAACTAAAAGATAATGTCAAGGCCCGATCTTTAAATTTCAACAAAATCAATACATATAAAAAGGACGGAAAGCGTCCTTTCCAATCTCAAGTTGAATCTTACAAGTACATCTCCAAGTTGAATAAATGACCCTTCATTTCCAATCAATAAATCACGATCTTAGAAAGTAGATTTTGCTTGTTTTCAGAATCAAATCTTCTTAAAAAATATACTCCAGGAGCATAATTTGAAACATCAATAAAGCCTTCATTATTCACGAATGTGACATTCTCAGTTCGAGCAAATTTACCCTCAATGGTATATACATAAAAAACCTCTTGGGCATTTAGTGTTTCGAAATGAACTGTCAAGATTGAATTTACAGGATTCGGGAAAAACTTAGTCTCCTGATAATAATCTACACCAGAACAATCCTCGTCAATACCATTATCAGGAATCTCAATTGCCTGTGGATAGATCTGATTATTATTATCATCACAATCCTCACTATTATTAACAAATCCTATAGGTGCTACCGGGAAACAAGTTTCAATTACGGTAGCTGCATCACCAAAACCATCGTTGTCAGCATCTCTCCAATGATCATAATATGGTATTCCGTCATCCACGAATCCAGAGCAATTGTCATCAATGCCATTGCAAATTTCGATACCATCTGGATTTATATCAGCATTGGTATCATCACAATCCAAACTATTTACAACATATCCTGACGGAGGTGTCATCAAACAGGTATCCAAGGTGACCAATAAGCCTCCAAAACCATCTCCATCATTATCCTCATAATAAGTGCTTACGGGTAATCCATCATCGATGGAACCGTTACAATCATCATCTAATCCATTGCATGTTTCTATGCCATTTGGATTTATTGAAGCATTGGTATCATTACAATCTTCAAAATAAAAGAATCCATCATTGTCTTCGTCAATAAAGAAGAGCTGTTCTGAATAATTAAAAGCATCTATTCCTATTTCTGTCCCCATCAATCGTCCAGGAATATCATCTGCTGGTGGATGTATCCCTCCCCAAATTCGGGAAAGACTCGTTTGTTCTGATGCATCTTTGTAAGTTGCCCACTGCAATCTAATTGTCTCAGAAGGCCCTTCTTCAAAAACTAGAAATTCATTCTGCTCAGCAATAAACTCTCCCATTCCACCTGGGAAGAATGCACTCCCTGTGAGTTGCTCCATGACTTCAGCAGCGGCACTAGAATAAGTTGAATGACCCGAAACATATCCAGCAAAATTTGGTGTCACAAAAGAAGGCCTTTGATAAGGCCACCAATTTTTAGCCAATATCCAACCAACACCGGCTGCATCCACATCAGGGTCATTAATAAAATCGGGACCTCTCCATGAATAGAGTTTAATTTCACCAATATTCGAAGGATTTGTTGCCAAAGGATCACCTGCTTCCACGAGTTCAATATATCCCGGAATTAAATCAAAACCTTGCGGATCGTAATTAGGAAGATTGGGATCTGTTCTTTGCCCTTTTTCAGCCATAAATCTTATCGCTGAAACTGGTCTAATGTAATCGTAATAACCTTTAATTCCCCATGCAGTGATCGCACAATCATGCATTGTACCTCCCATAATTAAATAAGCTTTTACATCCCATTCTAAATCATCTAAAACTGGTCCTTCACCTTTATATTTCTTTTCAAATTGAGGATGATCGTTGACATAATTAAGCAATGTAAACCAGTGACCCGGGGGTGTTTCAGAGTCTGGACCATCGGCCCAAAACTCAGCAAGTACCCTACCGTAATCCGACCTTTTGACCATTTGTGGCGTGTAAGGTTCACCTGTAATTGGATTTAGATTATGTCCTTCGCTTGGGTCACCACCTTCGAAAAGATCATAAAATTGATCGTAATCTTCAAAGGATTCAGGATAAAAATTAATGTTACCTATCGAGGCTGGTGATATATCAATTAAAGTATCGTCATTTGGATCATGATGACTCGACCAAATGGAAACCAATTGAAATCCCCAACGGTATAAATCACTCATTTGCCCAGATCCATCAGTGGCCAAAAATGGTGGATCGCCTGGATCATGGTAAACCCACCAATCCTCATTATTTCTTTGTTTGATTGTTAAATCATCTGTCGAAAGCGCGTAAGGAACAACTGCTCCCCATTCTGGACTCAAAAATGGCGGTGTATTGAATGGTAAGGTATCTCCAGATTGGTCCACAAAAACATCCAAGGTCAATGGTTGCCATCTATTGGGGTCTGAGATATCAGGATTGCCCACAAATTCCATTACCAACGGATCGTTGATGGGTAAATAATGGGTATTTGAATAGGCCATCTGCTCATTAGAACCGTCGGTTAATCCAAAAGAAAGAATCGTCTCACCAATATAATTTCCTAAAGCTACTGGATCACCAGATAGATAATTTGTAGTTGTGATGGCAGGATTGAGCCCTAACATGGCCATTTGTTGATTGATTCTCTGAAGCGCAGCCAATGCATTTGGAGATGAAGCAAATCTTTGCCGCAAGATCCTATAAACTGCATAGGATATCGCAACTTCTCTTGCTTGCTCTATATCGATTGGCATCGGAAAATCCTGGAGGACAAAATTGAAACCATTTATATTTTTCCCCATAAAACAAGGCTCTGCAATGTCATCGTAAATTGCCCATATATCATACATGGCTACAGATATATGAAACAAATTTCGAGCATGAACCGTTGGACGTGCATTATCTTGTCGAATGTTCTCTAGAAGAATTTCATTCCATTCTCGCGCAATGGATTGAGCATCCAAGCTAAATGTCATTAAAAAAACAAACAGAGCAGTCAGTGTTATTCGCATCTTTCAAAATTAACAAACTGAAACAAAACAATTAAAACATTATTGATTTCTCTAATATATTTAACAATATATTGAATATGTATCTACATTAGAAATGCTTTAAACAAGCAAAACGTTGCCAGACATAATTACTTTTTTTTTAAATATTTGATCTTAATAAATCCTTAGCTTTGCCTCAAAATCAGCTACATGCTAGAAGCTATCTCTCCTATTGACGGCAGATATTCAGCTAAAACTAAAATCTTAAGCCAATTTTTCTCTGAAGCAGCATTAATTAAATATCGCGTCAAAGTGGAAATCGAATATCTTAAAGCGTTTTCCGATCACTCTGGATTACCCAAGGATTGTTTTGATCATTTGGATTTAATCGTCAAAAACTTTGAGCTATCTGATGCACAAGTCATCAAAGACATTGAAAAGACCACTAATCACGACGTAAAAGCAGTAGAATATTTTATAAAAGAAAAGCTTGAAAAGCTAGGTTATGCGAAATATTTAGAGTTTGTTCATTTTGGCTTGACGAGTCAAGATATAAACAATACCGCTGTTCCATTGTCTTTGAAGGATGCAATAGAAAATTCATACTTACCAAAATTGTATGAAATCATTCAAACCCTCAAAGAAAAAGCCGCAGACTATAGAGGTGTTCCTATGTTGGCTCGAACACATGGTCAAGCAGCTTCACCTACAACGGTTGGAAAAGAAATTGAAGTGTTTATTGAAAGACTTGAAGATCAAGTCGAGTTGTTAAAAGGCTTGCCAATTAAGGCCAAGTTTGGTGGTGCGACAGGCAACCTTAATGCTCACAAGGTCGCGTATCCCGGGATCGATTGGGTGGCATTCGCCAATGATTTTGTAAGTGGTTTAGGAATGGTGAGATCTCAAAAGACAACTCAAATAGCTCATTACGACCATTTGGCAGCAATTTTTGATGCTTGTGCCCGCATCAACACTATTCTAATTGATTTTGCAAGGGATATTTGGACCTATATTTCTCAAGAGTATTTTACTCAAAAGGTAATTGAGAACGAGGTCGGTTCATCAGCAATGCCGCATAAAGTAAATCCAATTGATTTTGAAAACGCCGAAGGTAACTTAGGTTTATCCAGCGCTTTATTTTCTCATTTGTCAACCAAACTGCCTATATCAAGATTACAACGAGATCTCACAGATAGTACAGTGTTAAGAAATATTGGTGTTCCATTCGCTCATGCGTTAATCGCCTTTGCATCATTAAAAAAGGGACTTAGTAAGATTGAGTTGAACAAGAAGAAACTCCATGCAGATCTAGATGCAAATTGGGCAGTCGTCGCAGAAGCAATTCAGAATATTTTACGCCGAGAAGGAATAGAAAAACCTTATGAAAAGTTAAAGTCTTTAACTCGAGGAAATGAAACTATTTCACAAGATCTCATCGTTAGTTTTATAGATAATCTTGAAATAAGCATCGAGATTAAAAAGGAGCTTAAAAATATAACTCCGCATAACTATATTGGATACTATTAAATTAATACCTCATGAGTAAATGGTTAAAACTATTCGGATTTTTAAAAAAAGGTGGTGAGGCAGTAAAAGGAACGATTGATAAATCAACCGACTTCATTGATAAAACCTTAGAAAGTGAATATATTTCTAATGCCATCGATAAAGCAAAAGATGCAACCGATAAGGTTGTGCAAAAAGCTGGAGAGGTGTATGAAAACACCAAACAAGGTGCCGAGGACTTTATCGAATCTGAACAAATCAAAGATTTAAAAGATAAAGGGAAAGAAATTTTTTCCGAGGTTTCGGAAAAAGGAAAAGAATTTGCTGATAAGGTAAGTGAAAAAGGAAAAGAAATGGTAGATAAAGCAATGGAAAATGAAACCATAAAATCTACTGTAGAAACGGTAAAAGAAAAAACAGATCAGGTTGCGGACAAAATCACGCAAACCTTTGATGGAATAAATGAAGAAGAATAGAAAACAAATGATGAATTTTAGTTACGGCACAATTACGGTGTGGAGTTTTTTGATTTTAATGTTAGGTTTTAGTTCATGTAAAACTTCAAAAGAAGTGATCGAAGAACCTGAAGTTGTTGTAGATACCTCAGAAGATACCATTAGAGAACCAGAGGGTCTTTTATTGAGCTTTAGCCGTGGAGCTTGCTTTGGTAGATGCCCAGTTTACACTTTGGAAATTTATCAAAATGAAGTCGCGCGATATTACGGAAAGAATTACTCCGACAAAGAAGGAGTATGGGCCATAGATTTAAGTAAAGCTCAACTTGCAAAGATTAGCAATGCAGCGAAAGAAGCAGATTTTGAAAATCTGAAGACTGTATACCCAAGTTCAATTCCCGACCTCCCAAACAGCACCTACAAATATTATGGAGACGGTTATGAAAAATCCGTCAGCGGAAAAGAAAATCTTCCTGAGAGCTTGACGAATCTTTATACGATTTTGGATGAACTAAATAATTCGAATGAATGGAAGAAAATTGATGGAGAAATGAAGGAAGAAGAGGCAGAACTGAATTATAAAGAAATAATTGTAAGATTTAAGAAAGGTACCGGTCTTTCGAGATGGTTTATGGAAAGAAAAGAAATGGGAATTTGGTTAAAAGCTAGAGTCTCTCCAGACGAAAATTTATGGATCATTTCATATAAAACTTCGATGCATGAACCAGAAGATATATTGCAAAAAATAATCGCAGAAGACGCTGTAGAATCTGCAGAATTTAACAAGAAAACCAGTATCCGATAATGAGAATATTTCTTCTAAGTTTATTTTTCCTAATTGGGATCAATACATATGGTCAAAGTATTGAAAGAGACTCCTTAGGATTTGAAACTTTTAGTTATCAGGAAGGAGATACAACTTATGTTATGAAAAAGTATTTCATGGCTTTTTTAAAAGAAGGACCTGACCGCACCCAAAGTCAAGAAGAAGCAATGATCATACAGAAGGATCATTTGGCTCATATGGAAAAACTTGCGAAAGAAAATAAGATCAACATAGCCGGGCCTTTTGGCGATGATGGAGAAATAAAAGGAATCGTAATTTATTCAGTTCCAACTCTCGAGGAAGCTCTCGCACTTACAACGGCAGACCCCGCTGTTAAAGCAGGCAGACTAATTATTGAAGTTCATCCATGGTGGGCTGCGAAAGGAAGTACGCTGAAATAAGGCCACGGATCGGTTTTCAATAGCCTAGCTTTTGGGGTTAAATTTTGACGAAAAGAATAAGCAATTATTTGGATACTGTGTCAGCGACTCCGCAAACCATCTGAGCGATTTTGACCATAATCATATTTCATAAAATCGAATGTGTTGGCCTTTACTCCGATGAAAAATGAATACACTCCCCTTTGAGGTGCCCACCTAAAACTCATGCTCCAACAATGAAGATCTCGCACCAAATTTAGCGATGGATAGACTAAAGCTTTGTTTTTAAAATCATAGGATATCCTGTCAAAATTTAACGTCCAATTATCTGTCAATTCTACGGACCCTGTAATTGACAAGGAGTTGTTATTGACATAAAAGGTATCCACCCCATTTATTTGCTTTTGAAGCACAAAATTGAAAGAATGGTTTAGTGAAAAATTATCAAGTAAATCTAATATATGTGGTAGCTTTTTGTCCTCAGTTTTCAACTTACTTTGAGCATCAGGATCTTCACCTTCAAAACCGGAAAAGTCTTCTTCAAAATTAGGATCAAAACGACTTACTCCTGGATTTTCATCAAACCTAGAACCCAACTTCGTAGATGATTCATCAATGATAGGCACATCATCTTCGCTCACTTCCTTACCCTTAAACAAATCCCTTATTTGACTAAACTTAAGCCTAGTATTTATACTGCCCATCAAATTATTAAATCGAAAAGGACGCTTGCTCGTAGACCAAATTGATTGGTCTATAAGTCCTCCATCTTCATTGCGTTCATATGTATCCAAAGTACTATTAAACTGAAACGAACTTAGCCCTTTGATGAGATTGGCATTTCCACGGATCCTAACAGGACTCCATTTTAAAGAGTCAGCCGCAAAATTGTAATTTCCACTTACCGTAATGTTTTCAAAAAACTTAAACTTTTTTAACACCGAATCTCGTTTCGAAAAATACTTACCTTCCAATATGTTGATAAAACTATAGTTGATCGACATGGCATCATTGACTAAGGAAGGAGTACCGAAAACCCCACCAGAAAATGGATTATATTGCAAGTCTTGATCTAAATTATTGGGATCATCAATCACGAGTTCATAACGCTCTCGAGTACCGGGATTAAACTGAAAACTGATATTAGGCTTAATCACGTGTCGTATTCCCCGTATGGGGCCTTTTTTAAATCTAAAGAAGGTGTTGAATAATTGAGTTGACAAACCAACTGAAGCACTAAAATTTCTGTATTGATCAAAATTGTTGACAAAATTATCTTGGACCAAATAAGTGGTATCCACTTGATAAATAGTATCCATTGTTTCACCCATGATTACTACTTCTGAAATTGTAGAATCTAAACGAATCGCTTCTGGGTTTAATAAAGGATCGGCATTGGTATTAAATGATTTTTCTAAAGTTCTAAAAAACCAAATCTCATTATAATTGACGGATGGTACGACATTGAAATATTTAAAAGCTCTGAACGATGCACTCGCAGTTCCCTTATGTGAAATACCATATTGTAAATCATCTAAAACGTCTTCTGTAAATAAAATAGAATCCTGTGTTCGCACAAAAGCTTTTGCAGCTCCATCGTATTTCACGTTTATTTTTTCGTACCATTTTTCTTGGTTGCCTCCTTGGTTCTTTCTTTTAAAGGGATAGATGGTATTCATATTTACCTTTAAATCAGGCAAGGTCATATTTACCACACCAGTTTGGGTGTTTTGATCATGACTTAAGCCCAAGCTCATTCTAAAAGAGGATCTCGGCATGCTATGGGTGAAATTGAAATTTGAACGGTAGACGCTTTGCAATACGGAAGTTGCATCATTAAAATTATCACTTCGATAATCACTTGTCGAGATATTTATCGTTCCACCAATTTTCCTATACGGGTGCGCTTTACTATCCTGATCATGGGTCAAGGTTACACTGTACGCCTTCTTCGATTCCAAAACACCATTTTCAACATTCTCCTCCCTTCTATTCGAAAAACCCAGTCGCATATTGCCAGAATAAGCATAGCGTTTCTTGTAATTAGATGCTAATCGCAAACCAAAAGTTCCTCGTGTGTAAATATCACCGGTTAACCTAAGATCAAGGTGATCGTTAATTGGAAAATAATAGCCCACCTCTCTCAAGCCAAAACCTAATTGCTGCGAATATTCGTAATCATTTGGAAAAATCAATCCTGACGAGGCTGTTTCCGAATTGATTGGAAAAAAACCAAATGGCAAGACTATGGGGGTTTTGACACCAGCCAATTCTAAGTTAGAAGGACCCGCCACTGCAATTTTATCAGGTATTACCTTCAGCTTAGAAGTTCTGATGCCGTAATGTGGATGTGGATGATTACAAGAGGTAACCAATGCATCCCTTTGGTATATGTGGTCGTCAGTAAGCAATGAATCAGCATCGGCACTGATAAATTTTGTCGTGGCACCTAAAACGAATAAATCACCTTCCGTGGTCACTGCATCATAAACCAATCCTTTTTTGGTCTTAAAGTTATACTTCAAGCGATTGTAGTTTACAATCTGATTACCATCAGAAAATTCAGGTTTTTCAATGGTTTCTCCGTTCTGCCCTTCTCTACCTTCGGCATAGGTTATATCATTTTCAAAATCAAAAATGATGTAACCAGCTTTTATCTCGTACTTCTCAAATTTTACAAAAGCTTGTCCAAATAGATGCACTTCATTCTTTTCTTTATCAAACCACATGGTATCCCGAGCTCCATAAGTAATCGGTGCTGGTATCGAATCTGGAGATACTTCTACATCTGGTCCCTTTGCAATAGTCTGGTTAGCCATCAAACTATCTAGATTTCTTTCCCCATTCGGGAATGTATCCATGACCACTTGTGTAAGAACACTTGAATCAATCTGCGTTTTGTTTTCCTCATTTTTGGTTTCGGCAGTAGGCTTTTCTTTAGAAAGACTTCTTCCTTTATCTTTTTGCGCATGCAGATTGACCGAACAAAACAGCAAGATGACCAGTATGTAATTTATCCTATTCACAATACTCCACGAAAATAGCGCAATTTGAGATTAACATATTACTAAAATATTATATATATTAGCGGAACCTACCTGTGAATCCATAATGGATTTAATTACTTACACATGTTTAATTCGTTCGTTCAAAGCATTCGATCTTTGGTATTTGTTATTGCCGGTGTTGTTTTTCCTACATTCACCGAAGCCAACATACCTTTAATTAACGAAATAAGTCCGACACATGTATCTCATGCAAATGTCAAACTTCCTTTAAATTTTAAACGAATTGTGATTGACCCCGGTCATGGGGGAATTGACGAAGGTTGCAAGGTCCAAAATATAAAAGAAAAAGAGCTGGCGCTAAAAATATCAAAACGCTTAGGAAACTTGTTAAAATCCAAATACCCTCAATTAGAAGTTATATATACGCGATCATCAGATAAATTTGTAAGCCTTCAAAATCGAATTGCAATTGCTAATCAAAGTGAAGCAGATCTTTTCATTTCGATACACTGCAATTATGTAAAAGAAAAGTATGTATCGGGAACAGAAACTTATGTTTTAGGAACGGATAAAAAAAGTCAAGCACTCATAGCAAAAGAAGAAAATCAATTTTATCAAGACGACTTTATCAATAGTGTTCAATTTAAACGGCTCGAAAACCACGCTTACATCAAAAGTTTAGACATAGCATCTAAAATTGAATCATCTTTTGCAAGCCTCAAAGGTGTAAAAAGTAGAGGTGTTCGTCATGGAGGATTCCGAGTCTTACAAATGACCACGATGCCTTCTGTTTTGATTGAAACTGGATTTTTGAGTAACCAGAAAGACAAAGAGCGACTCAATTCAATGCATGGCCAAATA
>JAHDHU010000058.1 GCA_020631135.1 Saprospiraceae bacterium | reverse complement strand
CTCGCTCCATGTTGCTCCTTCTCTTTTATTGAATTTTAGCATGTTCAATGCGAGATCTACTCGTTGCCCTCTTATCATATCAACTACCTGTCGCATCTTTCGAGCCGACATTGGTACATTTTTCAATTTTGCAGTTGCTTCCATGTTCTTTAAATATTTTTAAGCGTACTATCTATTGCCTGTATGGCCTTTAAAAGTTCTTGTTGGTGAAAACTCACCCAATTTGTGTCCTACCATGTTTTCTGTTACAAAAACTGGAATAAACGTTTTTCCGTTGTGCACAGCAATTGTCTGACCTACCATATCAGGAATAATCATAGAAGATCTTGCCCAAGTTTTGATAACGGTCTTTTTGTTGCTTTCCTTGGCAGCAAAAACTTTTTTCAACAAACTGTGAGACACGTATGGTCCTTTTCTTAATGATCTAGCCATTTATCTTATTTTTTTCTTCTAGAGATTATCAATTTACTAGAATGCTTTTTCTTATTTCTTGTTTTTTGACCTTTGGCCATAACGCCTGTTCTTGATCTTGGGTGACCTCCTGAAGCTCTACCTTCACCACCACCCATTGGGTGATCTACCGGGTTCATCGCAACACCTCTTACTCTTGGTCTTCTTCCTAACCATCTTTTGGCACCAGCTTTACCCAAAACCTTAAGTCCATGATCTGGATTTGATGTAGTACCGATAGTAGCTTTACAGGTAAGCAATATTCTTCTTACCTCACCAGAAGGTAATTTTACGATTGCGTATTTACCCTCTCTACTCATCAACACACCGTATGTACCAGCACTTCTTGCTAATGCTCCACCTTTTCCAGGAGTCATTTCTATATTGTGAATAGATGTTCCTAAAGGAATCTTACTTAGGTACATTGCATGGCCCACATCTGGAGCGGCTGTTTCGCCTGACATAATGTTATCTCCGACTTTTAATTTGTCAGGTGCAACGATATATCTTTTTTCTCCATCTGTGTATTCAACTAAAGCGATGAATGCAGACCTGTTTGGATCATATTCAATCGTTTTAACTTCTGCAGACATTCCTTCTTTATTTCGAAGAAAATCAATCACACGATATCTTCTTTTGTGTCCACCACCTCTGTTTCTAACCGTCATTTTACCAGAGTTATTTCTACCTCCAGTTTTGGTTAATTTTTTGATTAAGGTTTTTTCAGGTTTTACATTAGACAATCCTGAGTAATCTACTGTTACTTTTTGTCTAAGTCCTGGAGTAACCGGTTTGTATTTTTTTAATGCCATTTTTAATGATTATAGATCACCGAAGAAATCAATGGTTTCTCCTTCGTTAAGTGTTATAATAGCTTTTTTATATGCACTGGTTTTTCCTTTGATTAAACCAGATCTTGTATTTCGATTTTTAGATTTTGGTGCAACGATCATCGTGTTTACAGATGATACACCTACACTAAATTCTTTTTCGATTGCCTTCCTAATTTCTAGCTTATTGGCTTTTTTATTCACTACAAAGCTGTACTGATTAAGACCATCCGAAAGCAATTCGCTTTTCTCAGAAATTATTGGCTTTATTAAAATATCTTTTTTCATTTCCTTTGATCCTATTATTATTTACCAAAAGTTTCAGTGATCTTACCTATCGCACTTTCAGATACCACCAAAGTCTTTGCTTTCATGATCTGATAAGTGTTCAACTCGCTGGCGGTAACAACACCTGATTTAGAAATATTTCTCGCAGACAAATGCAGATTTTTATCGTAATCTCCAGTTACAACCAATGATCTTCCAGTCAATTCAAGATTGTTTAAAACATTATTAAACTCTTTGGTTGCAGGTGCGTCAAAAGTAAAGTCTTCAACTACTTTAAGCGATCCATTTTTCGCCTTTAACGACAATGCACTCATTCGAGCAAGTCTTTTAACTTTTTTATTAAGATCTACCTTATAATTTCTTGGTCTAGGCCCAAAAATTCTTCCTCCACCTCTGAAAATAGGACTCTTGATCGAACCTGCTCTTGCAGTACCAGTTCCTTTTTGTTTCTTGATCTTTCGGGTTGAACCTTTGATTTCACCTCTTTCTTTAGACTTGTGAGTCCCTTGTCTTTGGTGGGCCAAGTATTGCTTTACAGCAAGGTAAAGTACATGTTCATTCGGTTCGATACCGAAGATTTCATCAGGCAAGTCGACTTTTTTACCTGCAGATTTTCCGTTTATTCCAATTACATCTACTTTCATTACTAAGCTCTTTCTATAATTACAAATGAACCTTTGTGACCAGGAATTGCTCCTTTGATTAAAAGAAGATTCTTATCTTCTAAAATCTTAACCACTTCAAGATTTTTGACCTTATTTCTTTTACCTCCGGTTCTTCCACCCATTCGCATTCCTTTCATCACCTTTGCAGGATATGAAGCAGCACCGATGGAACCAGGAGCTCTTAATCTATTGTGTTGACCGTGCGTCGCATCACCTACCCCTCTAAATCCATATCTCTTTACAACACCTTGAAAACCTTTACCCTTGGTAGTACCAACTGCATGGACCTTATCGCCTTCATTGAAAACATCGGTTATGCTAATTGAATCTCCTTGAGTTTTTTCGATTTCGAAATCTCTAAATTCAACCAATTTTCTTTTAGGAGTCGTTTTCGCTTGAGCGAAATGACCTTTCATTTGATTGGTTGTGTTTTTTTCTTTGGCTTCTCCGTAGCCTAATTGAAGCGCGAAATAACCATCAGTCTCCTCAGTTTTAACCTGAGTGACTACATTTGGTGAAGCCTCAACTACTGTACAAGAAATGTTTTTACCAGCCTCGTTAAAGATGCTAGTCATTCCTATTTTTTTACCAATAATTCCTTCCATTATCTTCTTTAATTAGAAAAGACAATCTCGTTTGAAAGCGGTCCCCAGTATCTTATCTAAGACTTAGGGACTTATCATCTTTTAATTATAAAATTTCGCAAAGTCCATTACGGACGCGAATTATGTCAACTTAACCTGGATATCTACCCCACTCGGCAACTCGAGCTTAGACAATGCATCTACAGTTTTAGGTGTAGGTGTAAATATCTCGATGAGCCTCTTATGCGTTCTTAACTGAAACTGCTCCCGAGATTTCTTATTTACATGCGGTGAACGCAATACTGTAAATACTTCTTTCTCAGTAGGCAGCGGAATCGGTCCTGAAATTACAGCACCACTCTGTCTTACAGTTTTCACGATTTTCTCTGTAGACTTGTCTACTAGGTTGTGATCGTAAGACCTGAGTTTGATTCTAATTTTCTGATTCATATCCTCTGTTAAAAAATATATTCTTTCTCTAAAAGAGCCGCAAAGATAGCAACTTTTAGATAATATGCAATTTGTTATTAAATTATGCTGTTACTTCTCCCTTTGCTTTTTCTATTACCTCTTTGGCAACACCTTTCGGCGCTGGTGCAAAATGAGAAAATTCCATTGTACTACTTGCTCTACCCGAAGTGATTGTTCTCAATTGAGTAACATACCCGAACATTTCTGCTAAAGGTACTTCTGCAGAGATGGAGACTGCTCCACTTGACTTTTGCTCTTGTCCTTTTGGCAACCCTCTTCTTCTGTTTAAATCTCCGATAACCGCACCTGTATATTCTTCCGGTGTAACAATTTCTAATTTCATCATTGGCTCCAACAAAACTGGACTACATTGACCTGCAGCAGCCCTAAAACCTTCTTTAGCACAAAGTTCAAATGCTATAGGCTTAGAATCCACCGCGTGAGTAGAACCATCGTAAAGTCTAACTTTCATGCTGTCAATACCATATCCTGCCAACACTCCATTATCCATCATCGCTGTAAAGCCTTTAATGACAGAAGGGATGTATTCTTTTGGAATCGAACCTCCAAAAATGTCATTTTTAAATTGAAGCTTCACTTTTCCAGATTTAAATTCATCCGAATCTAAAAACTCTTGATCAGCAGGACCTAGTTCAAATTGCATATCAGCAAATAAACCAGAACCACCTGATTGCTTTTTCAATCTTTCTGTATGATCAATAGTGGCTGTAAGGGCTTCTTTATAATTTACTTGTGGAGCTCCTTGATCACATTCTACCTTGAACTCTCTTTTTAATCTATCAATAATAATCTCCAAGTGCAACTCACCCATACCGCTAATTACGGTCTGGTTTGTATCCTCATCATATCGAACCTTAAATGTTGGATCTTCTTCAGCTAATTTTGCTAAAGCCATTCCTAATTTATCAATATCTTTTTGAGTTTTTGGCTCGATTGCAACTCCAATTACAGGATCAGGGAACACCATACTTTCCAATACGATTGGCTTATCCTGATCGCAAAGCGTGTCACCAGTTTTGATGTCTTTAAATCCAACACCTGCTGCAATATCACCAGCTTCTACCCTGTCAATCGGGTTTTGCTTGTTAGAGTGCATCTGATACAATCTTGAAATTCTTTCCTTATTTCCAGATCTAGAGTTGAATATATAAGAACCTGCATCTAAGGCTCCAGAGTATACTCTGAAAAACGCCAATCTACCTACATAAGGGTCAGTAGCAATTTTAAAAGCCAATGCCGCGAATGGTTCGTCAACAGAAGGCTTTCTTTCAGCAGGCTCATCCGTTTTAGGATCTGTACCTGTCACTGCGTCTACATCTAATGGAGAAGGTAAAAATGCACAAACTGCATCCAATACGGCTTGAACACCTTTATTTTTAAATGCCGAACCACACATCATCGGAACAAATTTATTGTCCAATACTGCGCCTCTCACTGCATTGATCATTTCATCCTCTGTGATACTTGCTGGATCTTCAAAATATTTTTCCATCAAAGTTTCATCGTACTCTGCCACCGCTTCCAATAACTTCTCTCTCCATTCTGCTACTGTACTTACTAAATCTTCTGGAACAGGGATTTCTTCATAAGTCATTCCCATATCGTGCTCATTCCAAACAATGGCCTTGCCTGTAATTAGATCAACCACACCTTTAAAATTCTCTTCCGCACCAATAGGAACTTGCAAAGGAATTGATTCAGATCCCAATTTTTCTTTAACATCATTTACAACCTCAAAGAAATTAGCACCAGATCTATCCATCTTATTTACAAAACCGATTCTTGGTACGTTATAGTTATCTGCTAATCGCCAGTTGGTCTCAGACTGAGGCTCCACACCAGAAACTGCACAAAACAAAAATACCAAACCATCAAGGACTCTAAGAGATCTGTTTACCTCAACTGTAAAATCAACGTGACCTGGAGTATCGATAATATTCATCGGGAAGTCCTGGCCTTTCCAATTCCAATTGGTTTTGGTAGCGGCAGAGGTAATAGTAATACCTCTTTCTTGCTCTTGCTCCATCCAATCCATCGTCGCTGCACCATCATGTACTTCACCAATCTTGTGGCTCATACCTGTATAGTACAAAACTCTTTCTGTTGTTGTCGTCTTACCAGCATCAATGTGTGCTGCAATACCAATGTTTCTTGTAAACTTTAAATCCGCCATTAGTGGTTTCTTAACTCGTTAAATAAATCGGAAATTATAATCTATTAAATTATTTAGCTTAAACTCTAAAGTGAGCAAAAGCCCTGTTGGATTCTGCCATTTTGTGCGTATCCTCTTTTTTCTTTACTGCAGCTCCTTCACCTTTACTTGCGGCGATGATTTCTGCTGATAATTTTTCGGCCATACCCTTACCAGATCTTAGTTTGGCATATTTGATTAACCACTTCATTCCTAAAGAAACTTTTCTCGCTGCACGCAATTCAACGGGTATTTGAAAAGTAGCACCACCGATTCTTTTAGATCTTACTTCTACTTGAGGAGTAATGTTATTTAAAGCTTTTTTCCAAGTGTCATGTGGATCCTCTTCACCTTTCGTCTGCATAATATCAACTGCATCATAAAAGATTTTAAAAGCAGTGGATTTCTTTCCTTCTAACATTAGATTGTTTACAAACTGAGTTACCAATTTGTCATTAAATCTTGGATCTGGTTGAAGTATTCTCTTTTTAGGTTTTCTTTTCCTCATGATTAATCTAAATATGAATATTACTTTTTAGGAGCTTTCGTTCCGTATTTTGATCTTGATTGAAGTCTATCTGTTACACCTGCAGTATCCAAAGCGCCTCTTACTATAGTATATCTTACACCTGGTAAATCTTTTACCCTACCACCTCGAATCAAAACTATTGAGTGTTCTTGTAAATTGTGTCCTTCCCCTGGGATATAACATATAACTTCCAAACCATTGGTAAGTCTAACTTTAGCAACTTTTCTTAATGCCGAATTAGGTTTCTTTGGAGTGGTAGTATATACTCTTGTACAAACCCCTCTTTTTTGAGGACTTCCTTCAAGAGCTCTTGTTTTACTCGTGGTTACAATTTTCTTTCTACCTTTTCTTACTAGTTGGTTTATAGTAGGCATATGTTATTAATTCTTCTTTTAACTTGTCTTATAGACATAAAATAACTACTCCTTCCGTAAAAGGAAGTGCAAAAGTACGCTTTATATGTGGATAAATCTATACTCATGTACAAAAAATATTAGATTGAATTAAACCATTTTTTAGCTACTCCACCAGCTGGTGCATTCGCGAATGCGATAATATAGAATATATACTTAGAAATTAGCAATTGTAAATATCTTGGGCCAAAATCAATAAGATGAGCTTAGTCGTTAAATCCGTACTATGTATATTAATATGTCTTGGTCTTGGCATTGGTTCTGGTTTTGTCGGTGGATCTCCTGATTCTAGTTGGTACCAATCACTGGACAAGCCATGGTTTCAACCGCCCGCATGGCTGTTTGGTCCTGCATGGACATTATTATATACGCTTATTGGCGTGTCGATCGCTAGAATCTGGCACAATAACTCTAAGCCGAACTTAAAAAAAGGAGCAATCATAATTTTTGTCATGCAATTTGTTTTAAACCTGATGTGGACTCCTGTTTTCTTTGGAGTGAAAAATCCATCTTTAGCCATGTTTATAATTATCGTTTTGTGGTTTGCTATTTTGATCACAATAAAAAGGTTCAAAACGATTGACAGGCTATCAGCTTATCTCTTGATTCCATATTTGCTTTGGGTGAGTTTTGCCACAATTTTGAATGGGAGCATTGTTTATTTGAATTAGAAGGATTGAGGTGTAAGGTGTAAGGTTTAAGGTTTAAGGTTTAAGGTTTAAGGTTTAAGGTTTAAGTAGGAAGTAATAAGTAATAAGTTAATGCCTTCAGATAAGGATATGGAAGTAATAATAAAAAAAGGACAACGATCGGATTTAGCAGGCGTACTGAATCTTGTGAAAGGTCTCGCCAAATTTGAAAAAGCTGAAGATCAGGTTACCGCAACCTTAGCAGATTACGAACGAGAGTTTGACCGCGATTTAATAAGCATCGATTGCGCATTCGCGAATGCGGAAATGGTTGGCTGCACCTTATACTATAATACCTTTTCAACTTGGAGAGGAAAAATGCTCTATCTGGAAGATTTTTATGTGCTTGAGAAATTTAGGGGAAAAGGAATCGGAAAAATGCTTTTTGATGAATTTATCGCTGAATCCAAAAGACGAAATTGTACCATGGTGAAATGGCAGGTATTGGATTGGAACAAAGCAGCAATTAAGTTTTATGAACGAGAAGGTGCGACTATAGAAACTGAATGGTGGAATGGTAAGATCATATATTAAGAAGATAAATTTTAAAAAAATTTTAGCCAGCCCAACCTTTTATAAAAATTATTCGATATGCTTGGTGTAACTATTCAAAACTAAAAAATACGAGCATGAAAAATTTATTTTATTTATTGACAATCTCTTTTGCCTTGACCATCGGTGCCTGCAATGATCCTTGTGACGATCTGGATTGTGGGACCAACGGAACATGTGATGAAGGACTTTGTATCTGCGACTCAGGTTATGAAGGAACCAATTGTGAAGCACTTGTTATTGACAAATATTTAGGCACTTGGACTTCGACAGATTTTCAGTGTGATGGCGATGCGTTTGGTGAGGATATTGTTTTCGTTTTTCAACAGGGCGCAACAATAAATGATTTAGAATTTTACGACACCGAGGAGCCAGATGTTATCTTCCAAATTGATTACGATGGTAACGACTTAACAATGCCAGCAACCACCATTGAAGATGGTGTTGTGGTAAGCGGCACTGGAACCTTACACAGCGAGATAAGCATGAGTTGGATTTTTTTAATTGAGGAAGATGGAGGTATCGTAAACTGCTCTGGTACTTTTACTAAATAAAAGAACAAAAGATCATTACAAAACCTTTCTGGCAATACGTCAGAGAGGTTTTTTAATATTCACGCTCCAATAAAAACTTAGCGAAAGTTTTAAAAACTTTCTTTTTGTCAAGTTCTAATTGGAAGGCTTCTAAATGGCTATATGCCAAATCTAAATAAGCCTGCTTTACTTGTTCTGTGTATTCCTTGATCACAACTGAATCAAATACTGCAGTTACTTTTTGAACCTTATTCGTGTCTTTAGAAGTATATAAATTTTCAAATTCACGTTTAGCATTCCCTTCTAAAAGTTCCAGGGTTTTGAGGTATAGATAGGTCTTTTTATTTTGAAGAATATCTCCTCCTTTTTGCTTACCAACTTTAGGATTGTCTCCGTATGTATCCAATACATCATCTTGGAGTTGAAATGCTATACCGATGTTTTTTCCAAATTGATAAAGATGTTCACTTTGTTCTTCGGATGCTCCACCGACCAAAGCCCCAATTTTTAAAGCACCAGCAATGAGTACAGCAGTTTTTAATTCGATCATCAAGATGTATTCCTCAATGGAAACATCGTCTCTTGTTTCGAAATCGATATCTAACTGCTGTCCTTCACAAACTTTAATGGCGTTTTCATTAATTATCAGCATTAATTTTTTGTAAAGTTCTGCCGAATAGCTCGAAAGACTATCATAAGATTGAATGAGCATCACATCACCGGAAAGAACGGCGGAGTTGATTCCAAATTTTTTGTACACAGAATCTTTACCTCTTCTAATCGGTGCGTCATCCATGATATCATCATGTAGCAAAGTAAAATTATGAAAGAGTTCAATTGCATTCGCTGCTGGAAGTGCATCTTCCACTCTACCGCCAAAGGCTTCGCAAGCCATGAGCACTACTAAAGGTCTTAATCTCTTTCCGGCATTTTGGAGTGTGTATTCAACAGGTAAATAAAGGTTTTTAAAACGCTTATCGTATTCCGAATAGTTTAAAAATTCTTCAAATCGCTGCAAATAATCTTTAAGGATATCCATTAGGATACAAAGGTAAGAAATGCTTAAAAAGCGTAACTCAAATTTACCACCCAAACATTTACACGTTCGATTTGATCTCTATTATAAAAGACCTCATCCCAGTATTGGAACTGTAATGTGTGTCTATCATAGATCGGCGCATGAAACCCAAGGGCATATCTGATACGTTCCAATTCATTGAGTCCATTTAATTGATAAAAGAACTGAAGACCAACGAGAGGTTGAATCTTTTTGAACTTAGTCCACTTAACATATGGATGCCAACGCAGAAAATCAGGATCCTCGATAAATCGATCAATGGCACCGTGAACTCGAAATGTGTTGGTCAAATTAAAGTCACCCAACTTTTTAGAATGCTTTGCATCAAACCACAAAAATTGCCGATCGGGTCCTTCAGGAATGATCCAAGATCTTCCCAACACTTGAAAAGACCAAGCATTATTTAGTTTATACTTTAGCATGTAATCTGGTGAGTAATTTAGATAGCTCGAAGTACTCACATTGTGACGAAAAATGGGTTTAAAAACAAAAGTGAACCCTTTATCCAGTTTCTTCGATATGGAAAAACTTGTCCAAGTGGTATGATCCTGACCTATCCCATTGACGCAAGTCAAAAAAGACAAACAAACAAACAAAACAAAACTTCTCATTTTACTCAATGCCATGTTTAAATTTTAAAAGAAGACGCAATATCCCTGAAGCGGCCTCAGAAATAATTGTTCCAGGTCCAAAAATGCCTGCGACATTTGCATCATATAAATATTCATAATCCTGAGGCGGAATAACTCCTCCACACACCACCATAATATCTCCCCTTCCCATTTCTTTTAAGCAACTAATGGTTTCTGGAACCAAAGTCTTATGCCCAGCTGCCAATGATGAAATCCCTAAAATGTGAACATCATTTTCAATGGCTTGTTTAGCCGCTTCCTCAGGAGTTTGAAATAACGGACCAATATCCACATCAAATCCGAGATCTGCAAAACTGGTCGCAATTACTTTGGCACCGCGATCATGCCCATCTTGGCCCAATTTCGCAACCATAATTCTTGGTCGCCGACCCTCCAATTTTGCAAATTGATCAGAAAGCTGCATTGCAGTATTAAATGACTGATCTGTTTTTATTTCTTTTGCGTACACCCCTTGAATTGTCTGATTGTTAGCTACATATCTACCAAACTCCTCTTCCAAAGCCAAAGATATTTCACCCAATGTAGCTCTTTCTTTTGCAGCATTGACAGCCAAATCCAATAAATTTCCTTTACCTGATTGAGCACAAATTCTAATCTCTTCTAGCGCCTCATTAACACGATCTTTATTCCTTTCAGATTTGAGCTTTTGTAGCCTTTGAATCTGACCTTCTCTCACTTTGTCATTATCAATTTCTAGGACATCGATTTCTTTCTCTTCTTTTACCTTAAAAACATTGACCCCTATTATTTGATCAATCCCTGAATCTATTCGAGCTTGTTTCTTGGCTGCAGATTCTTCTATGCGCATTTTTGGTAAGCCTTTTTCAATGGCTTTGGTCATGCCTCCTAATTCTTCTACTTCCTCGATCAAATTCCATGCTTTTTGAGCAATTTGATCCGTCAAATATTCTAAATAATATGATCCTCCATAAGGATCAACTACTCTCGTTATTCCAGTTTTATCTTGAATATATTTCTGTGTATCTCTAGCAATTTTGGCTGAAAAATCAGTTGGTAGCGCAATCGCTTCATCCAGCGAATTGGTATGTAAAGATTGTGTGCCACCCATAACTGCTGACAAGGCCTCAATCGTTGTTCTTGCGATATTATTAAAAGGATCTTGAGCCGTAAGACTCCATCCTGAAGTTTGACAATGAGTCCTAAGCATCATCGACTTGGGGTTAGAGGGATTGAATTGTTTTACCAACTTAGCCCAAAGGACACGAGCTGCACGCATCTTGGCAATTTCCACAAAATGATTCATTCCGATTCCCCAAAAAAATGAAAGTCTCGGTGCGAACTCATCAATAGCCAATCCTGACTCTAATCCCTTCCGAATATATTCCAATCCATCCGCCAAAGTATAGGCCAATTCGATTGGAGCAGTCGCCCCAGCTTCGTGCATATGATAACCACTGATGCTTATGCTATTGAACTTAGGCATATTCTGCGCAGTATATTTAAAAATATCTCCTACAATTCTCATTGATGCAATGGGAGGATAGATATAGGTGTTGCGCACCATAAACTCTTTTAAAATATCATTTTGAATCGTACCTTTTAATTCTTTTAATTCGGCGCCTTGCTCTTGTGCCGCTACAATATAGAATGCCATGATCGGTATAACCGCACCGTTCATCGTCATGGATACAGACATTTGATCGAGAGGAATTTGGTCGAAAAGCACTTTCATATCTTCAACCGAATCAATCGCAACGCCTGCCATACCAACATCACCCTTTACCCTTGGATGATCAGAATCATACCCTCGATGGGTCGCCAAATCAAAAGCTACAGACAAACCTTTTTGTCCTTGGGCTAGATTTCTTCTATAAAAGGCATTACTATCCTCTGCTGTCGAAAAGCCAGCATATTGACGGATTGTCCATGGTCTTCCTGCATACATACTACTGTATGGACCTCTCAAAAAAGGAGCGATTCCGGAAACATAGCCGTTATGATCAAGACCATCGATATCTTCATTTGTATAGAAGTTTTTAACATCTACTTCTTCCGCTGTCTTGAAAAGACCTCCGGAAAACATTTCAGGCTGCAGTGCTAAATTTTCCTCATACTTCAAATTACATCCCGTCTGTTTGACAAAAATGTTCCATTGATCTTCTAAAATTTCATTGGTTAATTTTTCGACAAAATAACTTCCTGCAAAAGGATCACATACGCGAGAAAGATAAGATTCAAGTTCATACAGATGAGATATGTTTCTACTGATTCTATTGTCATGTCGATCCCAACTGGCTTCTAAATCATTTTCTAAGCTAATTCGATCTGCTCCACCCATGATGCCTGCCGCGGCTTGAGTCGCCTGAGCAATGCGATCTGTGTTGATATCTTCGTGGTTTCTTTCAAAAGCGAATTCTATAAACGGTACATAGTTGCTAATATTTTGCCTTTCGGCTATGTAAAACAAAGCTTTGCGTAGTGCTCTTATAGAACAAATATTTTGGAGATAATCTTCATTTCCGATGACTTTAAACCAAATACGATCTGGATTGCTTTTTTGATCCTCCTCCCCTACAAAAGTGAAATACAATTTTGTAAATGCTTGGTATAGGTAGTTTGTACGTACCTCAAAACAACAATCCTTTATTTTATGATCAGAAGCAGAAATTTTATTGCGAAAAGCGATGTTGGTTTTGTCAAAATCTTGATCATTATTTTGACAAAATTCTTTTAAATGGCTCAACATTTCTTCGCCCTCAAAAACTCCAGAAAAAACTACGGAAATATATTCCAAGTTTATTCGCCTCAAAAGCTTTCTGACTTGATTATAAGTCAAAGGTTTCTTTAGATAAAATTCCAAGCAATTGGCCCCCATTCGCAAGGCCTCCAAAGCTTTACGATTGGTCTTTTCCGTTGCATGAACAAGAATAAACTCTGTAAACTCCCACGATTGTTGATTTTTAGGGATGGGTAATTTTTTACTTTTTAAATCTTCCGCATGCGCGAATGGATCACAGGAGATTCCATTGACTTCAAAGTTTAAGGAATCCATTGTTTTTCCTTTGAGGTCATTTTTTACCTTTTCAAGCCAGTCAGCCTTTGTGATCTTCTCAAATGATGAATTCAGTTTGCCCATGTCTTCTTGTATCAACAAAAATGGGTAAAAAGTCTTATTTATGTTAGCCTACACAAATTATTTAATATTAATCCTTTGATTTTAGCTTTGTTGTTATCATCCTTATTTTAGTTGTTATGAAATATATCTACTTCCAACTGATTTTAATTCTTTCGACGAATATCGCCATAAGCCAAAACTCTCAGGACTTTTTAAAGTCAACACCTTACCTGACAAACAATACCCCATCTTGGGCAAAAGAAATGTACAAAACCAATCCGAATGTTTATTTGGTTGATAGTTTATACTCCGCATATCACGAGGACAATATTTTTAAAAAAAACCTTAACACCCAAAACTATAGACACTGGAGAAAAAGTATCGACGAATATTTAGGAGCTGATGGATATTTAAAATTCCCAAGTATTACAGAATTGATCCAGTCAAGAAAAAATTTAATATCTAAAAAGAAAAATCTTCAACGCAGCGGAAATCCATGGACTGCGATCGGTCCTTTTGAGACTTTAAGCACCGATGGAAATCTCACTAAAGTTTCGTGGCAAGCAAATGTTTATACAATCGACCAAAGCAATTCTAATGAGAATATAATTTATGCCGGTACGGAAGCTGGAGGAGTTTTCAAATCTATCGACAAAGGCTTAAACTGGAGTATGACATCTGCCAATACGACAATGAGCACCATCCGATCAATAAAGGTAGATCCTACAAATCCAGACATTGTTTATGCGGGAGATGGTTCTTCAATCTACAAGACAACAAATGGTGGTGTAGATTGGCAAGTGTTGATGACAATTGGAGGTTTAAATGTAAACGATATTGCCATTCATGAAAGTGACCCTCAAATCGTACTCGCGGGTACTAACGCAGGTTTATACCGTACATCAAACGGCGGATTAGATTGGACTTCAATATATTCAGAAAGTATCTGGGACATCGAACAAAATACGGTTGACTCAGATCAATTTTATATTCTTAAATCCAATGAAACAGAAATACGAACAGAATTTTGGAAATCTACTGATGGTGGCGAAAACTTTACTTTAAAAGACAGTGGTTGGTACTCTTCCAACGATCCAGCTAGAATCAATGGCGGCGGAAGAATGACCGTAACGAGGGCAGACGGTAACCGAATTTATGTCATTTTAATAGGCGCTTCCAAAGCAGGAGACAATGGATTTATCGGAGTCTATCGCTCCGAAGACGAAGGAGAATCTTGGACACTTACCGACCCTCCTGTTGGAGGACCATACAATGATGATCATCATAATCTTGCAACTTTATCCAACACCAATACTTTGCAACAAGGATATTATAATTTGGGAATTGCCGCATCTGATACAGATCCAGATGTAGTTTTGATAGGCTGTCTAAATCTTTGGAGAACCACAGATGGCGGGAGCAGTTTTACCGTATTAGGAGGATATCAAGGCAACATTTCTTGGATTCACCCAGATCAACAAGAAATAGAAATCAATGGAAACGACATGTGGGTGGCCAATGATGGTGGAATCAATTACTCCAATGATTATTTTGAGACCCATGAATCCAGAAAGGAAGGATTATTGGCTACTGATTATTGGGGATTTGGCTCTGGCTGGAATGAGGACTTATTGGTTGGTGGGCGATATCACAATGGCAATTCTGCCTATCGCCCCAGCTTCGAAGATGGGCAATTTTTACGTCTTGGAGGAGGAGAAGCACCTACCGGATACGTACAACCAGGTGGGGAACAAACTGCTTTTTTCTCGGACATTTCTGCTAAAAAAATTCCTTATCAATTGGACGAGGCTGTCGAGAATGTTGCCAACCTTTCAATGTTTCCATCCGAAACCTATTTTGCTGCTCACAGTAGCGAATTGCTCTTTGATCCCAATTGTTATGGGCACATGATTATTGGAAGAGAAAATAAACTTTACCAATCTTTTGACAATGGATCTACTTTCGATTTACTAGCGACATTGGGCGCAGTGGACCAACCGATCATGTCTATCGAACAAAGTAGAATAAACAATGATGTTATCTATGTTTATCAAAGGACTTCATTTTACGGCGCGGTTCTTTGGGTTAGTCAGGATGGTGGAAACTCATGGCAATCTAAAAATTTCCCTTCGGGTATTAGCTCGATGCGCGCAGGAGTCCTTAGTATCAATAGCCAAGATCCCGGAATTTTATGGGCGGCCTTTTCTCATCAAAACAACGATAGCAATAAGATCTGGAAAACCGAAGATTACGGAGATAGCTGGACCAACATAACAACGCCAATATTGGATGGAGAACGCATCCATACTTTATTTCACCATGAGGGTACTGAAAACGATTTGTACGCTGGCACCAATTATGGAATTTATTTCCATAATGGCACAGAATGGAGTGCATGCGACAATGGATTGCCCATGCGTTTAAACAACAATAAGCTACTTCCATTTTATGCTAAAAACAAACTGCGAACGGCGACCTATGGCAATGGAATTTGGGAAACTGAATTGATCAACACCGCTGCTCCAATCGCTCAAGCTACGGTTAATAAATTAAGTTCGAATTGTCCAAGAGATACCTTTTATTTCGATGATTATTCGATACTAAATCATGACGAAAATGTGAATTGGCAATGGGAATTCTCTCCAGCTCCTGCCTATTTTTCTGATCTCAATATTCGGAATCCTAAAGTAGTTTTTGGCGAAATAGGTTCTTTTGATGTAAGTCTAACTGTTAGCAACAACCAGGGCGAAAGTTCTTTTTACAAATCCGAAATGATCCAAATTCTTGACGATGTTTGTCGACCAGACAATTATCCTGGGATGGCCCTAGAATGTTTTCAAAGCGGAGGTGATTTTGTCCAATTGGCTGATATGAAACTAAGCCTAACAGAATTTACAATGATGGCATGGGTTAAACCCAATGGAGTCCAAAATGAATACACGGGAATTTTCTTTAACGATAATGCTTCTAATGGGATGAACTTTACTTCTAATAATCAGCTGGGATTTCATTATCAAAATGCAGGTTCTGCTGCATGGGCTTGGCAAAGCGGATTGGTGGTTCCAACTGACGAATGGAGTCATGTTGCAATGGTCTCTGACCCCAGTGGAGTTACTCTTTACGTTAATGGAATATCGGCAAGAAGAGATTTAAGCCTCGAGGAGGCACAATTCGGATTTATGAAACTCGGAAGTTATAAAGGCTGGACCAGTAGAAATTACAATGGGCTAATGGACGAAGTTTCATTATGGAATCGAGCCTTGACAGAACAAGAGATCAGAGAGCATCGACATATTACTAAAAATCCAGAAAACGCAGATGGACTAATCACTTATTACCAGTTCAATGAAACTGATGGATCAGTATTAGATCGGATCGGAAATAAGCATGGAACGCTTTCCGGGTTGGCAGTGCGCAATCCTTCTTTTGCACCAATTGGTGGGGGACACTCAAGAGGAAGATATGGACTATTTGGAGTTTATAATTTTATGAACACAGACATCAATGTGGATGCCTCATCTGATATAGAAGATATGTTGGTCATTAGCAAATTAGAGATAGCTCCTCAGAACTCGGATGTGCCAAATCAATTTCCAACTGATAGGTATTGGATCATTAATCATTATGGTGATATCGATTTAGAAAACTATACCCTCAATTATCTGGAGCTAGAAAACTATTTCGATAATTATCCTGAAGAATTAAGTTTATATGCCCGACCGGCCAATGATAGCGAGACTAGTTTTGAATGGGAAGATGATGCTTTTTGGGTTTTTTCAGAGGCCCAAGACACTACGGGTTCTGCCAGTTTTGCCGCTCAACTTAACGATGTACAATTCATCCTTTCAAAGGCCAATGTAAGCGGTGTAAACGAAGCGTCTGAAACGACCACCCTACTCTTTCCAAATCCAACTAGTAAGACTGCCAATTTGGTAAGCAAGATAGAATGGAGTGAAATTCAAGTCATAGACAGAAAGGGTCAAAGGGTAGCCAGAGAAATAATTCAAAGCAATAAAATAAACTGCTTTCAAGATTTGCCAGCGGGCGTTTATAGCTATTGGTTGATTTCAGATCAAAAAATGAAAGCAAAATGTGAAAATTTAGAATGTAGAGACCAGAAAAAGTTTTCGAATGTCTCTTTGATTCAATATTTCATTTAAAAAAGAAAATATACGTGCTTCAAAATATTCATAAGCACAACGACCTATTTTTTTTGCCATTCGGCGAATGGAACACAGATTTTTAAAATAAACAGAATTACTTTCAATTTGTACAATTCTTAGAAAATGAACTTCGTTTGTTTTTAGTCATTTAAGAAAAAGAAGAATTCTCTTCCTCTGATCAAACCATCAATTCAGTTTATGCAAAAATTCCCAATCTTTATTTTACTTGCTATTCTTCTTCAATCTTGTTCTCCAAAAATTAAATCAAACCTAGAGGACAACAAATTTTCACCGATTCCGGTGAACACAGAAATTTT
>JAHDHU010000057.1 GCA_020631135.1 Saprospiraceae bacterium | reverse complement strand
CGTGTTGATCTCTTGGACTTTTCTTCTTTTTGTTTTGATTTTTATCATAGGACTATTTCTTTTTCGCTCACGCGAATGTTAAGAATTGATTCGATTTCGTCTTGTTGAACTCTTGAGAGAGCCACATAGCTTTGACTAAATATTTGGTTGGCGAGAGAGGATCTCAAATTATTTTTTGCAGCATTAATCGAGGCCAATAATTCTATGTAGGCTTGGTAATTGGTATCAGGATGTATTTTTACTTGGATCACAGGTTTCATTTTTAGTTTAATTATCCTTTCAATTTGGAAAGCCAGTTGTTCCGCAAAATCTTCTCCGACTATGAGATCCTCCATCATAATTTCGTTATTTGCATTTATGAGGAGCTGTATCAGTCTATCACCCGAAATAGGTCCAGAGACTATTTGGTCGCTATAAGGAGGAAGGGTCATGTTAAGTTTATAATCCTTATTGAAAGTTGTGACCACCATAAAGAAGATTAGAAGTAAAAAAGAAACATCTGCTATGGCGCCTGAATTAGATTTTTGTACTTGACGATTTCTGCTTTTCATAAGAAGCTTTAAGGTGTAGATGATCTACCTTAAGAAAAGGGTGGATTTAGTGAGTTTAAATTCAATAAATTCTGAATCACACAGTTATATATCTTTATATTTACATATAATACTTACGCTTAATGGCAAAAAAAGAAAAGAAAACGGTTGTTATCAAGAAAAAAGAAGCGTCAAAGCTTCAGCCAACTGTTTCTAAAAAATCAGCGCCGAAGGCAGTTGGACAAGAATTGCTGTTTGGAAAAAAGAATTACATGTTCTTAATGGCTTCATTCGGATTGATACTTCTAGGTATGTTACTAATGGCAGGAGGACATCAAGAGCCAACAGAATGGAATGAAAATGAAATTTATTCCTTCAGACGTACCGTATTAGCTCCAATCGTAATCTTGTGTGGATTGGGAGTAGGGTTTTTAGCCATTTTTTCTCCAAAAAATTAATTTTTTTGAACGGAATAGTCGAAACCATTCTTCTTGGAATTATTCAAGGATTGACAGAGTTTTTACCTGTTAGCAGCAGTGGTCACCTTGAAATAGCCAAATTCTTGCTTGGAGATCAAAATGTTGGTGAGCAAAGTCTTTTGATGACCGTAGTTTTGCATTTTGCTACTGCATTGAGCACATTGGTTATTTTTTGGAAAGATGTAAAGTCAATTCTATTGCGACTTTTTTCTAAAAATGGCTCTTGGCCTTTTGCACTGAAAATAATTATCTCAATGATCCCTGCTGCAATAGTTGGGATTGTTTTTGAAGATTTGATTGATTCGTTGTTTACGCAAAATTTGCTCCTGGTCGGTCTAATGTTGATTGTCACGGGTGTGCTGCTTTTTGTAGCAGATAAAGCAAAAGACACCGTCAGGGATGTTGGATACAAAGACGCTTTGGTCATTGGGATCGCCCAAGCCATTGCCATTTTACCCGGAATTTCGAGATCAGGTGCAACGATCTCCACCTCCGTACTCTTGGGAATAGATAGAAGTAAATCAGCAAGGTTTTCCTTTTTAATGGTCGTGCCCCTAATTTTAGGAAAAATGGCCAAAGAAATAATTGATGGCGATTTAAGTAGCCAGTCCAGTAATTTGTTTGAATTAGGAATTGGATTCGTAACCGCATTCATAACAGGAATGCTTGCCTGTACATGGATGATCCGATTGGTTAAAAAAAGTAACCTAAAGTACTTTTCTTTCTATTGTTGGGCTGTTGCAGTGATCGTCTTAGTTTTGTTTTACTCATGATTTTAAAAAAGTATACTGATATTTCTGAGGTTGATTTTGTGGCAGGAACCACTATCTTGATCGATAAACCACTCGAATGGACTTCTTTTGATGTAGTTAATAAAGTTCGTTATGCTTTAAAGCGCTTGCTAAATGTCAAAAAAATTAAAGTTGGGCACGCAGGCACTTTGGATCCATTGGCAACAGGATTACTAATTTTGTGCACAGGTAAGGCGACTAAAACGATAGATTCGATTCAGTCTCTTTTTAAGGCCTATGAAGGTAGCTTTTGTCTAGGAGCGAGCACACCCAGCTTTGATGCCGAAACAGAACCAAATTACACTTACCCAATTGATCATATAACGACAAAATTGATCCAAGAAAAAACCAATAATTTCGTTGGTACCATTGATCAAAAGCCACCAATTTTTTCAGCAATCAAAAAAAATGGTAAAGCCTTGTATAAATACGCCCGTAAAGGTGAAAAAGTAGAAGTGCCAACTCGAAAAATCCAAATCCATAAATTTGATATTACTAAAACTGAAATTCCTAATTTAGAATTTCGTGTTGAATGCAGTAAAGGAACCTATATACGATCGCTTGCTCACGATTTTGGACATGCCCTCGGTAGTGGTGCATATCTCTCCAGCTTGATCAGAACTTCTATTGGAGAGCATGATTTAAAAGATGCTTGGAATTTGGAAAATTTCATTAGTGTAATTGACGACATGTCTCTGTCAAAATAAGCTTTATAATTTCATAGCTTTGTAGCGCGTTTTATCTAAACATATGTCTGTAGTAGTATCAGGATTGACGAAATTTTATGGTGAGCAAAAAGCCATCGATCAACTTAATTTTGAGATAAAGAAAGGAGAAATATTGGGTTTGCTTGGTCCAAATGGAGCAGGCAAAACAACTACTATGAAAATTCTAACTGGTTTTATGCCAGCCAGCCATGGGACAGCCAGTGTATGCGGATTTGATATCAATAGCGACGGCCAGGAGGTCAGAAAAAGAATTGGCTATTTGCCCGAACATAATCCACTCTATAAGGACATGTTTGTCAGAGAGTATTTACATTTTGTGTGTAATTTGATGAAAATCAAAAATCAAAAAGTTCGTATTGATGAACTTATCGAAAAAATTGGGCTAAGTAGAGAGCAACACAAACCTATTTCGGCCTTGTCCAAGGGATATCGTCAGAGAGTGGGCTTAGCTCAAGCTTTAATTCACGATCCGGATGTTTTGATATTAGATGAACCAACATCAGGATTGGATCCAAACCAATTGGTTGAAATTCGAAACTTAATTAGAGAGTTTGGAAAAGAGAAAACAGTGATTTTCTCGAGCCACATTATGCAAGAAGTACAAGCTTTGTGTGACCGTGTTATCATTTTGAATAAAGGACAACTTATCGCCGATGATCCAATCGAAAAATTAGCCAATAGGACAAAAGGAGTTAAGATTTTGAAACTCGCATTCGCGAATGCGATCAATCCGAAATTTTTAGAAGAAATAGATGGTGTGTTGAAAATTGAGCAAAAGGCAAAAAATCAATTTGAATTACAACTGAATAGTGAAAAAGATCTTCGGCCCAAAATCTTCGAAGAAATCGTTAATCATAAGGCGGTACTCGTAGAAATGCAGCAGCAAAAGACAAGCGTAGAAAATATTTTTCAAGAATTGACCAGTGATGTTTAGTATCTATAGAAAAGAAATATCGTCATTTTTTAGTTCACTGATGGCCTATATTGTGATCGGACTATTTTTGATTGTAACAGGATTGTTTATGTGGGTTTTTCGTGACACCAGTATTTTGGAATATAACTACGCGGGCTTGGAACAATTGTTTTCCATTGCACCGATAATTTTTATGTTTTTAATTCCAGCAATCACCATGCGAAGCTTTGCTGAAGAGTACCAACAAGGTACGATTGAGTTTTTATTTACAAAACCTATAAGCGATTGGAAAATTGTTTTGGGTAAATTTTTAGCCAATTGGACTTTGGTCCTTTTAGCAGTATTGCCAACATTGATTTACTACTATAGTGTTTACCAACTCGGATCTCCGAAAGGTAATTTAGATACCGGAGCTATCATTGGTTCTTATATAGGTTTGTGTTTTTTGTCAGGAGGTTTTGTGGCGATTGGAATGTTTTCATCTTCCTTGACCAACAATCAAATTGTGGCTTTTCTTTTTTCCATTTTTTTGTGTTTTATGATGCATTGGAGTTTTGACTTTCTTAGTAAGCTACCCGTTTTTTTTGGAAGAACAGATGATATCGTTGAAAAACTGGGAATAAATTATCACTATGTGTCGATTAGCAATGGAATGATTGATACAAGAGACATTGTCTATTTTTTATCCATAATTGGATTTTTCTTGCTTTTAGCTGTCACCTCATTAAATCGGAGAAAATGGTAAATAAGCAAGCGAAGAAAATTCAAGATATTACTCAATTAATTTTGGTCTTCGCCATTTTAATTGTGGTCAATGTAATCGCTCAATATTTCTACAAGCAATTTGATCTCACAGGGGATAAAAGATTTACCTTGACCAATGCGACAGAAACCTTAATTGAAAATCAAGAGGATTTAATTTTTGTACGTGTACTTTTGGATGGAGACTTTCCTGCTGGATTTAAAAGACTTCAAACTTCAACACGTGAAATGCTCCAAAAGTTTAGAGCAGTCAATCCTAATTTTGAATATGAATTTTCTGATCCTTTAGAAGGTTCTTTAGATGAAGTCAATGCTATAAAAACAGAAATGGCAAAAGATGGGATAGTCCCAGTAAATTTGACGGTCAAGGATGGTGACGAAATTTCTCAGAAATTAATTTATCCTTTTGCCATTTTTAACATTGGACAACGAAATGTAGTTGTTAATCTTTTAGAGCAACAAAGCGCAGAACTTTCGGACGAACAAGTACTCAATAATTCGATTTCTTTGCTAGAATATAAATTCGCGGATGCGATCCAAAAACTAAATCTAACAGAAAAGCCTAATATCTTATTCACTGAAGGTAACGGTGAATTAAAAGATCAACAATTGGCAAGCTTAACTACCTCTCTCAAGTCTTTTTATAATACGGGGAGATTAGATTTGGACAGTATTTATAGAATCGAAAAAGAACTGGACCTATTAGTGGTTGCTGCACCAAAAGAGAAAATTTCTTTAAAGAACCAATTTAAGATTGATCAATACATCATGAATGGTGGAAAGGTTATTTGGTTAATCGAAAAACTGGAAGTCTCCTTGGATAGTATCAGTGTTCAACGTTTTCATGTACCGAAGTTGATCGAAACCGATTTGGACGATATGTTTTTTAGGTACGGAATCAGAATTCAACCTAATTTGATTTTGGATTTAGAATGTAGTCGAATCCCACAAGTCATAGGGCAACAAGGAGGCAAGGTACAAACAGAGTTGTTTTATTGGTATTACCATCCGCTTATTGCTAGTAATTCGAATCATCCGATGGTGAAAAATATTGATCGTGTAAATATGTTTTTTCCAAGTAGCATTGATACAGTCAAGACAAAATTTGATTTGAAACGGGAGGTGATTTTGAAGAGTTCAAATTACAGCAGGTATCAAATGTATCCAATGAGACTTAATTTCGAAATACTCAAGTATGCTCCAGAGCCTGATAAATTTGATAAAGGTGCTCAGAATGTTGCAGTGCTCGTAGAAGGTAAATTTGAATCTTTTTTTAAAAATCGAGTGGACGCAGACTCTGAAGCGACCTTAAAAAAGTTAGGAAGTACTTTTAAAGACATAAGCATTGAAACGAAACAGCTTTTTGTTAGTGATGCCGACTTCACTAAAAATTTATACGACGTAAATAGCAGCAGGATTTCCAGGATAGGATACAATCGATGGGAAAAACAAGAGTATCCGGGAAATGCCGATTTTATTTTAAATGCCATAGAGTATATGTTGGATCAAAATGGTGTTTTGGAATCTCGAGCGAAAGAAGTAAAGTTGCGTTTGCTGGATAAGGTCAAAACCAAAAATGAAAAACTAAAATGGCAATTGATTAATCTTGGCTTGCCGCTTTTAGTCTTGCTGATTTTTGGTTTTGCTTTTAATTTTTGGAGACGGCGTAAATATGCTTTAAAAAAGGCTGATTAATTATGAAAAGAATTGTCTTACTTATCTTGGTTTTAGGGTTACTCAGTTTGGGCGCTTATTTTTTAGTTTCTCAGGGAGAACAAGAAAAAAAAACAAGTCTTACAAAAAATGATCGTGACTTTAGAATCGAAAATATTGAAGATGTCGCCTTGATTAAAATTAGAACGCGTCGAAGACCAGAATTACATCTATCAAAAAAAGGAAGAGATTGGTTGGTCAACTATAAACATGTTGTTAGCCCCAACTCCATGGGTAGGTTATTGGAAGTAATGGAAGACATGAGGATGAAATACATTCCTCACAAAAATGCCCTTCCTAATATAAAAGATGAAATGGAACTTATTGGTTTACATATAGAAGTCTTTGATGCCAATAACAATAAATTAAAAGGATACTATGTCGGTGGCGGCACCGCTGACGAGAGAGGGACATACGTTCAAATGGAAGGAAGTGATCAGCCATATGTCATGGAAATGGCGAGTTACGAAGGGAGTATTCGAGGTCGATTTATGCCAAAACCGGAAGAATGGCGGGATCGTATTTTTATAAAAGAAAACATCGACCAAATCAGTAAAATCACTGTTGATTATCCAAAAAGTAAAGAAGATTCATTTGTTTTAGATGCAACCAATAAAACAGTGGCCCCATTGTATGGATATTCTCTCAAGAAGGCAGGTAAGCTCAAAAAACCAGCTATTCAAGCATATTTAAAGCATTTTGAAAATATCGGAGCAGAAGCATTCGAAAATCATCATAAGGATCGTGATTCGATCGCTGCCCTCGTACCATTCGCCAAGTTTATGATTGAAAACAAAAATGGTGAAACTAAAGAAATAAGTCTTTTCCCTATTAAGGATCTATATTTTCAAGACGTTAATACTACAAGTGTAGATCAAACAGCTCGGATTGAACGATATTTTGCAGATTGCTCTTGGGGCGATTTTATGATGGTACAACACATTTTGGCAAAGAAAATCTTACTCCCAATTGATTTTTTTTTCGATCAATAAATTGAGCTCATTTTGATTGTTATTAGCTTTATGTGAACTGGTTAGGTAAATGGTATCGAAACATCTTCCAATTCAAAATCAACGAATAAGTTCTTTGGACCTACTTAGAGGTTTCGCCCTTCTCGGTATTTTAATCATGAATATCATTTCATTCTCTAATGTTGGGATTGCATATTTGAATCCAACGGAAGGAGCCGGAATAGAAGGTGTCAATGCATATTTTCATGGCTTTGGCTATTTATTTGCCGACACTCGATTTATGAGTTTATTTTCCATTTTATTTGGTGCTGGTGTTATACTTTTTGCGCAAAGAGCAAAGGCTAAAGGTCTCAGTGTTTGGAAATACCATTATCGTCGAATGGGCTTGTTGTTGATTTTTGGTTTTATGCATGCTTATTTAATTTGGATGGGAGACATATTGGTGGCCTATGCGATTTGTGGTTCTTTTGTTTTTTTGTTGCGACATAAATCAAACCGAACATTGATGATTTGGGCCATCTTATTATTTATCGTGCCTTTGTTTCTAAATCTTTCCAATTATGTATTTACTCCAACAGAAGTACTCGAGGATATGTTTTCTTTTTATTATCCCACTGAAGAAAGGATAGCGGCAGAAGTGACCGCTTATAGATCAAATTATTTAGGTCAAATGGATGCGAGGATCGAGGGTGCTATTGAATTGCAAACATTGCTATTTCTTACCGAACAAATGTGGAGAGTTTTGTCGATGATGCTGGTCGGTATGATGTTGTTTAAAAATGGGATTCTTTCTGGAGAGCGGTCAGATAGATTCTATAAAAAAATGACAATTAATGGTCTTTGTTTTGGTTTGGTAATATCGATGGCTGGCTTATACTTTTCGTACAAAATGCAATGGAAGGGAACCTGGGTGATGTGCGTAGGACACACTTTTAATTATGTTGCAAGTTTGATTATGGCATTTGGATATATAGGTCTCATTGTGCTTTGGAGTAAATCACAAATGTTTATTAATCTTAAAGTAGGATTTCAAAATATCGGGCGAATGGCATTTACCAATTACATTTTGACTTCGATAATATGCACAACTATTTTTTACGGCCACGGTCTTGGATGTTTTGCAAAAATGAATCGACCACAAACCTATCTCGTGGTTTTTGCGATTTGGATTTTGCTTTTTTTCTTTTCTAAATGGGTGTTTTCAAAATGGCGTCAAGGTCCACTTGAATGGATTTGGAGAAAGGGGACTTATATATAAAAAGCGCACTTAGTTCTCATTCCAAAATTCGTTCTCATATCACAGATTATTATATATAATATTTATTAATTTGTAGGCTCTAATCCAATTTGAATGCGGGCCTACATCGTTTTTGTTTTCTTTTCTTTCACGTGTACGATTTTTGCGCAAAATGACACGCTCACAGGTTGCTTGTTTGTAGATTTTGAAAATATCGAAGGCGTAGATTTGTTTGAAGGTGTAGAAATCAGTGATCAATTTGAAGAGGCTTTTGGGCTTACTTTTTCATTAGAGGGTGGAGGGTTTCCAGTTTTGGCCGAAGTCGGTGGCAGCTCGCCAATAGCATTTAGTAGCGGATTCGGAAGTGATACACCAAGCCCAGTTGATGCTGATACAATAGGCAGTTTTTTTTTGACAGATGATGGACTTTGGAATGATGCCGCTGCACCACCAGTAATTTTAAATTTTGCCAATGCCATTGATAGTTTTTCAGGTTGCATTTTAGATATGGACGGAGGAGAGGTTTTTCACATCGAAGTTTTTGGTGAGACAGGTAACCTGATATTAGAAGACAGTATCGTGGCAGGTGATCCAGGAACCGGAGATGGTTTAGCAACTTGTTGGGGATTTAATTTTGGAAATTGTGTGGGCATGGTCCATCAGGTAAAGTTTTCAGGTACCAGACCTTTTGGCGCATTTGGTATGGCACTGGACAATTTCAGTTTTTGTTATGCAGGCATCACCGAAGCTATTGACTATGTCATTTGCGAAGGAGATTCGTTGACTGTAAATGGAGAGGTTTTTACAGAGGCAGGAACTTATCAACAGGATCTGATTTCTGATGCGGGGTGTGATAGTCTCGTTTTTGTAGTGGTAGAAGTTGTCCCAAATTATATTGAGAACGAATCTTATGAATTTTGTGAAGGCGATGAAATTGAAATCAACGGTGTGACATATGATTCTACTGGTGTCTATCAACAATTATTTCAAACCGTTGATGGGTGCGACAGTATTATAAATTTAAATATCTCAGAATTACCTGAATTTTTAGTTTCAGATCAATTCTCTTTTTGTGAAGGAGATTCTGTTGTCATAAATAATGTGGTTTATTTTGAAGAAGGATTTTATACCCAAAATCTAATTTCTTCCAATGGATGTGATAGCATATTTCAATTTCAATTAGATATTTTTCCTACTGATTTTTTTACAGTAGTAGATAGTTTTTGTAGCGGTCAAGAATTTGAAATTGTTGGTGAGGTATTTACAGAGCCAGGAGATTATCAGGTTGAATTTTTGAATGATCAAGGATGTGTAGGAGTTATCGCATTAAATTTAAGCGAAATTCCTTCTGATGAAGATTCAATTTTCTTTCAAATAATAGAAGGTGAAAGTATAATTGTAAACCAAGAAGAATACAATGCCTCTGGAGAATATGTTCAACTTTTAGAAGCAGAAAATGGCTGTGACAGTATTCTAAATATCCTAATCGAAGTACTTCCTCCCAATCCCGAATCATTGGTGGTCTATGACTTGAATAACTGTATCGCTGGCAACGGATATTCCGAAATGACGCCAGCTTATCCTTCCTCTCAAGATTGTGCAATCATTGATGCAAGTGTTTTTCAAAGATCAAATGGAAATGAGCATTCTTGTACAAATGGTGTCAACGGCTCCGATGCAATGTGTATCTCATCAGAAGTTTCTTGCGATTATGATGCCGAATCGGATCTAAAAATTTACTTTGATTTAAACATTACTCCAAACGAAGGGTCTGCTATCGTTATAAGTGATTTTTCATTTTTTGAAAAAGCTCCGGAGTCTTTTGTTTGGAATTCAGGAGGTTCAGGACCCAACAATTATCCGACTCAATTTGGGATTCGCATTTACCGAGACGGGCAAGAAGTATATGCTGATCAAGGACTAACTACCAATCTTGATTGGACGCAACAAACCTTCAATTTCTTAGGTAATGAGAATTTTAGGTTTGAAGAAAATGGGCTTCTCAGAGTAGAATTATTGGCATATTGTGTAGTCGGAAATTTTTCCACTGTAATGGCTTGGGATTTAGATCAAGTAGAAGTTCAAGGATATTGTAGTGTACCTTTTAATCAGCTTACCGGGCGAGTGCAAAAAGCCGACTCTAATGTAGATTTGGAAGAGCTTTCTGTGATTCTTTACTCTGATAAATTAGAGCTGGAATCTATCACTGATAATGAAGGTTTATTTGCTTTTGAGAATCTAGAAAATGACCAATATTATATCAAAGGAAAAAAAGAAGATGACATTCTTAATGGCGTTAGTACTTTGGATTTAGTCTTGATTCAAAAACATATTCTGAATGTGTTGCCTTTTCAAAATGACCTAGATTACATTGCAGCGGATATTAATAGAAGTGGTACCATCACGGCTTTGGATTTAATAGAACTGAGGAAAGTGCTTCTTGGAATCAATGATTCTTTTTCTAATAACTCTAGTTGGAGATTCTTTGAAGATCAGGTGATTGGTGATTGGCAAGAATTGCCAGAATCGGTCAAAATTGATTTGCAAGAATCCACAATGATAAATTTGTCAGCTGTTAAAGTTGGAGATGTAAACAATAGTTATGAGCCTTATATCAACAAGACCGTTGTACAAAGGAATGAAAACTCTTTTGATATTATTCTTCAACCTTTCCAACAAAAGTCTAATCAAATTCAAACCGTTGATTTTGTTCTTTCAGAATCTTTAGCCTTTGAAGGACTTCAGATAGAATTGGATCTGGGGCATTTAAAATTTAACGAAATAAAAAATGGAGTTTTACAATTAAGAGAGGATAACTTTTTTGTGTCAAACGAAAAACTTCGAATTAGCTACAATGGATCAGAGAAAATTGAGAAAGGACAAGTTTTGTTTTCACTTTACGTGAATGGAAGTGGTGGTAAAATTGAATTGTCGAATCAAGATTTTGAAAATGAAATTTACAGACTTGGAGAAACTAAAATCGAAAATCTAGCAATCAATCTTGTTAATGATAAAGAGAATCCATCCGAAAAAGATCTAAGCTTAGATTTTCAGATTGCGCCAAATCCTTTTAAATCAGAAACCAATATAGAATTTACATTGGCCTTTGCACAAGAAATTGAATTTGTTATGCAAGACCTAAAGGGTAAAACATTGATGACTAAAAACATGTATTCACAAAAAGGAGTCAATTTGTTGCAGCTGAACTCGAACAAATATTTATTGCGCCCCGGAATGTATTATTTAACAATGCGCTCAAAAAACCAAAGCATAACTAAAAAGATCGTTGTATTTTAAGAAGATACACACACCATAACCTTACCATCATGAAACATATTTTAATCCTAATCCTAAGTTTATACTTAATAACATTGAGTGCACAAGATACTCTTCAAGGGTGCCTATTTCTAGATTTTGAAGACATCGAAGGAATGGATCTATTTGAAGGTGCTGAAATGAGCGATCAATTCGAAGCTTCTTTTGGATTAACCTTTTCTTTAGAGGGAGGTGGATTTCCAGTTTTAGCTGAAGTTGGGGGTAGTCCTGCAGCAGCTTTTGGCAGCGCCTGGGGTAATGATACTCCAGCCCCGCAAGATGCTGCCTTGGTCGGCAGTTTTTTTTTAACTGATGATGGTCAACTAAGTGGGTTGACTTCACCACCTGTGGTTTTAGATTTCGCGACTGCCATAGACAGCTTTGCAGGCTGTATTCTTGATATGGATTTTGGAGAAGTGTTTAAGATTGAGGCTTTCGGTGAGTTTGGAGATTTGATTTTAGAGGATAGTATCATGGCCGGTGATCCCAATACAGGAGATGGTAGAGCAACTTGTTGGGGTTTCAACCTAGGCAATTGTACAGGTATGGTTTATCAAATCAAGTTTTCAGGATATCGCGAACAAGCCGGAGCATTCGGACTAGGATTAGATAATTTCAGTTTTTGTTACGCTGGAGTCAACGAGGCCATAGATTTTACGATATGTGAAGGTGATTCGATTACGGTAAATGGAGAAACATTCAATGAAGAGGGCATCTACGAACAATTATTATTTACTTCTGAAGGTTGTGATAGTTTGGTATATATAAATTTGGCCGTACTTCCAGAGTATCAACAAACGATAAATGCTAGCTTTTGCTCTGGCCAATCATTGATTTTAAATGGGGAAACCTTTACAGAAGGAGGGGAGTACGAACAAATTTTAACGACAAGCGATGGTTGTGACAGTATCATAAATTTAATCTTGACAGAAAATAATGTCTATTCAATTTTTGAATCCTATCAAATTTGCGAAGGGTCTACGATTGATATCAATGGTATAAGCTATGATCAATCTGGTTCGTACGAACAAGAGTTTTTAACATCTGCAGGATGTGATAGTATTTTAAATATCGAAATAGATGAATTAGAATTTCTTGAAGGTTCGATCACTGAAAATCTATGTGATGGGGATTCTATCGAAATAAATGGTCAAACCTTTGGTGAAGCAGGAATCTTTGAACAAGAATTGATTGGCAGCAATGGTTGTGATAGTATTTTAAATATAGAAATTGCTGTTCTTCCAAATTATGAGCTCAACGAAAACTTTGAAATATGTGAAAATGATTCGATAATTTATAATGGGATAGTCTATGGTTCTGCTGGTTCTTTCGAGCAAAATCTTATGACATCTGCAGGATGTGATAGCATCATAAATATCAATGTTTCAGTTTTTCCAACATATGAAGTTTTTGAAAATTATGAAATATGTGATAATCAAAACATTACAGTCAACGGAATTATTTATGCGAATCATGGTGAATACGAACAAAATTTTCAAACCGTGGAAGGTTGTGATAGTATAGTCTTTATCGCAATCACTGAAAATCCAAGTTTTGAAGTCTTTGAATCTGTTTCTATTTGCGATAATGAATCTATTGAGATCAACGGAGTAGAATATGAGTCAGAGGGTGATTATGTTCAAGATTTCCTTAGTGCTGAGGGTTGTGATAGCACTTTATATATCTCCATTGAAGTTTTTCCAAGCTTTGAGGTATTTGAAAGTTACACGATTTTTGAAGGCGAATCTGTTTCTGTAAATGGTCAAGATTTTTTCATCTCTGGTGATTATACTCAATTGTTTTTCACACAAAACCAATGTGATTCATTGGTCAATATCGAAATTGTTGTTTTGCCACCACCGAATCCAGAAACTTATGTTCTATTTGATTTAAATGATTGTCATGCAGGAACTGAATATGATGAGTTTACTGCAAGCTATCCTGTTGCAGCCGAGTGCGGAACACTAGTAGCATCATCAATATTAAGGGCAAATGGTTATGGACACTCATGCACTCCAGGGGTTGAAGGTACTGAGGCGGTTTGTATCTCCTCTATGGAGGAATGTGAATACGATCCGGAGTCAGATTTTAAAATATCATTTAATCTCTCTGTAGTTCCAAATTTAGGAGAGGCTGTCGTGATAAGTTCATTTAATTTTTTCGAACAAGCTCCTGAAACCTTCTTGTGGAGTTCGGGCGGCACCGGACCAAATAATTATCCTACACTTTTTGGGATCAGAATTTTGAGGGACAATATTGAGATCTACAGGGAAACTGACATCAGCACAAATCGAGATTGGAACGAACAAATTTTTGCATTTGAAGATTTAGATGAGTTCAGATTTGAGAATCCCGGTGTGCTGACAGTAGAACTGTTGCCTTACTGCGTAATTGGTAACTTCTCAACGGTGACCGCTTGGGATTTAGACAATCTTAATTTAAGAGGTTATTGCTCACTTGTTAGTTCTCAAGTGTCAGGTAGGATCGCCACTTCTAACGGAATGCCATTGACGAATGTCGACGTCAAATTAAATAGTGTTGATTTTGAATCCTCAATACCTTCTGATGTTGATGGGTTTTATGCATTTGAAAATTTGCCAAAAGCTTACAGCTATAATGTAAGCAGCGGTCTTGATGATGATTTCTTAAATGGAGTGAGTACACTTGATCTTGTTTTGATTCAGAAGCATCTTTTAGGAGTTCAGCCATTTGAGTCAAACAAGCTTTTGATTGCTGCGGATATAAATAACAGCGAATCGGTTTCAGCTTTGGATCTGATAGAATTAAGAAAAGCAATACTTGGGATATATACGGAATATCCAAATAATTCAAGTTGGAGATTCTTTGATCGACAAAATGTTCCTGAACTAATCTGGAATTGGCAAGAAACCATCGAAGTAACACAGAATACGATAGGATCGATAGATTTTGAAGGAATTAAAATTGGGGACGTAAATTCTTCTTGGAATGGGTTTAATAGTTCACCCGAAACAAGAACAGAAAAGTCAATTGATTTTATATTCCAACGTGAGGCTGATGGAATAAGCTTCATTGCTGCGGAGCAGATTAAAATTAGTGGTATTCAACTGTCATTAGAATTAGAAGATTTAGGCTTTATTGAAATCACCCCTGAAGCTTTGCCTTTGTCAACAAATGACTATTACTTTTCTGAAGGGCTTTTAACGATATCGTGGTCTCAAAATGATCTAATATTGTCAAAAGGAGAGGTACTGTTTTCCCTTCAACTTCAAAATCCAAATGCTTTACCAAAACTCAATACACTTTTTGACAATGAATTGTATCAAAGCTCGGACCTTTCTAAGCATGAGATAACGCTAAGAGAAAAGGATAATCTTACAAATGATGGTTTGGACGAAGCCTTTGATGTTCGAGTGTACCCAAATCCTTTTGAAGATTATATTTACTTAGAACTTAGTGGTCAATTAAACGAGGAACTAGATATAAAACTTTTTGATTTGGCAGGAAGGTGTGTTTATGACTCTAAAATTATCTTGTCATCAACAAATCAGAATCTCAAGTTAGATTTATTAAATGATACCGGAGAATCTATTTATATTTTAAAAATATCTTCCTCAACAAAAACCATTTCCAAACCTTTGGTTAGCTTGCGATAATATTAAAATGCATTAAGTCTTATGCGAACAATATTTCTCTTGTGTGTAATTTGGATTGGCAGTGCTTTTGTGCCACCAGCTTGGGGATTTTATGGGCATCGTAAGGTTAATAGAATGGCCGTGTTTTCTTTGCCTCAAGAAATGATTGGCTTTTATAAAAAGAATATAGAGTTTATCACGATACATTCTGTTGATCCTGATAAAAGACGATATGCTACCAAACACGAAGCAGTTCGACATTATATAGATATCGATCATTGGGGAGAATTTCCTTTTGATAATGTGCCCAAAAATTACAGTTCTGCAATTCTTAAGTTTTCTAAAATTCTTTTAGTTGACACACAGGGTGATTCATTGGATTTTGACATGCGTCAATGGGATGAGCTGATTGATGAAAAGTTGGACAAAGAAATTCGAACGACCATTGCATATTCTCCAGATGAAAATCCATGGAGTTTTGATTTATCTGATGGCAAATCGATTTATATAAAAGATAGCTTTTCTAAATACGGAATACTTCCATATTGGTTATCGCAATACCAAAGAAGACTAGTGCAAGCTTTTGCGAATAAAGATGAAAAAAGGATTTTGAGGATTTCTGCAGAAATGGGGCATTATATTGGTGATGCACATGTGCCATTGCACACAACCGAAAATTACAATGGTCAAATGTCGGATCAAGTGGGTATCCATGCTTTTTGGGAAAGTAGAATTCCAGAACTTTTTGCGGATGAGAATTACGATTTTTTTGTTGGCAAAGCTGAGTACATTGATGATGTAGACCAATATTTTTGGGATGTAATCTTCGAAAGCCATTTGTTGTTAGAAGATGTTCTTGGTATCGAAAAAGAATTGACCCAGTCTTACCCATCCGATAAACAGTGGTGTTATGATGATAGACTCAGTTTTACAATGAGAATTCAATGCCCTGAGTTTGCCAAAGCCTATGCTGAAAAAATGGACGGTATGGTTGAACTTAGGATGAGGGATGCAATACTTTCTTTAGCGAGCATTTGGTACACAGCTTGGGTAGATGCGGGGCAGCCAGATTTAGACTTTTTTGATAAAGTCGTCTTAAATCAAGAGGAGCTAAAAGCCCAAGAAAAACTAGAACTCCAATTTAATGAGGGCGATATAAAGGGTAGAGAACACGACAATGGAAATCAAGAATAAATTATCCTTAGTTCTTAAGGGTGCAGTTATGGGAATGGCAGAGGTAATCCCTGGTGTTAGTGGAGGAACCATCGCGTTCATTACAGGAATTTATGAACGATTGATCAATTCGATAAAGTCCATCGATCCAAGATTATTCACGGAATACAAAGAACGAGGAATCAAAGGTGTGTGGAAAGCAATTGATGGCTCTTTTTTATTGTTTTTGTTGGGAGGAATGATAATTGGAATTGGTGTTGGAGTAGTGCTAATATCACATCTGTTAGAAAAATATCCTGAACCTCTGTGGGCGTTTTTCTTTGGATTAATAATCGCTTCTTGTATTTACATTGCAAAAAAAATTAAAGACTGGAATCTTTCTTCGATTGTTTTGATTGTTATTGGCGCAGCCGTTGCTTTTGGGATAACCCAATTGGCCCCTTCCGAAGGTTCGACTCATCCAGTTATGTTAATTGCAGCAGGTTGTATTGCTATTTCAGCTCTAATCTTACCTGGGATTTCGGGAAGTTTTATGCTACTTCTAATGGGAATGTACACCATTATAATACCGACACTTCGCAATCTACCATCAGATCCCAATAGCGAAGGAATTAAGATTTTGTTCTTTTTTGGCATCGGAGCCATCATCGGTTTGGCGGTGTTTTCGAGGATATTGTCATGGACTTTTAAGCATTACGAAAATCAAACCTTAGCTATCTTGACTGGGTTTATGATTGGTTCCTTAAATAAAATTTGGCCTTGGAGAAACCCAACACATGTAATGGATAAAACCAGTGGCCAAATAATGACTGATAATGTCATACAACTTTTGAAAAACCCAACTTCCACTCAAGTGGAATATAAGATTCTGCAAGAGGCCAAAGTATTGCCTTCGGATTACCTCATGGGAGATGCGCACATTGCATTGGCGATACTGTCAGGAGTACTAGGATTTGCCATGGTTTTTCTTCTTGAAAGATTCGATAAAAAAAGTAAATAAGACTATTTAAAAACCAGAAGTGGGACTAAAATACACTTGAAATACTAGAGTTTACACATATGTAAAAAATAGTTAATATATTATTACCTGTTAAGCAGGTAATTTCATATATTTGATTTTTATAATATTAGTAAGAAAACTCGTACACATGTCAAAGAAGCTATTTTTGGTTGGTTTCATGCTGTTTGGTCTTTGTGTAACTTCGGTTTATTCGCAAAAGCTTTATAAAAAGGCAAACAAGCAATTCGAACTGAAGTCATATAATCTAGCAATTACCAATTATCACAAATCACTCAAA
>JAHDHU010000056.1 GCA_020631135.1 Saprospiraceae bacterium | reverse complement strand
ATATTACAAAAAATTATAATATGATAATGATTTCTGTTACTTTTGCTTATTAAATCTTAGGCTTTGCTGGCATATATTAAAGGAGAAATCACGTTTAAGACACCGACTTATGTTTACATCGAAACTAGAGGTGTTGCTTATCACGTTAACATCAGTCTAAATACATATAGCAAATTGGATGGGGTTGACCGTGTTAAGATTTATACCTATCTCCAGGTTAAAGAGGATGCACATACTTTATATGGATTTATAAGTGAAAGAGAAAAAGAGACATTTGTATCATTGATCTCTGTTTCTGGGATAGGTGCAAACACGGCAAGAGTAATATTGAGTGCCATGACTGCCGATGAAGTAAGACAATGTATTGTTAATGAAGATGTTGCACGATTTAAAGCAGTTAAAGGAATAGGGGCAAAAACAGCACAAAGGATAATTTTAGATTTGAAAGACAAAATTTTAAAGTCAGGAGGAATTGATGAAGTGAAAATAGTTGGATCAAACAGCAATAGTTCTATACGCCAAGAAGCTATTTCTGCGTTACAATCATTGGGCTTCCAAAAGAATATGGTTTTGAAAAAAGTGGATATGGTTCTCTCCCAAGAACCTGAACTGGAGCAAGTTGAAGAATTGATTAAAAAATCTTTAAAACTATTATCCTAATACGGTAAAATAAACATCAATCGCAGATACTTCTTTGCGATTTGAGTCGTTTTTAGTAAGTGTTTTTAATAATGCATTGTGCAGAATATGATTTTTAGACAATTAAGTATTGTTGTCGTTTGTAGTTTGTTTATAAGTTATTGTTTCGGTTTTTCAAGTGGGTATGATCTAAAAGATGAATACGTACTTGAACCAAGCATAGCCCTTGATACCATTCCTGCTAAGGATAGATTCAATGATTTCATTACAGATGACACCTATAATCCATTCGATATACAAACGAAGGAGATTACTCAAGAGGTCGAATACGACCCTGAAACTGGTAATTATATCATTCTAGAAAAAATAGGTGACGAATATTTCAGAACACCCAGTTATCTCACTTTTGAGGAATATTTAGAATACCAAAGCAAAAAATCAGAACAAGAATATTTCGGCAAACTTGCAGGAATAACCACAGGTCAAAAAAGTGATTCAGGCAAAGTAGATCCAATGTCAAAAATTGCATTGGAAAAATCTCTCGTAGATAGATTATTTGGTGGAAATACCATGACGATCGAACCACAAGGTAATATTGATTTGACCTTTGGTTTAGAATCATCCATTATCGAAAACCCCAGTTTAACCATTAACCAAAGAAATCAAGGTATTTTGCCTGATTTTGATATGGGTATTCAGTTGAGTGTAGAAGGTAAGATCGGTGATAAATTAAATTTAGGATTTAACTATGACACAGAGGCTTCTTTCGATTTTGATCGAAAAATAAAGCTAGAATACGATACGGAGGCATTTTCGGAAGATGATATAATCAAAAAAATAGAAGCTGGAAATGTTTCTATGCCATTGAGGAGTAATCTAATTCAGGGAGCGCAAAGTCTTTTTGGTATAAAAACAGAATTGCAATTTGGACGACTTCGATTGACCACATTGCTTTCTCAGCAAAGATCAAATCAAGAAACGCTAACCATAGAAGGTGGAGCTTTAAAGCAAGAGGTTGAGATAAGGCCTACCGAATATGATGAAAACAGGCACTTTTTCTTGTCACATTATTTTCGAGACAACTACGAAAGAGCATTGGAAACAGTGCCAAATGTGAGAAGTCTAGCCAATATCGTGAATGTCGAAGTTTGGGTCAGCAATTATCGAAATGATAATCCTTCTACCAGTAGACAGATTTGTGCTATTGCAGATTTGGGTGAGACCGATAGAGATTTATATCACAATGATGATAATCCATACGATGTTTTGGATGTTTCTTTGGGTAGACGGGACGAAAATTTAATCATTCTTCCGGATAATTTCGTGACCGAATTATATCCGAATCTGATCGAAGGGGATATGGCAGATGTCAATAGACTAAAAAATCAGGTGGCTCCCAACCTTCGAGGTGGCAACTTTATGATGCAGGAGACCAGAGATTTTGAAACCTTTAGAGGTCGAAAATTGACTCCTAGTGAATTTACGTATCACCCGCAATTAGGATTTATTTCCTTAAATATTAGGTTGAGAAGTGATCAAGTTTTGGCGGTTGCTTACGAATACAATTACTCTTATTGTGCAGATGAGTTGTTTAAAGTGGGTGAGCCTACGGATGTCGGTGCGACCAGTAGTGTAACCGAAAATGAAAACATGGAGGTTGAGGTTGAAGCCGAAAAGGTCATCTATACCAAGTTATTGAAGAGTTCTAATCAGAGAACAGATCTTTCTGCTTGGGACCTGATGATGAAAAATGTTTACTCTGTAGGGACTTCTCAGTTGAATCAAGAAGATTTCAAATTCGATATATTTTTTGAAGACAACTCTAATGGATCACTAAAGAAGTTTTTGCCTGGTGACTCTAGTTTTACACCTTTATTGAATCTATTTGACCTAGATCGATTAAACGCAACTCTAGATCCACAGCCAGATGGAATTTTTGATTATGTCGATGGACTCACTGTTAACAACAGAACGGGAAGCATTTACTTTCCAAAATTGGAGCCTTTCGGCAGTGCTTTAGAAGGGTTGACCAACATCACGAATATAGATTCTTTTAAATTCCAAGAAATCTACGACAGTACCTATTTCGCTGCAGAGCAAAGATTAGAAAAGAATCTTTTCTTGATGAAAGTGGAATTTAAGTCATCAGTTTCTTCCGAAATTTCTTTAGGAGCTTGGAATTTGCCACAGGGTTCTGTAAAAGTGACCTCTGGTTCTGCTGTTTTGCAGGAGGGTGTGGATTATGAAGTGGATTATGGGATCGGAAGACTAAGGATAATCAATCCATCTTATTTGCAATCTGGTGCACCGATAAATGTATCATTTGAGGACAATTCGCTCTTTAGTTTGCAACAAAAAAATATGATTGGTGTAAGAGCCGATTACACCTTTAGTGAGCATTTAAATTTAGGAGCTACCTATTTAAAATTAAAAGAACGTCCATTTACACAAAAAGTAAATGTTGGTGAAGATCCAATCAATAATAGGGTACTAGGTATAGACCTTACTTACGGAAAAGAAGCCGATTGGGTAACGCGTGCTGTGGATAAACTTCCTTTTTACTCAACAAAAGAAAAATCCAATATCAATTTCACCGCAGAGATCGCTGGTTTAAAACCAGGTCACTCAAGAGGAATCAACGCCCAAGGTGACGATGGAGGCAAAGGTGGTGTGGTAAGTATAGACGATTTTGAAGGAGCCGGAAGTCCCATTCCGATAGGTAATCAAACGAACCTGTGGACCTTGGCGAGTACACCAAACTACGGAGAAGATGGACTTGACTTTGAGTTGGCCGATGGCACGCAAACTCAAAAATGGAGAGAAGGGGTTTTGGAGAATGACCTTGCCAATGGTTACAATCGAGCGCTGATGAATTGGTACGTCGCTGATCGTAATGTTAGAAAAGCCGAAGATGGTGATGATTCTTATACAAGAAGAATAGATCAAACTGAACTTTTCTCGGAAAGGCAGTTTGCATTCCAGATCACTGATCTTTTTACCTTCGATGTAAATTACTTTCCTGGTTTAAGAGGACCGTATAATTTTGATATTGAAGCTTCGGATTATTCTGCTGGCGTGGACATTGAAGAATCTCAACAGACAGATGGAAACTTTATTGCATTGGCTGAACCAGAAACCAGATGGGCAGGGATCCAACGATATCTTACCAACAATGACTTTCAAACAGCCAATATCGAATACCTTGATTTTTGGATGCTCAATCCTTTTAAGGAACACCGAGATGGAAATACACATACCTACTCAGATGGGAGTGGTGAAAAGGGCGAAATTATTTTCCATTTGGGAAATGTGTCAGAGGACGTTTTAAGAGATAATCTTCAATTCTTTGAAAATGCAGTTCCTGTTGATAATGAAAATATACCAATCCAAGAATCTAAATGGGGTAGAGTGCCTGACAGAGTACCTTTTATCGAGGGTTTTAATGTTCAAAATGCACCTGCTCAGGATTTAGGATTGGATGGATTAGATAATGGTGGAGAGAATGAAAAATTTCTCGATTATGTAAACGAAATTGAAGGATTGGGAATTCCTGCTGATCAGTTGAGAAGAGATCCTTCTTTTGATGATTTCGCTTATCTAAACAATACAACTTTTAAAGCTTTGCTTCCTCCTCAGGATACCAATAATTTGGTAGAAGTTTTAAAGTGGTCGAATAATCCTCAAGGTAATTTTCCTGTAAATAATAATGCAACTAATCAACAACAATTTATACGTGGTAATCCGAGACCGGACAGAGAGGACTTAAATGGAAACAGTTCACTAAACACTGGGGAGAGCTTTTACGAATATAGATTGGTCCTTGAAAACGTTGGTGGAGAGTTGGATTCATTAAACACTCCTTTTTGGAGAGAGACAAGGATTATCCCTGGTCCAGAAGGAATGGAAGACCCAGAGCATTGGTATCGTTTCCAAATTCCTATAGCACAAGGTAGACCTGTAGGCGGTATTCAAGGGTTTAGATCTATCCAGTTTATGCGTATGGTCGCTACAGGTTTTGCTACTCAGAAGACCTTCCGATTTGCAGAAATGGAGTTTGTTCGAAATACTTGGAGGAGACAACAGATTTTGTGTGGTGATGGAGGATTACCTCTGAATATCGATTTTTCTATTGATGATGTGGGTGTCCAAGAAAATCCAAACAAAGCTCCTTTCGGTTATAAATTGCCTCCCGGTATTCAAAGAGAGCAGTTTTTTAATTCTACTCAAGCCTTGGCCCAAGATGAAAAATCTTTGGCAATACGTGTATGTGATCTGCCAAATTTTGATGATCCTACCAATAGTGGTGATAACTGTGGAGCGGCAGTATTTAAAAACACCCAGTTGGATTTGAGGGTATTCGAAAATATTGAACTCTTTACCCATGCGGAGAATGCTTTGAGCCAGATCGATGCTTTTGGAGATGACGAACTCTTCTTGTATGTCAGAATAGGTAAAGACTTTATCAATAACTATTATGAGTACGAGATACCATTAAAAATGTCAACGCTTGATCATCCGAGTCCTCAGTCTCAAGAAAACATTTGGCCTGATGAAAACATGATCGAGCTCCCGCTGGAAGCCTTGACGGATCTTAAAATTCTAAGAAACGCTGCTGGTGAGCCCACTAGCAATAGATATACAATCGATGTAGATACTGCACGGTTAACCATTAAAGGTATTCCTAGTTTGGGATATGTCAAGGGTATTGAAATCGGTATTCGAAATAGAACTCAAGACCTTGGTAAGACATTTTGTGGTGAGGTTTGGATAAATGAATTGAGACTAACTGGACTCCAAGAAAGAGGCGGTATGGCCGGAGAAACGAGACTAGAAGTCCAAATGGCTGATTTAGGAAACATCACCTCTTCCGCTGGGTTTAGTACCTTGGGTTGGGGAGCGCTTGACCAAAAGGTAAATGAACGGGCGAAAGAATCGGTCATTAAATACGATGTAGCTACGGATTTAAATCTGGGTAAGTTTTTCCCGGATAGATGGAACCTACGTGTACCTTTCTATGCTCAATATGCGAAAAACATCGTCACTCCAGAATTCGATGCATACGAATTGGATTTGACTTATGATGAAACCATAAATCCAAATGAGGCTTTGGCGCGATCCAAAGAAGTAGAGACCATACGTACTTTCAATTTCACGAATGTGAGAAAAGAAAGAGGAGGAGGCAAAGCAGCGCCAAAGAAAAACAAAAAGAAGAAGAAAGATCCTCCTAAGCCGGATCCCAATGCCAAGGTAAAAAAGAAAAAGACAAAGAGCACAACACCCAAACCTTGGGATGTTGAAAACTTGGCATTGAGCTATGCGCAGACTGAAGTTGAAAGAAGAGACTTTATCATCGAAAAGGAGGTGGCCAAAGATCAAAGACTCAAATTAGAATATAATTATTCTAACCGTTCCAAGTTTATTAAGCCTTTTAAAAAGGTAAAAGGTAAATGGCTCAAGATTGTTAAAGAATTCAATTTTAATCCATTACCGAGTAGTTTATACGTAAATACTGAAATCCGAAGATTCGTAAATTCTAGAACATTTAGAGAACCGAGTGGTATTGGCGAACCAGAATTTACTTTCGACGACCGTCGATTTACCTGCGATGGGATTTCTTTAAGAATTTGAAATTTAATTTCGATGCAACCAATAAAGCTGTAATTGATGAGTACCGTCAGGTAGGGGTTGCCGGTAATCCAGAAGACAGGGTATGGGTTGACGTAAGAGGGGATACCTTACAAGGACTCGTAGATGATACGAGAGTTGAAGATCATTGGAAAAACAATTTCAAGGACTTCGGTCGAAATAAAGCTTATTCGCACACATTTGATATCAACTATACAGCGCCGTTAAAGTATATACCAGCTGTTGATTGGGTCACCGTAAAAGCAAAATATAACGGTGGTTACAGGTGGACAGCCTCGTCTTTGGACTTTGTTGGATTAGATGGTGTACACATGGGTGATATTATTGAAAATAGTCAAGAAAGAACCCTCAACGCGACATTTGGTTTTGATAAATTATATAAGAAATCCAAATTTTTAAAAGAGGTTGAGCGAAAACGTAAAAGAAAGAAGAAGGTTGACAAAGATGAAAAGAAAAAGAGGGGAGACATAAGTAAGGCACCTGAACCTAAAAAAGAAACGAAAACTGACAAAGATCGTAAGGTTCCCAAAAAGAAAGGATCTTCTGTGGTCGCGAAATTATTGGTGAGACCTTTGTTGTCATTGCGAAGTGTCAAATTTAATTATCGAGAATCCTTAGGTACGATTGTGCCAGGTATAGATACGTCGTTAGTTCCAAATCTGATGGGATTATCTCAAGGGTTTGATGCACCAGGATTTGGATTTGTGAGCGGATGGCAACCGGATTTATCATTAAACAACGAAAATAATTGGTTAAGACAAGCCGAAAGTAAAGGATGGATTAGTTCTTCTAAATTTTTAAATAATCAAGTGTCTCAAAAACGTACGCAGACCTATGATATGAAAGTGGAAATAGAACCGTACAGAGATTTAAAGTTGACTATAGATTTTAAAAAGCAGTTTACGAAGGATTTATTTGAAACTTTTAAAGATTTGGATCCTTCAGACACAAGTGAAGACTTTCAACAGATTACTCGTAGAGAGATTGGAAGTTTTGAAATAACCTATTTTGGATTAAATACCTTCTTCAATAATGATGTGGTGGGTATGTATACTGAGTTTTTGGGTAAGCGTGCTGAAGTTTCACAAATGCTTAATCCGACAGGAGGTGCTCACCCAGAGGACGGATCATTATATCGAGAAGGATTTGGGGCAGTTCATTCGAATGTGGTTTTACCAGCATTTATTTCGACTTATACAGGTAGAGCATTAGACGAAAGTTGGGTGAGAAGAGATGCCGGTCAAGAAACAACTGCCGGTTTGATTTACGAGGTCTCGAGAAATTCATTTTTACCAAAGCCCAATTGGACATTGAGGTACAATGGCTTAAAGAGTCTTCCGTTTTTTGAAGATATATTGTCTCAGTTTACACTGACACATACCTACAAAGGGACGATGCGAATAAATCAGTTCAGAACAAATTTGGACTTTACCACGCAAAATTATAATGCGACCAATCCTGTAAGTGGAAACTATTACTCCAGATTTGAAGTACCAACCGTTCAGATTTCTGAACAATTTTCACCGCTCTTAGGGATTCAGATGAAGACCAAGAAGGACCTTGTTTTTAATATTGATTATAAAAAATCAAGGGCATTGGATTTATCCACTGATCTTTTAGGTAAGCTCACAGAAAAGAGAAGCACAGGAATGACTGTCGGACTCGGATGGACAAAGCAGGATGTCAATATAGGATTTTTAACTGGTGACAAAAAAGCTAAAAAGAAACGTCAAAAGAAGGATGGAGAAGAAGGTGATGAAGAGGATGCCGAGGAAGATAAGAAGGACACCAAGAAGAAAAACAATAGAGGAGGATTGGGAAGAGGCAATGTTAACAACAATAGACCTCGGGATCTTACTTTCAACTTCGATTTCTCTTTCCAAGATGACATTACTCATGAACACGAATATGTTCAAGGATTGGTTGATGCTCAAGGTACAAGAGGACAACGTTCAGTTAGTTTTAATCCATCCGTGGATTATAACATAAATGAAAATCTGACCTTGCGCTTGTTCTTTGATTACCAGTCAAGCAAACCTGTAAATACTGCGAGTGGCACCACCAAAACCACAAGATATTATGGTGGTTTGACAGCCAGATTTAATTTGCAATAAAGAGATAGCAAACGATAAATAAAAAAGGGTGTGCTAATTATTAGCACACCCTTTTTTATTCTCTTTTAGCGAAACTTTATTTTTTATCAGATCGTATTTTTTTCACAATCATAGTTTTAGATTCCCCTTTGGGGTAATCAAAATCTTTTAATTCCACCTTATTGGCTACTCTTTTTCCATCCCTCAAGTAACTTACAACAGCAATATTTTGAGTCTTATCTAAAGCTTCTAAAAGATCATTAAGTTCTTTAGTAGGGTTATCATTTATTGCCACAATTATATCTCCAGCTTGAAGATCCATTTCATTTGCTGGGCTTCCTTCGATTACTTCATTAACCAAAACACCTTCTTCATGGTTTTCGACCATAACCCCCAACTTGGGTTTGTGAGTATCATTCATCACTACCTTATGGGTATCCATTATTTCTGCTTCAGTACCTGTTACTGTAAACTCTTTTTTGTTTCCATCTTTATCAACCAACTGTATCACCTTCGTGTAAAAGTCTTTCCCATCGTCCGTATCTCCTTCGATCGAAATATCCAGTGATTGTACATCTTCCAGCTTAATTCCTTTACTCTCTAAAAAAACTTTGGTTTTATCGTTTGCAAGTTCACAATCTTGACTTTCGTCAATGGTAATTCAGCTCCATCAGTTTTCCAAATATTTACATCTACTTTATCTCCTCCTTCTTGAAGCATTTTTTCCAATTCCTCACTATTTAATTCATCACTTTTAAACACACTTTTTTCTACTTTTTCAATACCATTTTTTATCGTCTTCTTGACAATGACAAATTCTGTTTGAGCTTCTTTGGTTGCAGGTTTGTCCGTTTGCGCGATACCATTTACCGTATAAGCACAGAAAAAACCAATCAATAAAACCGTAATGGTGTTTTGTAATTTTTCCATAATTCTTGATTCAAAAATTGTTGAAGTTTTACAAAAGTAGCATATATACTATTTTGACGGTTGTATTGGATAGGTTAAAACTTAGTTAAGGAAAAAAACTGGCAAAATTGAGATTTCGATTTAAATCTATTCTAGTTGATTGATAATCAGGCGCTTTCATTGTTTTCTATATTTTCAAATTGAAAATTTTGTTAAAAAATCGAGACATTTTGACCTTAGCTTTTTAGATAAATTAAATGCTGTTTTATCCTTCTTTATTAAAGTCGGATATTTATAGTGCATTATGGATAAAAAGGCAATTTGGGCGATTATAATTGGGATGACGATTTCTCTAATCGGGATTACCATTATTCAGTTTTATCGTATAAACTGGTCTATTGATCTTAACGAAATGAATTTTGAAGATCGAGTAACCATGGCGCTCAATGGTGTTAAAGAAAAGCTTGAGGAAGACGAAGAGCAAGAATCCATTAATTTCTCGAAAAATATATTTACTAAAAGTCAACAGAAGAAGATTGATCTTATACCCAGTGCTAGTCTTACGAGAGATGCATTAACAATGAAGGCACTTCAAAATTTGTTTGATGGAGAAGAAAAGATCAACAAAATAAAAATTGACAAACTGGATGCCTATTTAAGACAAGCGCTTCAAGATCAGGGTATAAATCTGGAGTATGAGTATGGAATATTTTCAAACGAAAGCCAATCATTTACAATTCTCAATGGGCATTATGTGGCGGAAATTGGAGAATCTTCCCAAGCCTCCAATTCTGGTATCAATCGCTCTCTTTACGAATCAGAATACAAAGTAAGTCTCTTTAACAATGAGGTCGAAACACCAGGATTTTTAAAATTATTTTTCCCGCGTAAATCTACTTGGCTTTGGTCTAATGTCTGGCCGGTATTGTTGAGCACCTTGTTTTTTACCGGATTGATTCTGGCCTGCTTTTCTTACACCATTTTTGTCATTTTAAGGCAAAAAAAGGTTTCAGAAATGAAGACTGATTTCATCAATAACATGACCCACGAATTTAAAACTCCGATAGCTACTATCTCTTTGGCTGCGGATTCGATTACCAACCCCAATATTATTTCGGAAGAAGAAAAAGTTTCAAGATTTGCCAATATCATTAAAACTGAAAATCGCAGGATGCTTAAACAAGTCGAAAAGGTTTTGCAAATGGCTAGAATTGACAAAAGAGACTTCACGCTTAATGTTACTGAGGTCAATATGCATGACTTGATACATAAGGCTGTGGGTAATATTAGGCTACAAGTAGAAAAAAGAGGAGGATATATACAAATGTCTTTAAATGATTCGACACCAATTATTCATGGGGATGTGACTCATTTGTCTAATATTATTCATAATTTATTGGATAATGCCAACAAGTACAGCAAGGATAAACCGGCAATAACTGTATCAACTTCTGGAACAAGTGATACAATTTCTATTATTGTCAAAGATGAAGGTATAGGAATGTCAAATGAATCTTTAAAGCATATTTTTGATAAATTCTATCGCGTACATACTGGTAACATCCACGATGTGAAAGGATTTGGTTTGGGATTAAGTTATGTAAAGGCAATAACGGATGCGCATAAAGGGAGGATAAATGTCCAAAGTGAATTAGGGAAAGGCTCAACGTTTACTGTCATATTACCTAAAAATGAAAAGGAGGTGTAGTTACCACCATTGAAATTTAACGTATAAATAAAAGCTACCACTTCAAACATGACGAACAGAATATTATTAGTTGAAGACGATCAAAATTTTGGCGATGTATTGCGCTCTTATTTAGAGATGCATGAATACAATGTCACCCTTGCCACTGATGGTGAGGCAGGATACGTTGCTTATAAAAATGGCGAATTTGACCTTTGCATCTTTGATGTAATGATGCCAAAGAAAGATGGATTTACTTTAGCAAAAGAAATTAGAGAAGAGGACAAAGAAGTCCCAATCATTTTCTTGACGGCAAAAACATTAAAAGAAGATGTTCTTCAAGGATTTAAAATCGGAGCAGATGATTACATCGCTAAACCATTTAATTCTGAAGAATTACTTTATCGAGTCCAAGCCATACTTAAAAGATCACAAACCAAACCAGATCCTAAAGATGATATTAAGGAGTTTGTTTTAGGTCAGTATAATTTTAATTACCCGCTTAGACAACTTTCTTTTAATGGTGAGGATCCAGATAAATTGTCTCCAAAAGAAGCTCACTTATTGAGATTGTTTTGCATTTACAAAAACGATGTTCTTCAAAGATCAGAAGCTTTGACTAAGATATGGGGTGAAGACAATTACTTTACTGCAAGGTCAATGGATGTATTTGTAACGAAACTTAGAAAGTATCTTAAAAAGGATGAAAATCTAGAAATAGTCAATATTCATGGAAATGGATTCCGACTTATTGATAAATCTGATTTAGCTCAAGACAAGTAAAAGCTTCGTACTTTTCAGAGTCAAATTCTACAATTAGATCTGCTTATGCATTCGCAGAATGGTGCGTAATGTTATTAAACAGTGTTACTAATTTATGCCAAAGGTATTGCATCGACAGGTTCTGCAGATCCTTTTGGTCGTTCTCCAATCAATCGTTCTACATCAGATTTTAGTAACACTTCGTGTTCTAATAACTGCTCAGCCAATAGGTTTAATTCATGGCGCTTATCCTTTAGAAGCTTTTGAGCACGAGTATACTGATCATCAATCATTTTTCGGACCTCAGTATCAATCAATGTTGCCGTTTCATCAGAATAAGGTTTATTAAAATTATCTTGAGACATTGCATGGAAAGAAACGTTTCCTACTTTCTTATTCATCCCATATATCGCAATCATCGAATAGGCCATTTTGGTAACCTGATCAAGGTCATTTTGAGCACCGGTCGAAATTTTATCAAAGACAATTTTTTCCGCGGCTCTTCCACCTAAGGTCATGCATATTCGATCTTTTAAAGCTTCAGTACGAGTAATATACTCTTCTTTTGGAAGGTATTGAGCGTAGCCCAAAGTACCAATACCTCTCGGGACAATAGTTACTTTTACTAATGGCGAGGCATGTTCTAAAAACCAACCACAAATCGCATGACCAGCTTCGTGATATGCAATGATCTCTTTCTCCTTAGGAGAAATGAGCTTATTTTTCTTTTCTAAGCCACCAATCACCCGATCTAAGGCATAATTAAAGTCATCTAGATCTACTGCTTTTTTATCTCTTCTAGCGGCCACTAAGGCAGCTTCATTACAAACATTTGCAATTTCAGCACCCGCAAAACCTGGGGTCATTTCAGCCAAGATTTCGGCTTTTATCGTTTCGTTAATTACAATGTTTTTGAGGTGAACTTTAAATATGGCTTCTCTTCCTTTTAGATCTGGCCTATCGATACCTATTTGTCTATCAAAACGTCCTGGTCTCAAAAGGGCTGTATCCAAAACATCCGGTCGATTTGTAGCTGCCATTAAGATTACACCTTTATCCGTTGAGAATCCGTCCATTTCGACCAGTAACTGATTTAAAGTGTTTTCGCGTTCATCGTTGCCACCTTGGATTGCACTTTTACCTCTTGCTCTACCTATTGCATCGATTTCATCAATAAAAACAATACATGGAGCCTTTTCTCTAGCTTGCTTAAAAAGATCTCTTACTCTGGATGCTCCAACTCCTACAAACATCTCCACAAAGTCAGATCCAGATATACTAAAGAAAGGCACACCAGCTTCACCAGCTACTGCCTTTGCCAATAATGTTTTTCCAGTTCCAGGAGGACCTACCAGTAAAACTCCTTTTGGAATCTTACCTCCTAATGAAGTATATTTTTTCGGATTTTTAAGAAAGTCTACTACTTCCATGACTTCTACCTTGGCTTCATCCAATCCTGCCACATCGTTAAAGTTTACTTTGACTTTAGAGTTGCCATCGAAAAGAGCAGCTTTGGACTTTCCAATGCTAAAAATTTGTCCTCCAGCACCACCAGCGCCACCACTCATTCTTCTCATGATAAATAACCAAACGGCGATTAGTAATAACAAAGGCAGTACCCATCCTAAAATAGGACCTATGTAATCTACTTCCTTGGTATGATGTGGATCTATATCAAAGCCTTCACTTCTTAAATGCTGAACTCTTTCTTCAAAAAAAGCGATGTCTCCAGCAAGAAATTTATAGTTGGCCTGCAAAGAATTAAATTTTCCAGGTCTTACATCTTTATGAGCTTCTTTTTCTAACGCGTCTTTGGTTAGAAAAACCCTAACTTCTTCATTATTCACCACTTCCACCTTCTTGACATCTCCGGCCTTCACGAGGTCTTCAAACTTGTACTTACTTATTTCTTTGGTGGTGTTATTTAGGTAGACCGACATATTAAAAGCCAACATTGCCAAAATGATGACTCCGTATATCCAATATGGGCTAAATTTTATTTTACCGTTATTATCCTTTTTATCTGCCATGTGTATTCAAAACGTAAAAATGAGCGTTTCGTTCGATTAAACTTTATAAATCTTGGTATTCCGTAAAATCACCATCACTCCATAAATCCTCAATATCATAATATTTCCTTGTTTCTGGATAGAAAACATGGACGATGACCTCAAAATAGTCGACTAAAATCCATTTTGAATGTTTCATCCCTTCTGAATGAAATGGCTTTACACCTAAATCCTTTCTTAATTTTTTTTGAATATTAGAAGCAATGGCACTTACTTGAGTAGTAGAATCACCTTCGCAGATGATAAATAGCTCGGTTGGGCCGTCATCTAATTTTCTTAAATCAATCTTGACAATGTTTTTACCTTTTACATCCTGGATCGCCTCAATAATCTGATCGCAAAGTTCATTTGTAGCAACTTGAGGAAAATGAGCAATATTCTGTTTAACCAAATGTTATTTTTAGTATGCTAATTTGATTTTAAAAACCTTCAAATTTACTAAAATTAGAAATCCCATACCTTAGATCAACCAATGGATATAAATTGGAACATTACATCGCTCGATCATGTCGATTCGACTAATAGATTTTTAGTCGATAAAATAGAATCTGAAAAACATATTTTGGAAGGATTTGGTGTCCAAGCTCTCTATCAAACTGGAGGTAAAGGACAACGGGGAAATACTTGGGAGAGCGAAAAGAACAAAAATCTGTTATTGTCAATTATTCTGAAACCTGGACTTCCAATAGAAAGACAGTTTCTCTTGAGTCAAATTATAAGTTTGGCTATTGCAGACTATTTGGTAGAAAAGGAAGAAATCATTGATCCAATAAGGATTAAATGGCCGAATGACATTTACATAGGAGATCATAAAATTGCAGGAATTCTAATTCAAAATTTTGTACATGGAAAACTCATTAAAAATTCGATTGTCGGTATCGGGCTCAACCTAAATCAAAAAGTTTTTCTATCATCTGCTCCCAATCCCATCTCTTTATCTCAAATTTCTAACATTAACTATGATATCCAAATCGAGATGTTTAAGCTACTAGAAAAAATCAATATGTATTACAAAGAGCTTTTTAAAATCAGAAAAGCAAAGCCCCAAAATATGTATCGATTTTTGTTATATCGACTTGACGAAACTCATGAGTATTTGGATGCAAACGGTGTAAAATTTTCTGGAAAAATCAAAGGGGTTGACGATTTAGGTCGTCTTAAAATTGAACGATATCATGGCCTTGAACATTTTAATCTTTATGAACTCAAATATATATTGTAAATGACCAGAGCGATAATCGTTACAGTAGGGGATGAACTACTTATAGGGCAAGTGATTGATACTAATTCTGCATGGATAGGGGATCAATTAAGTGCTATGGGTATTGAAGTGGTTCAAATTCTTTCTATTGAGGACAGTGAACAAGCAATCCATAATGCATTGGATTCCGCATTCGCGAATGCGGATTTAATCCTAATGACCGGAGGTTTAGGTCCGACCAAAGATGATATCACTAAAAAGGCTTTGGTAAATTACTTAGATGACTCATTGTACTTTGATGAAGCAACTTATAATAAGATCCAACGCTTTTTTGAAAAGCTAGGAAGAAAACCTTTGAAGGCACACAAGGACCAATGCTACATGCCACGAAGTTCTTCCTTGCTTAGAAACAATTTGGGTACAGCTCCTGGAATGCTATTTAAACACCAAGAAAAGATTTTAGTCTCCATGCCAGGAGTACCCTATGAAATGAAATCCATTTTTGACAAAGAATTAAAACCAATTTTGCTGGATGAATTTGGAAAAGGCTTTTACCTTAAAAAGACAATCAGAACTGTTGGTAGAGGTGAGTCTCAGATTGCAGAACTAATTCAACATATCGTAGACCAGTTTTCTGATAATTTTAAAATAGCCTATTTGCCCGGTTTGATGCAGGTGCGTTTGAGGATAAGTGGTCGAGGAGATGATTTACCTAAACTTCAAAAAGAGTTAGATGATATTGTTACAAAAATCGAAAAATGCATTCCAGATATAATTTTCGGTTATGATGATGAAACGATGCAGGATGCCATTGGTAAATTATTGATCCAAAAAAATCTTAAAGTAGCATTCGCTGAAAGTTGTACTGGTGGTTATCTCACACATCTCATAACTTCAGTACCGGGTTCCTCGGCATATTTGGAGGGAAGTTTTGTCACCTATTCCTATGCCCTTAAAGAGAGCTTATTGGGTGTTAGCAGTAAAACCTTGCAAAATCATGGTGCAGTAAGCGAGGAAACTGTCATTGAAATGGTGGAAGGCTGTTTAAATAGAACCAATGCAAATGTGGCCATCTCCATATCAGGAATTGCAGGACCAGGAGGAGGTACAGAAGACAAACCAGTGGGCACAATTTGGTTGGCCCTTTCCGATGGAAATCGAAGGATAACCAAAAAGTTAAACCTTCAAAAAGATAGAGATAAAAATATCAAACTAACTGCAACTCATGCGCTCAACTTATTGAGAAAATATCTTATTGGGCAAGCTTAAATAAATTAATTTTGCAAAAAATCAGAATATGGCCTTAGTAGACTTGATAATGCCAAAAATGGGTGAAAGTATTATGGAAGCCACCATCCTTAAATGGAATAAAAAAGTAGGTGATCCGATCCAAATGGATGAAACTGTATTAGAAATAGCTACGGATAAAGTTGATTCTGAAATTCCCTCACCAGTCGAAGGAACTTTGAGCGAAATTTTATTTAAAGAAGGAGATGTTGTAGAGATTGGAAAGACCATTGCGCGGATAGAAAGTGATGCTGCTTCTTCTAATGATGCTCCTGGAGAAGCTCCCGCAAAAGAGGAAATCAAGAAAGACATAAAAATAGATACACCACCAATTGTAGAAAAAAAGAAAGAAGAAATTCCTTTTGTCCCGCAAGTTGCTCAGGTTGAACATACTTCTACTACGACTGCTTCGAATACACCTGCCAGAAGTGCAAATCGTTTTTATTCTCCATTGGTACGGAGCATCGCTTCCAAAGAAAATATTTCTTCTGCAGAATTAGAAACAATATCTGGAAGTGGTTCTAATGGAAGAGTAACCAAGAAAGATATTTTATCATATTTAGCAAATAGATCATCAAATAGCGTTGGGGCAACGAAGGTTTCTTCACCAGTGGCCACTCATGCCTTTAAAACAAGTATTCATGATGCACCTGCAGTTTCTGTAAGTGGTGCAGATGAAATTATTCAGATGGATCGAATGAGAAAGATGATTGCTGATCATATGGTGATGAGTAAGCAAACCTCTCCACACGTGACTTCTTTTGTAGAAGTTGATGTTACCAACATTGTTAATTGGAGAAACAAGGTTAAAAAAGATTTTCAAAATAAATACGGTGAGAAGATCACATTTACTCCAATTTTTATGGAGGCTGTAATTAAAGCCTTACGAGATTTTCCTCGAGTAAATGTGAGTGTAGACGGAGACAAAATAATTGTCAAAAAAGACATTAATATCGGAATGGCAACGGCTTTACCTTCAGGTAACTTAATCGTTCCTGTAATAAAAAAAGCTGATTATTTAAACCTTATGGGTTTGACTAAATCAGTGAATGATTTGGCCGGTCGAGCAAGAAAGAACGCTTTAAAACCTGATGAGATAAGTGGAGGTACATTTACATTAACCAATGTGGGTACTTTTGGAAATGTGATGGGAACTCCGATCATCAATCAGCCTCAAGTGGCTATTTTGGCAGTTGGTGCAATTCGTAAGAAACCTGCTGTGATAGAAACTCCAGAAGGAGATTCGATTGGCATAAGACAAATGATGTTTTTATCGTTATCATATGACCACAGGGTTGTTGATGGATTTTTGGGAGGCTCGTTTTTGAGAAGAATTGGTGACTACCTCGAGGCTTTTGATAAAGACCTAAATATTTAAACACCTTTGAGACCTAGCTTTATAAAATTCTTGCTTTTTCTTTTACTCACTTTGGGAGTACAGAATCTTATGGCCCAAAAGAAAGAGGCAGATCAATATTTCGAAGCGGGTCAGTATTCGAAAGCAATAAAATTTTATAATTTATACGACAAGATTGAAAAGCGACAAGCTTCACTAATACGTCGTGCCATTTGCCATTACTACACAAACAATCCGGAAAAATGCCTGTACGATTTGGCCAAAGCCGAAACCTTAGGTAACAAATCCAATGAGTTTTTTAAGTATTCTGCCTTGTCTATGCACGCTTTAGAAAGATATGAGGAAGCAGCAAAACTCTACAAAAAGTATCTTAACAGGTTAAAAAAAGGTAAAGAGAGAACGGCAATAGTTAAAGCCATAAAACAATGTGGTTTTGCC
>JAHDHU010000055.1:13107-18221 GCA_020631135.1 Saprospiraceae bacterium | reverse complement strand
CTAAACTAAAGTTTGAGGCATACAAAAAACCGACATTCGATTCTTTGACGATTTCTTCAACTTTGTTAAATTCTTGTAACCAACCTGTTGAGCCACTGATTGTAGGTATCTTATTTTGTAGGCAAAATGAAATGTTTTGAAGAGCGGAATTAGGAGTACTAAACTCGATAGCTACATCAATATTTTTTAAATTTTCTACAGTGAGATCCGGCAGATTTTTTGAATTAATTTTTAATTCTATTGAATGGCCTCGATCGACAGCAATCTCCTCAATTTTTCTGCCCATTTTCCCATATCCGATTAAAGCTATTTTCATTTCCTTTTGCTAAATATTAAAAACACTTATCATCTGTAAAATTAAGATTAACAAGACTTATTTCTAATATCCTCGAATTAAACTTTGTTGAGCTATATATTTCTCTAAATTTGCCTAAACTAACCGGTATACTCCAATAAAACAAAACGGTTCGCATGAGCTGGTTTAAGCGACTTAAAGACGGAATTCAGACTGCCACAAAATTTAAAAAAGAAGCTCCTGATGGGCTTTGGCATAAATGCAAAGATTGTCAAACGGCAAACACCTATAAGGAATTGAAGGAAAATTTCTTCATTTGTCCTAAATGCGATTATCACGTACGCATAGGCTCATTTGATTATTTCGATATCATTTTCGATGGTAAATACAAAGAATTGTATTCAGAATATAAAGCAAAGGACTTTTTAAAATTCAAAGATTTAAAGCCTTATTCTGCCAGACTAAAAAAAGCTCATGAGAAAACTGAGTTGAACGATGCCATTACGGTGGCTATAGGAAAGGTCAACAAGAAAGATCTCATTATTGCCGCTATGGATTTTAGTTTTATCGGTGGATCCATGGGTTCTGTTGTTGGAGAAAAAATTTCGAAAGCAGTAGATTATGCCATGGACAAAACAACTCCTCTCATGATCATTTCTAAATCGGGTGGAGCACGAATGATGGAATCAGCGTTTTCTTTAATGCAAATGGCGAAGACAAGTGCCAAATTGGCTATGCTTTCAAAAGCAGGGGTACCGTATTTCTCGTTTTTAACAGATCCAACGACTGGAGGAGTCACGGCTTCTTATGCGATGCTTGGCGATATTAATTTTGCAGAACCTAATGCATTGATCGGATTTGCTGGCCCTCGAGTAATTAAAGAAACGATTAAGCGTGATTTACCAGAAGGCTTCCAAAGATCCGAGTTTCTTCTAGATCACGGATTTTTAGATTTTATAGTTGACCGTAGAAACTTAAGAGAACGCTTAGATGAGATACTAACAATTTTTAGAGCACAAGAAGCTTAGTCTAACACCATTATCTGAAAATCCTTTTCCAAAGGATTTAGGTACTTCATCAAATCATCTAAAAAGTCGCCTTCATAATTTATATAGAATTGCAGGAAGTTTACCTTGCGCTCCTGAAGAGAGTTGTCAGGAAATAGAAAATCATAAACCTTTTGCATCCTCATTAAATCTACTTGATTTTTGCCTTTAAAATGCTTCAACAATTTTGCTTCAATCATACTTAACCCATTGTTTGACTTTTTAGCTTCTGCCAATATCGCTTTGGCCAAACTAGGATCTATAGAATTGATTTCCTCATGCAGTTCTTGAAATAAAGACTCAAATTGCTCTTTGGCTTTGGTCAAGGAATATGGCATTTCATAATTATCCTTAATATAGCTTTTTTCCAATTGATGTATTGGCTTTACGAAACTGGTAAAGTCCAAATCGAAAGCTTGCCACTGTTTGTAATTCTTTGCACTTAAAATGCCAATGGAGTTACGACGAATTAAAATAGGGTAAGATATCTTAGCCTCATTGAATTGAAGTTTTCTTTCGAGCCAATAGGCTAGTTCTCCACCTCCTCCGACATAAGCTAGATTAGGTAGAATCCGCTCTTGATACAAAGGCCTCAAAATTACATTCGGACTAAAGACTCTTGGATTTGTTTTAAGCTCTGCTAATATTTCATCTTCCGTAAATGATTTGTCAGTGCCTTTAATTTGATATTTTCCGTCTTCAAAAACAATGCGATCTCTTCGGTTTTCGCTTATATAAAAAAGATTAATGTTCCTAGGTGTGTTTTTTAAAATGATTCGAGAGATTCTATTTGTCGATTTACTAAAACCTCACTAAAACGACTCGTCAACTCCTTTTTTATTATATCGGCGAAGGCTTCTTTCAAGCGGGAAGAGTCCATGTTTATCTGAACTAATCCAAATTTACCAAATAAAGTATTTACGAATTTTGAGCAAAATTCTCCATAACTGGCACTGGATGAGAAATTATTTTTAAGTGCTTCGATGATAAACTTTGCCTTTTCATTTTTACCCAATACTTGTTCTAGTTGTTCGATCGATTCTTTTAAAGATTCTATTGTCATTCGAGCACATGATCCGCTTTGATCATTTGTCCATTCTATTCGCTTTCCAAAAATTTGAGCATGATTAATTTCTTCAAAGTCATGATCCTCTCCGCCATGAACAAAAATGGGCACAAAATTAAAATCGGGAAACGTCTCTTTTAACACTTGGCATAAACGTACAGAAGATAAAATTTTTAGGATGTAATATAAAGGCCCAGTAAAGAGACTTGGTTGATGTGCTGTAGTGATGGTGTAGGTTTTACTTTCTAGTAACAATTCTACATTTTGCTTGACTGCATGATCACATTGTTGATTTGAATATTGATCATTAAGCACCTGATTTAGTAAAATGCGATCGATAGGATATTTAATTCTATCCTGTATTTTCCTATGAATCCCATCCAAGCTTGGCAAATCAAACAAGTAATCTTTAAACTGTTCAGGGTTAATCTGATATGCTTTGTCTTTATCTGAGAATTGAATTATATCCTTAAAAGCTAATTTTAGAACGTGCATATATTAAGTACTGAATCCTTAATTTTGGGCTGAGCTTCAAAGATATGTTTCGCTTTTTAATTGATAGAATTTTTAATGGGGTATTGACAATGATCATTGTGGTTGTTTTGATCAGTTCAATTATTTACTTGGCACCTGTTGACCCAACTAGATTGACTTTTGGTCAGAGATCTGATACTACGACGGTAGAAGCTAAAAAAGAGGCCTTAGGCTTAAATCTTCCATTGCATCAGCAATTATACCTTTATTTAAAAGATATTTCTCCCATTTCTATTGACTCAAAAAATAAGCTTAGCAACAATCCTTACAAAGGAATTAGTTTGATCGATATAAATGATAATAAATCATTGCTTCTCAAGCGACCATATTTTAGAGAATCTTTTCAAACCGGAAATGAGGTATCTGACATGCTTAAATCCGCGATACCGCGAACGATATTATTAGCATTATTGGCTTTTGTAATTGCTACAGTGATTGGAATTTTATTTGGACTCATAGCAGCATTAAAAAAGGGAAGTTTTTTGGACAATGCGATTGTTTCATTTTCTATCTTAGGTTATTCAGTCCCTAGTTATGTAAGTGCAATTTTGTTGGCTCTAGTTTTTGGATATTGGTTAAATGATTTGACCGGACTTAATATTCAAGGAGGTATTATTGAAATGAATGATCTTGGAGAAGAGCGATTTGTGTTTAAAAACCTCATTCTTCCCTCGATCGCTTTGGGTATTAGGCCTCTTGCTGTGGTGGCTCAATTGAGTCGTAGCGCTTTTTTAGATGTGCTTAATCAAGATTTTGTGCGAACCGCAAAAGCTAAAGGGCTCTTATTCACGAATGTGATAAGAAAACACGTTTTTCGAAATTCAATGAATCCTGTTGTCTCGGCTGTATCCGGATGGATGGCTTCTTTGTTAGCTGGTGCCTTTTTTGTTGAAAATGTATTTAATTACAAAGGACTTGGACAATTAACTGTGACTGCTTTAATCAATTATGATATTCCTGTTGTTTTAGCCTGCGTCGTTTTTACTAGTGTAGTATTTATAGGAATTAACATTCTTGTTGATATAATATACAAACTATTGGATCCGAAAATTAAGTTGAGCTGATTGACTTATGAAAAATTAGTTTTGGAGAATAAAAAAAAGGGTCCAAAATTATTTGAACCCTTTTCTAATATTTTTTTGACCAAGTCGCTTAAAATCCAATTCCAAGTCCTAAGGTTAAAACACTAAGATTAGATTTAAACTTGGATTTATTATTTCCAAAATAAATATGATCCCCAACATTGTTGAATGCATCTTCGTATTTGAGATCTACAGTAAACAAACCTAGGTCATAGGCTATCATCGCTTGAAAACCAGCGCTTAAATTTCTTCGCTTTTCATTGTAAAAGCCAAACTGCGATAGGTCGGAGTTAAAATCCAAGGATTTGTGGAATACTGGACCTACTCCGATCTTAAAATTATTGAATTTTAGGCCTCCAATCACATGTAAGTCCAAATTCTGAGATGTTTCCTCCAACATCGTAGTGGGTAAATCATCATCGATGTATGATATGATCGAATAATTAGCCTTATATGTTGTGTACAAAACCTCAGCTTGTACAAATAAGAAATTGGCTTCTTTATTTGCATATAGTCCAATCGAATTGGCATTTGAGTAATCTAGAAATTTGAGATTATGACTTACGACAATACCATCAGTACTTACCATTGATTCGGTTTCGGATGCTTGAAGTGTTCCTAGCGCTACTTTAACTCCGAAAGTACTTTGAGCTGAAACGCCATAACTTCCAAGAAGTAAAATAAACATTGATATAACTTGTTTAACCATTTGAATTTTGTTGTTTTTCGTATGTTATGACACTATTGACGAATCAATCACTAGATTTAGTATGTAAAATTTAATTTTTTTTAAAACGCTACATGCCAACCTAAACAATACAAACAACTTATTATTGTCATTTATGCCAAATATTATATTTACATTAAAATATTTGTACATATATTGGTTTGATGCTTTTGCATTGATGCGAATTAAAAAAAAAGCAAAGGCTTAAATTTTATTACAGAATAGTCATGATATACCACACAAATTGCAATATTTGAGCAAAATTCATTTTAATTGAAAGAGCAAGACCGTTACAGCAAAAGAGGCGTTTCTCATGATAAGGCAGAAGTGCACGCTGCTATCAAGAATTTGGATAAAGGCCTAC
>JAHDHU010000055.1:5611-13097 GCA_020631135.1 Saprospiraceae bacterium | reverse complement strand
AAAGGATTAGATAAAGGGTTATACCCCAACGCTTTTTGTAAAATACTTCCTGATATGGTTGGCAAGGATGATGATTTCGTGAATATCATGCATGCAGACACAGCTGGGACGAAAACTAGTTTAGCTTATTTATATTGGAGAGAAACTGGTGACCTCTCAGTCTGGAGAGGAATATGTCAAGACTCCATAGTCATGAATATAGATGACATGGCTTGTGTTGGTTGCGTTAATGACATAATCCTTTCTAGCACAATTGGTCGAAACAAATCGAATATTCCGGGAGAAGTCTTAAAGGAAATCATTCAAGGAGCCCAAGCATTTTTGGACGAATTGTCAGATCATGGAGTAAATATTCATTCAAGCGGAGGCGAAACAGCAGATGTTGGTGATATTGTGAGGACTATTGATGTTGGGTATACCACCTTTGCCAGATTACCAAAAAATGAATTGATTGTTAATGACATTAAAAGTGAAAATGTAATTATTGGTTTTAGTTCCTCTGGTCAAGCGAGCTATGAAAAAAATTATAATGGAGGAATGGGTAGCAACGGGTTAACTTCAGCTAGGCATGATGTATTTGGAAAACAATATGCTAAAAAGTATCCTGAATCTTTTGATCCTAGCATAGATGATCAATACATATATAGCGGAAGCAAATCACTTACCGATAAAATTGAAATCAATGGCACAAGTCACACAATCGGAAAACTGGTGCTTTCTCCAACGCGAACATATTTGCCCGTTTTAAATCAAATCTTTAAAACTCATCGAAAAAATATTTCTGGAATAATACATTGTACGGGAGGCGCTCAGACCAAAGTGCTTAAGTTTATCCAAAACAAAAAGATTATCAAAGATCAACTTTTGGAGACCCCACCATTATTTAAATTAATACAATCTGAATCTAATACTTCTTGGAAAGAAATGTATCAAGTTTTTAACATGGGTCATCGGTTAGAAATATTCGTTGATCAGAAATACGCAGATGAAATAATAGCCATAAGTAATGGCTTCAACGTGGATGCCCAAATCATCGGATACGTAGAAGATCAAGATAAAAACTCAGTGCTTATCAAAGGAGCACATGGGGAATTTGAATATTTCGGATAATTCATTTAAAGACTCATTAAAAAAATCAATTTTTAGAAACTTTGTGATTGACTTTGACATTCTAATAGGAAAGAGATTAGAATGCCAAGAAAAAAATCACCAGAAATCTTGAATTACGAAGCCAATAAGATCATCAAAAGCCATATGATGTATTCTTTAGGTGCTGGTTTTATTCCGATACCGTTTGCTGATCTTTTGGGCGTAGGAGCGGTCCAATTAGATATGATCAAGAAACTTAGTAAAAATTATCATCAAAGCTTTGAAGAGGTTCAAGGTAAAGCAATAATTACTGCATTAACTGGTAGTTCTCTTGCGAGAGTAGGTGCTTCTGCTGTTAAATTCATTCCTGGTGTTGGTGCCTTATTCGGAGGTGTATCTATGGCCGTGCTCTCTGCCGGAAGTACATATGCTCTAGGTGAAGTTTTTAAGAAACACTTCGCTGAAGGTGGAACTCTTTTGGATCTCAATCCAGATAAACTAAAAAAGTACTACCAAACCCAGTTTAAAAAGGGACAGGAAATCGCAAAAGAAATGAATTCGAAAAATACATCCGATGAAGATCATGATCAAAAAGATGGTCATGTTCAACAGGATGAGGCACGTGATCTTGTAGATAAATTAAACGATCTTGCTAGATTGCATAAAGAGGGGATAATAACGAAAACGGAATTGGAAAAAGCGAAGAAGCGCATCTTAAAAGAATGATAAAAAAAAAGGACCAAGTAAGCTTGGTCCATCCAACTCAGTAGGGGTGTTAACTCCAAACTGTTGTTGATTTGAGGTTATATTAGTTGCTAATACAACTATAATCTAAATTAGAGTTTTAGATGATATATTAAAAATTATTTTAAAGAGTATTTTAAAATTTAAAACGTAATTGAGCCTTTATTTCTGTTTGTTTAGGTCCAAGAATTTCATCATTACCACTTCCAATAATCAATGGTCTTATGACCTCTCCGGAAGGTTCTCGTTTAAAATCCAAATGTGTTCTCGCATACCTAAATTCTGCAGTTACAAATGAATTTAGATCATAGCGTAAATTCAGATAATATCTTTTTCCTCTTCCACTAAATTGTGGAATATAGAACTCGTAGATTAAGTCATTTTCATAAGCATAAATCCGAGAATCACTGTCATAAGTATCGAAGAGTGCATAGCGAGCTGTAAACGAAAATTTTGAAGCAATTGGCTTAAACAAAATATCTTGAAAAATTAAATATCCATTCGAAATTTTATTGATTTCACGGTGTCTCGAAAATTCTATTCGATTTCTAAGGCTAAGGGCTTTGGACAATTTATGATCAAAATGAATTCTTAATCGGTGAAGATCAAAATAGGCTACTTTGTCTATTCGGTTTTCTACTACTGGACTATTTTCTTCTTTTGTTTCATATTTATATTGAACATAAAAATCAAACTTTCGTTTTTTGTAATAGTTTAATTTTATTAAAAATTCTCTACCACCAGAAGGTGCATCTTGTCTAAATCTTAACCATGGATGTTGCCAAATATCAAAATAACTATTTACCGTCCAATTTTTAATAGGTCGTAATATCAATCCAAGATAAATCCCTTTTTCATTCACAGCACCGTTAGTTTCAGCGAATGCATTAGGAATTAAAGCTTGATAATCACGATCAAAATTTCTTGTAACTACTGTAAAGTCAACTTTCTTGTCCATTCCAATAAGAACTCCATGAAGATTGGCAAATGACAAATTATCACTCATTGCAGTTTCTCCGAAGAAGTGGAGATTTTTCCATCTAAAAGAATAATCTACACTTGTGTTCAGAAGTTCTTGACCAGAAAATCGGAATAAATTATAAGCCTTGTTATCCCTTAAAAGCGATGTATTGAATCGATCGTACAAAGCATTTATACCAACACTTAACTTATTTGTGGAATACTGTAGACTAGCTCCTGCACTTGTTTGTCGTAAAGTTCTTTCCTTCTCTATTTCGCTTGGCGTTCGATGAAAACCATCAATTTTGAAAGAACTGAAAGAATCGAATCCAAACTCAAAATCAGTAGTATCACTTATTATGTTTGCATCGACAGCTTTATGAGAAGCAAAAACAGTGGCTTTGATTTTTTTCGAAATACCTAAGGTTGTAGCAACACCTCTATTATAATTAGTCTCATTTATAGAATTATAACTTTTGAGTTTGCGCCCTCCTTTTTTTACGTCCATCACATATGCACTTTTGCTGCTACCAAAGCCATTGTGTAAAATTAGACCTTGTCCTAGACTCACGGTGTAATCACCAATGATCAAATCTTTGAGACGTTGACTGTATTCTTTTAAGTGAATATGTGCGCTATAAAAGTCAAAACCATTTGGATTGCTTCCTGCAAAAAATGCCTCACCCGAATCTTTCTCAGCCAACAAGGTAATTCGTAATCGATTTTCATGGGCAAATTTATACCTCAGGTAAAGCTTATTGGGATCACCTTCATAAGCATTAGTACGATTTTGATCAAAGCCTTTTTGATCTTCAAGAATGCGCCTCCATTTTATGTACAATTCGGATTTAGCATTTTTTAGCATTTCTCCAATTCCCATATTATAATCGTAGAGACCTCCACCTACAGAAACAAAAGGCTCAAGTGCTTTAATAGTCTTGAGATCGAAGGACGGAATACTTTGAAGTTCATGTAAGCTTATAAGATCTCCATATTCACTTTTATGAGAAATCAATTGACTGATTTGAATATCATTAAGTAAGCGACTTTCTTTTAATTCCACTTCTGTGGCTTCATTTAAATCAAGCGGTCTTTTGAGATAAACCTCTAAATCTTCATATAAAGTATTAAAATCCAACTCACCATCATTCTCCAAATTTTCAATTAAGTTTTCAATCTGATTTTCTTCAAATTGGATCTCATTTTGACCCTTTGTACCAATCTGACTATACAGAGGCGTATAAACAGATACCAAGGCTAAAAATAGCAGTGTCAAGGAATAACATAACTTAAAAAATGAAATCTTACTCAAATGTCAATTAAATATAGTGTCTCAATCAACTCAACAAATAACAAAATAATCTATCTTAAAATATTGTTTATCAACTATTTATATATATAAACGAGCTTTTAGCCATCACAAAGTGTTTCTCTAATCTAAAGAAATTTATTCATCCATAAATTTAATTTGCATCATCAAATTAGATTCAATCAAATTTATAAAAACACATGGCTAAAATTACAACCAAGAAAGGAACAAAATATAAATTGACATACGTCTGGCTGGACGGATCAGTGCCTACCCAACAAATGCGGGCAAAGACAAAGGTATTGGATGGTGCAAAGTTTAAAGGCACGGTAGCTTCTGTACCGGTTTGGTCGTTTGATGGTTCTTCCACCAATCAAGCTAAAGGTGGCTCATCAGATTTATTGCTAAAACCTGTTAGGCTTTTTGTTGATCCAACTAGAAAAAATGGGATCATCGTTATATGTGAGGTATTAAATTCTGACGGTACTCCTCATTCAACCAATGGAAGATCGATGATAGATGATAATGATAATGACTTTTGGTTTGGCTTTGAGCAAGAATATGTCTTTTGGGATATTGAACATCATTCTCCACTAGGCTTTCCAGCAGCAGGATATTATCCAGCTCCTCAAGGTCCATACTATTGTTCTGTAGGCGCAGAATATGCTGTAGGAAGAGAAATCGTAGAAGAACATTTGGATGCATGTATTGAAGCTAAGCTTAATATCGAAGGAACGAATGCAGAAGTCATGAAAGGGCAGTGGGAGTATCAGATTTTTGCTAAAGGAGCGAAAGAAGCAGGAGATCAGGTATGGGCTGCAAGATACTTGTTAGAAAAAGTCGCAGAAAAGTATGGAGTGAGGGTAAATCTTCATCCTAAACCTGTCAAAGGTGATTGGAATGGTTCTGGGATGCATGCTAATTTTTCTAATACCTTACTTAGAACATCAGGAAAGAAAGCAGACTATGATAAAATCTGTAATAAGTTTGGAGCTAAAGACAGAATTAAGGATGCAATTGCCGTTTACGGAGCGGATAATGAGCAAAGATTAACCGGTTTACACGAAACTCAATCTATTAACAAATTTTCTTACGGAATTTCTGATCGAGGAGCCTCAATTAGAATTCCTATCGCCACCGTGGAAAATAAATGGAAAGGATGGTTAGAAGATCGTAGACCTGCGTCGAATGCTGATCCTTATAAGGTCGCTGCATGTATCGTTGCCACAGTAAAGGACAAACCCTTCGATCCTACAGGAAAAAAAAGAGAAAAGACAGGACGTAAGAGCAAAAAGTAAAAAGATGGCCCCGACAGTAAACGTTGGGGCTTTTTTATTTTATTTCTTTTATCCTACTCATGAAAGAAGTAATATTGAATTATGAAATTGAGTATTGCCTTTGTTGCGTTTTTCTTACTTATTAGCACCAGTCTAAATGCTCAACTAAAAGGAAAGATTGTTGATCAAAATGGGAATGGCTTGCCATATGCCACAATTTATGTTCAAAATACTACCAACGGAACGACTAGTAACATCGAAGGCGAGTTTGACCTTAATCTGTCACCAGGAAATTACACTGTCGTTTTTCAATATATAGGCTACCAACAAGGAATTAAAGAAATAAAAATTCCCCAAGAGGAATTTCTTGAAGTTGTGTTAGAGTCTCAAGAAGTGCAAATTGAGCAGATTACTATTTCTGCGGATGCTGAAGATCCTGCTTATGCAATAATTCGAAAAGCTATAGCAAATCGTGATAAATACAAAAACGAAGTAGAAGAATTCAGTGCTGACATTTACATTAAAGGATTAGTCAAAATTGGTGATACGCCAGAAAAGTTTTTAGGTTTTAATTTAGGAGACCTAGAAGGCATTCTAGATTCTAACAGACAGGGTATCGTCTATTTGTCTGAATCAAAATCTAAAGTTGTGTACAAGGCACCTAATCAAATTAAGGAAACTATGTACGCTTCGAAAGTGGCAGGTGATATAGATGGCATAAGTTTTAATCAATATTCGGATGTCAATTTTTCTTTCTATCATGAGCATATTCGTTTTAATCGAAACTTACTGTCACCAATTGCTGACAATGCTTTGCGTTACTATGAATACAAGTTGGAAAGTACCTTCTTTGATGAACTAGGCTATCAAATTAATAAGATTCGGGTCATTCCGAAAAATGCAAATGATCCCATTTTTCAAGGGCACCTGTACATTGTGGAAGATAGTTGGAGAATATATACTGCTGACTTATATACAACGGGTGTCTCCTCAAAAAATACTCTTTTTGACACCATCCAGTTTAAACAGATTTATATCCCCTTGGAGAAAGAAAATAAATGGGTCTTGTTTTCACAAGTCATGGACTTCTCAATGAAATTTATGGTTTTTCGCTTTGATGGAACATTTACCTATTTCTTCTCAGAATTTGATTTAGAACCCTTGCCCGAGGACGCATTCGGAAGAGAAAGCTTTAAAGCTGAAAAAGGAGCTAATAAAAGAGACAGCGTTTATTGGGAAACAATTAGGCCGATACCCATTACCTGGGAAGAACAAAAAGACTATCGAAAAAAGGACAGTTTAGAAATACTTTGGAATTCTAAAAGCTATCAAGACTCTGTTGATCGTGAGGCAAATAAATTTAAACCTATTAACCTTTTGGTTGGATATGTGAATCAAAACACACATAAAAACCGATTTCTCAGTTATAATAGTCCGTTAAATTCTATTCAATTCAATCCTATCCAAGGTTATGCTTTTGCATCGGATTTCGAATATCAAAAATGGAATAAAAAAAATACGGAGTTTACTAAGATTAAGCCGAAACTGAGTTATGGATTAAGTGAAAAGCGGTTTAGGGCATTGCTAGAATTTGAAAGGCGATTCAATTCAATTTATTACAGTACTTTCAATTTTGCCTTTGGTTCGAAGCTGAAACAAATAGATAAAAACTCACCTGTTTCAACCTTTATTAGTACTTATGAAAATTTGTGGTTTAAAAACCACTTTTCTAAAATGTATCAATCACGATTTATTTCTGCAAACTATAAAAGCAACTTTTTAAACTCGCTCACTGGAGAAATTGGTTTGAAGTTCGAAGATAGAGAACCATTAATGGTAAATACGCATCGAAGTTGGAGGCGAAAAGATGAACTATACCAGGCAAATAATATAGATTGTGAGACTTGTTACGGGGTCTCCAATTTTGATCAACATAGAGCTTTATTGATGGAAATAGATTTGTTGTGGCGACCAAAGCTGACTTATATGAGTTTTGATGAAAGAAGAATCAACCAAAGATCAAAATGGCCAAATTTTCGTCTAAAGTATATCAAAGCAATACCCGTTGATGATATTGATTACGATTTCTTACAAATATCAATCTCTG
>JAHDHU010000055.1:0-5601 GCA_020631135.1 Saprospiraceae bacterium | reverse complement strand
GATAGAAGAGTGGATCTAAATCTGTGGGGATATTTTTCCTACAATCTGGAATTAGGAGGATTTCTAAATTCTAATAATATAAGTGCCATCGATCAATATTACCTTAATACAAATCAATCTAGAGTAGTATTGGACAAAGATTATCTAAAATCATTTAAACTCATTCCATACTACACATCCATTACGCAAAATAAGTTCGCCAACATATTTTTTGAATATCATTTGGAAGGGAAATTAATGGATAATTTACCTGTGCTCAAAAATTGGGGAATAAAATCAGTTATTGGTTTAAATAGATCACAATTTTCAAGTGAACATTCTTATTCTGAACTTTCATTTGGTATAGAAAATCTCGGAATTAATGGAATTCCAATTTTTAGACTGGATTATGTTTGGAGCTTCGAAAATACATCCCTACTTAGAAATGGATTGGTATTACATGTTTCCAATACCTTTAACTAATCCTCATCAGAAACCCTGACTATATACATAATTGTAATCCCGCCAAATACAAAGAGTAACTTCACTATAAAAGCGATTAAAGGTTGAGTTTCTAACCAGGACAACATGCTAAGTCTTAAACCGACCAGGGAAAGAATCAATGCGATTAAACCTATTGCAAATAAAAGAAAGCCAAAAATTGTCCAAAGACCAGTTTTCATAAAATTGCTTTTAAATTAGTTAGTCAGCTTGACAAAGGTGATTGGTATTCATAAAATTGAAATTAATTTTAACTAATTTCCTTGCTCAAATTACGACAAAAGGAGCATTGAGAGGAATAGATAAAATAACATTTCAAAGTATTTTCGAGCAATACTATAACCCCTTATGTAATTTCGCTTTAGGCTATTTGTCTGATCATTCAAAGGCAGAAGATGTGGTGCAAGATGTTTTTGTCAAATTCTGGATGAAACGAGATGTTATCGAAGCCGACAATAATGTAAAATCATATCTATTTCAGAGTACTAAGAATAGGGCTCTCGAAATTCTGAGACGTAATAAGCTCGATCAAGGTATGAAAGAAGTCAAATTGGCGGAAGCCAATAAAACCACAGACCTCGATCAATTATCAAATGATTACATGTTAAAAGAAAAACTTATTGCTTCAGTACGACAATTGCCGCCCAAATGTCAGCAAGTTTTTAGCCTAGCAAAATTGAATGGCTTAACTTACGTTGAAATTGCTGAGGAGATGGAAATATCCGTTAAAACAGTCGAAAACCAAATGGGAAGAGCTTTAAGATTATTAAGAGAAAAATTAAGTAAATAACCCTATGAGTTTAGAAAATATTTTAGGTCGATTTTTTTCAAGTCAAGCTTCAAAGGAAGAATTGCAACAGCTAGACGACTGGAAAAACGAAGCCGAAGACAATATTGAAGCCCTAAACGAAATGAACGAGATTTGGGAAAAATCAAATGATCTCAAGAATTACGAGAAATTTGATACCAATAAGGCTTGGTTGAAAGTGAACTCTGCTATTGTCAGCGAAGAATTAAAATTACCTTCCAAATCAACTTCCTCCTCAAAAACAATTATTAGAAGATTATTGCCTTATGCCGCAAGTATAGCTATACTCATCAGTGCATTTTGGGCATATAATAATATGGACAATACGCCTAAGTTGGAAGAATATAGTTCGTCAGAAAAAGTACTAGAACTTAATTTAGCCGACAAGAGTAAAATCGTTTTGGACAAAGAAAGTTCTTTGACTGTGCAAAGTGATTTCAAAAATAAAAGAACCGTTAAAGCAAACGGCAGAGTGTTTTTTGATGTGAGTTCTGATCCTTCTCGTCCTTTTGTTGTAAATACCCACCATGGTTCAATCAAAGTTGTTGGTACTTCTTTTACAGTATTAACAACTCAAGATAAAACTGAAGTATTTTTATTAGAAGGCCAAATTAACTTCACTCATGAAAACAAGCTAATCAGTTTATTGCCATCTGACGCATTAGTCATAGAAAATGGAGAACTCATAAAGTACAGATTCGATGCTAAAAACATCAATAGTTGGAGATCAAATAGATTGGTTTTTAAAGATGTATATGTAACCGAAGTATTTAAAAGCTTAGAAGATCATTTTTTAATTGATATCGTGCTGGATAAGAAAAATGTAAATTCTAATTGCAGAATTTCGAGCACATTTGATAATTTAAGCTTGACGGATATCTTGAGTGAAATAGATATTTTGTATGATCTAAATTTCGAACTCACAGAAAGCAAATTGAAGATTAAAAAACTTTCTTGCTAATTCAGCTTTAAAACTCGTTCTTCTTTTCGTTCTTTAAGTAATGAAAGGTAGGATTTTAAATATTATATTATTTGTTTTTTGCTCGCTTTGCGCGAATGGGCAAATAGGTATTTTGGATAGCATCGTAAACCTTTCTACACCTATTCAAGAAATTAAAAATCATCTTGCCGATTTAGAAGAATTGGCTAAAATCGAAATTACCTATAGCCCAAGCCAAATTGATGACAATCAATTAGTGGGTGTTTCTCTTTCAAGACAAACCATTCGAGATCATTTATCAGATATCTTAAAAGGATTGGATATAAAAATAGTTTTGTCCAAAGAAGGTACCAATCGTATAGTTTTAGTCAAAGATAAAAGTTTAAAAAAGGCGATTGTTAAGGGCATAGTTTTGGATCAGATTTCAGGTGATCCATTGATAGGCGTTCAATTGAATGCTTTCAAATCAAAATCAATTTCTTTTACTGATGTCAATGGATATTTTCAAATTTCAGTGGATGCAAAAAACGATTTGCTTAGCTTAGAACTGATTGGATATGAAGATGCTCAAATTAACATAGATTCACCACTAGGTGATTTGATGAAAATCCAAATGAAAACGAGCAACATTATACCACAAGTTTTAATAACTGGATCTGAAATACGGAATTATATTGGATTGCCAGGCGCAGAAAAATTGGTAATTCGAAATGCAGCATCGTATACAAACTTTCTAGGTGACAATAACGTAATTGATGAACTTAGAACTTTGCCCGCGGTGCAATCAGGTAGCGAAGGGCAAACTGGGATATTTGTTCGCGGAGGAGGTACAGACCAAAATTTATTGCTGTTTGAAGGAGTTCCACTCTATGAGAGTAGTCACCTAGCAGGGCTTTCATCGATTTTTGTTTCAGATGCAGTCAAGGACATATTGTTTTTTGCGGATGGTTTTCCAGCTCAGTATGGAGGCAGGCTTTCTTCCATCATTGATCTCTCGCTCAAATCAGGAAGAACTGACAAAATTGTGGGAAGTGCAACTGCAGCAATTACTGGGACGAGTTTATATAGTAGCGGCCCTATAAGTGATAAGTTGAGCTTTAATGTCGCGGGTAAACTCTCATGGGTAAATTTATACCTCAATCCTTTCCTGAAGAAATCCTATTCTTATAGAGAAACAGATTTAGGATTTCATGACATCACTGGTAAACTTCACTATCAAATCGATGAAACAACTAGTCTTTCATTGACTGCTTATTCTGGCAAAGATCGAATTTTGTTGGATAGAGAAACTTCATCAATAGATAGTACTTTGATTTTGAACGATTTTACGAATGTTGAATGGCAAAACAACCTCATAGCGCTCAATTATAAATCCATCCTAAGTGACAATTGGGCAATGCACACTCACATCAGCGGGTTAAATTATCGACAATCAACAAGAGGTGTGTACGGGCAATTGGAAAGAGATCTTAGTGGAAACTTTTTAAGAGACAATACAAAAGATGTTATTAGCTTTTCAAGTATTTCAGATATAAATGCTTATACAGATTTGAGCTATCATTATAATGAGCAAGTCTCATTTAAAATCGGTGCAGGGCGTTTATTGCATAAATATAACCCGACCATTCGTCAAAGTAAGGAGATAGAATTCGATAATACTGAGGTGCTCATTGCAGGAGATTCGGCTTATATAGCAAAAGAAGACTATATCTATGGCGAATTTCTCATCAAGGCTTTCAAAAATCTTGATATTTCCGCTGGCGTAAGAGCGTCCAATTATAAAGTAAGTCTTTTGGATGGTCAGGAAGAGCAAAAATATCGTTTTAGAGAACCTAGGTTATCCATAATTTATACTCCTTGGAAAGATCAATATTTTAGTTTTTCTTATAACCAAATGGTACAGTATGTTCATTTATTGGTAAATCCAAGTGCTGGACTTCCTGCTGACCTTTGGGTACCGAGTACAAGAAACATTAGTCCAGAGTTTGCCGAACATTTTTCATTAGGATATTCGCTGCAAAAGAAAAAATTTAATTTATCCTTAAATGCTTATGTTAAGCAATACGATCAAGCCTTGGATTACTCAAGTGCTTTTGATTTGTTTTTTTCGATTTTAAATAGTGAAGAGTTTATTCCAATTTACACCTCAAGCAACGAATGGGATAGGAGGGTTAGCTCTGGAATTGGATTAGCTCGTGGATGGGAACTACGATTAAATAGGGTTTTTCCTTGGGGTAAAATAAATGCTGCTTATTCTAGATCCAAATCAACACGAATGTTTGATGACATTGATAACGGAATGTCCTTCCCGTTTACGTTCAATCGTTCTCATGATATTAATATATCAACGAATATCGATTTATCAGATAAATGGCATTTTGCCGCCAAATGGGTTTATGGTACTGGAAGCGCTTTTACTTTGGCTATTGAAGAATTCCGCTCACCGGAAGGTATAAGGTTGCGCCGAGCTGATGGTCGGAATAATTATTTTAATGCTCCTTTTCATCATCTGGATTTAAACATGAATAGAATCTTTAAGTACAATCAATTTGCTTGTAGATTCACATTTGGAGTTTATAATGCATATAATAGACTTAATCCTTTTTACACTTATTTATACATCGATCCTAATGTTGGGCAGCCTAAGCTGAGACAAATCAGCATTTTTCCGGTTATCCCACATTTGAGTTTCAAAGTAAACTGGTAATAAACCAAATTTTAAATTGTTGATATTGAAATAGCGTATATTTTATGCTATCTTTAAAGGTATCGACAATATGAAAAGCTTTTATTTTCTCATACCAGCTATGTTTTTTCTTTCTTGTGAACAAGAAATAGACATAGATGTGGTCGATTTCGAATCTAAATTGGTTTTAAACTGTCTTTTTCATCCAGATGAACCTTGGTCTGTTGAAGTTACCAATTCTAAGAGTATTTTGGATTCATTAACAACCATCGAAGGCATAGATGATGCAAGTGTTTTAATCATTGAAAAAGATGAAAATCAGTCGAGTAGGGTTTTTGAACTTGAACATTTTAAAGACGGCATATTCCGATCTAACGTTTATCCTGAAGAAGGTAAAACATATGAGTTGGAAGTTGCACACCCGGACTACGGAGTCGCTAGAGGATCTGCGAATATTCCTCATGAAATCAATGTTGAGTCATTAGATACTTCTGTCGTTATGATTGAAGGTAAAGAAGCCTTAAAAGTTGATTTTGATATTGTAGACAGTGGTCAAGAAGATAATTTCTATGTATGGGATTTAATCGTTTCGACTGAAAGATCGAAAAAGGACACAGTAGATATTCTTCCGAAACAAGGGGAAGCATATTTAACATCAGTAGATGCCAATGTAGATTACTTCTTTAT
>JAHDHU010000054.1 GCA_020631135.1 Saprospiraceae bacterium | reverse complement strand
CGCTTTCACGCACGCCGGTTTTCAAGACCGGTGCATTCAACCAGCTCTGCCACTCTTCCTGAGTTTGTAAGGCGGGGCAAAAATACATTGTTTTTTTACTTTCACAAGAGCTTAGTATAAATAAAATGCCCATCTTGAGAAGACGGGCATTATTCAAATAAATTATTGTGATTTATTAGGAAAGAGTTGCCATATCTCTAATTAGAATACTCTTTCTCTTAAAATAAATTTGATTCGTTTTCTTCAAATCGTTAAGTACCGATGTAACCGTTTGTCTAGAAGTTCCTGTAAAATTGGCAATATCTTGTTGAGTTAAACAATGCTTAAACAACATTTCATATCCAATTTGCTTTCCGAAATTTCTAGCGTTGTCTTTTAAGAAATCGATGATTCTTTCTCTGGCATCTTTAAAAACTAAAGACTCAATTCTCTTCTCAGAGTAATACAATTTTTTACTCAACATTCGAATAATGTTAGAAGCCAATTTATAATGTTTCTCCATCATTTCTTGAAACACCGTGGCTTTCAATTCATATATAACCGTATCATTTTCTAAACTAAGTGCAAAATTTTGTTTGACAGTCTCACCAAAGAGCACCATTTCACCAAACATGGCTTCAGGATGTATGATTGATTTAATGACTTCTTTACCAGAAGAAGATAAAGAGCCGATCTTTATGTTTCCTTTAATCAGGAAATGTACAGAATCAGCATTATCATTAATCTGGTAAACGTATCTATTTTTCTTGTACTTCTTAATTTGAATTTGAGAAGCGATTTCTTTCAAAACCTCTTGATCTAGATTTTCGAAAATTGGAAATAAAGTTAATTGCTCGGGTAGCGTCAGTAAAACTGAATTTTTGGGATTCATCGGTATCACGTTCTATTAAAATATCTTATATGTGACACTTTTGAAAACTGTCTCCCCTATTACAAAAATAGCATTACCAACTCAACCCTACCCTCAAACCTATATTTCGCGGGGCTTCCAACTCTGCTGGACGAATTGTATATTCTTTGTTTAAAACGTTGTTTAACTGTAATCCAAGCTCCACATTTTTGATTTTATACCCGACTCTCAAGTCTAATATACTATAGCTGCTTCCGTAATCAATTCTATATTCACGTATTCCTCCTATTCCAAAAGTGTAAAAGGCTCGATCTATATTGATCATAGAGCTGGCAGAATTTAAAGCCACACCTAAGGTAAATTGATTGTATTCCAATTCGGCATCAATTTTAAAATTGTGCTTACTTCTATATTTTAAAACATTTTGAGTTAAAGAATCTGCTTCTGCAGAAGAAGAAAGAGAACTTCGAAGTGAAAAACTATCATCAAAATCAAGATAAGTAGGATCTATGTATGTATATCCTCCAAAAAGTCGAATAGGTAACTTAGCTATTTTCAGTTCACCTCCTATTCCAATTTCAAAACCTCTAATTTGCGTATCGCCAATATTTTGGGATTGAAAGCCAAACAAACCATTTATACTGGTAAAAGTAAACTCCATCATATTAGAGTAACGTTGGTAAAATCCTGCTAAATCAAGGAATCCTTTAAACGTGCCTACGCGAAAACCTTGTTTTAAACCAACTTCCAAATTATAACCAGACTCTGGTAAGAGTTCTGGATTAGAAAAGATGCCAAAACTCCCAAAAGTTGTGCTTATAAACCTTTCAACAATTGTTGGATAACGATATCCTTGACCATAAGAAGATCTTAAAAAAGAATACTCAGCAAGTTGAAAGTTTAAACCGGCTTTATAAATCAATCTCCCGTCGTCTAATCCATTTGGATTAACCAAATTGCCATCAACTTCAAATCCATCGGGTATGGTCAAATTATTAAATTCATATCTTGCACCAGCGGATAAATTTAATTTCTGAAATAAGTTTTGATCAAGCTGTAAATAACCCCCAACATTATACGCTGAAAATTGTGTATCACTAAATAACTCAGAATCTGTATTTAAGAACTGATTAACTATTCCTCCCGTTAATTTGAGATTTAGTTGTTCTATATCCTTTTGATATTGGTATTCTGTAAAAAGATTTTTAGAAGCATTAGATTGATTCAGGCTATTGTCATTATTTACAAAGTAATATCGGGCTTGTAGCTTGTGTCTACCTTTCCATTTGTCAAAATAGGTTATGTAAGGATCTATGATCAATCTCGTATTTCGAGTTTCCGAAACTGTCCCTGGTAGTGGCTTTAAAATAGCATCCGAATTATTTCTCCAAATAAAAAAGGAACTATTGTGGGCTCGATTAATCATTCCATTTAATCCAACTGTCAATTGGTCCGAAATTCTATACTTAGTCGAAAACCCAAAACGACCTCTATTCTGGAATGTACTGTCTGCATAACTATTGAGTTTACTATAGTAACCATGCACTACAATATCGAGATCCTCATTTATTTTACTCCGATGGACGGCATTCACAAATGCCTCTCCTTTCCAGCCCTCAGCACTCACAACTTCTTCCCTTTTAAAGCCGTCAAATACTCGAGTTCCCATTGTAACTTTAGTTTCAGGTTCGCTTGTGGCATATTTAGTTCGGACATTGATGATCCCATTTAAAGCTGACGAACCATAGGTGGCTGAAGCTGAACCTTTGAGCACTTCTACTTGACCTATATTTTCAACAGGAACATCAGCCCAGTTTGGGAAGGCAGAATCCGGATTTAAAATTGGCAAATCATTTAAAAGGAGTATGACTCTACTTCCAGCCCCATACGAAAATCCTGAGCCTCCTCTTATGTTTGCCTGCCCATCCAATATCTGAACACCAGGCACTTTGACCAAAGCATCACTGACATTTGTTACATTGGTTCGTTCAATTAGTTTTGTCGGTAGGATATCGATAGAAACTGTGGATTCTCCAATTTTCTGCTCATATCTGGAGCCCGTTACTGTCGCTGCATCCAAGACATTATCGGATGCTTCCATTTTGATTATAACATCATTTTGAGATTCTTTTACCTCTACTGTAACGGTCTCATAACCTAAATAAGAAAAAACAATTTTTGTGGATTCTTCTAAAGATATTTCGAACTTCCCATCAATGTCCGTAACGGTACCTCTTTTGTCAAAACTTACATTGGCTCCAATCAAAGGATTGGAAGAGATTTTATCCAAAACGGTACCACTATAAACTATGGATTGGGCTGGAAGACTTGCTCTAATCACTAATAAGGAGAGCATTAAAAATAAGCTCGCTTTCTTCATACTCTTTGGGCTTTACAGTCCCAAAATAAAACAAAATCTTACAAAAGAGTAGCTATTCCTCTTCTTCTGCCACTGGCTTTTCGATTGGGATCAGCATATTCAATTTGACCCACTTTTCTTCAGCGCTGCTGATTGAAAAGAATCTAAATATCCCGCCAGAAGCCTTGGCAATATGTTCAGCAAAGGAAACATAACCACTGTATAAATGATAAGCCGTATTTGCGTTTAATTTGGCTAGAATTGGATTAAGCTTAACTAATCGCTCTGCCAAAGCTGATTGAACCGTTTCGAAAGGACCACTCAGCGCCATAATCAGCGCATTTAAGTCCGCTTCAATTTCAGTCTTAACCTCACTGTAAAAATCGAACAATTCTTCACGACCCGAAAAAGATCTAATGTTAACTACTTTTTTAGCCCATTCTTGCTCATCTTCGTCGACGGTACCATCAGCACCACCTACCAATGCCGCAATAACTGCATAAGCTTCTTTCAACTGTTTATATTCTTCCTGCGAAATGTTTTCAAATTGACTCATTCTACAAATTTGCCGCAAAAATAAACCAATTACATAAAGTTTAGATCAAATAATATGACAATATCATTTAATGTTAGATGGCAGAAAAAAACTCTTCTTATAATTACTAAAACAATCTTATATCTATACTTTTGGTACTAGCAAAAATCTCAACCAACTTGGCTAAAAAAGCTGCAAAAGCTAAAAAAATGACTCCCCTCATGATCCAATATTATGAGGTGAAAGAAAAGTATCCTAATTCTATTTTACTTTTTAGGGTTGGAGATTTTTATGAAACTTTTGCAGATGATGCCATTAAGGCAGCGGAAATTTTGGGTATTATCTTAACAAAAAGAAACAATGGAGGTTCCGATGTGCCCTTGGCAGGATTTCCATTTCATTCTCTAGACAATTATCTTCCGAAATTGGTTAGAGCTGGATATCGGGTTGCTATTTGTGAGCAATTGGAAAAACCCAGCAAGGAAAAAAAAATAGTCAAACGTGGAGTCACCGATATTGTAACACCTGGGGTAACCTTAAACGACAATATACTCGATCATCGTTCTAATAATTTTCTTTGTTCGATTCATTGGCCAAAAAAAGGAGTTCTTGGGATTGCCTTTTTGGATATATCAACCGGAGACTTTCTGATAAGTGAAGGCAATGAGTCAAGCATTAAAAAACTCATCCGAAGTTTTAAACCATCAGAAATTATTTTCTCTCAATCTAAAAAAGAGGTCTATGATCAACTCCATTTAAATGACGTTTTTACGTACAAGTTAGAAGACTGGGTTTACACTTTAGATTATACCAGAGAAAAATTATTGCAACAATTTCAAGTCAATAGTTTAAAAGGATTTGGCGTTGAAAATATGCATGAAGGTCAAATTGCAGCAGGTGCAATTTTGCATTATCTGGACACCACAGAAAACAAGGACAATAGACATATAAACAAACTCTCTCGTATCGCCATACAGGAACATGTTTGGTTGGATGAGTTTACCATTCGAAATCTTGAGCTTGCTTTTAGCAATCACCCTGGTGGAACGGCTTTGGTGGATGTTCTTGACCTAACTGTCACACCATTAGGGGCAAGACTTCTAAAAAAATGGTTGATTTTACCTCTTATTCATAAGGTGCAAATTGATCAAAGACATTCGATGGTTGGCTTTTTTGCGGAGGATCCTAACAAAATCGAGGACATCGATTTTTACTTAAAGCAAATAGGTGATCTTCAAAGATTTATCTCAAAAGCGGCAATAGGTAAGATTGGTCCGAGAGAAATAAAACACATCCAACGTGCACTTGAATCATTGGTTCCAATCAAAACTATTTTGGACGCATCCGCGAACGATGAACTAAGCATTTTAGGAGATAATGTTCAGTTATGTGATCAACTTAAATCTAAAATAGAGCAAGAGCTTGTCGATGATCCGCCAGCACTCTTGGCAAAAGGCAACGTTTTTAAGGAAGGCTTTAACGAGGACTACGATAAATGCAAGAAACTGATTCGTAACGCTAAAGAAATCCTTTTGGGTATTCAACAAAGAGAAGCTGAAAATACGGGGATCAACAATCTAAAAATTGGTTTTAATAATGTTTTTGGTTATTACTTAGAAGTAAGTAATAAGTACAAAAATCAGGGCTTAGTCCCAGATAATTGGGTTCGTAAACAAACATTGACCGGATCAGAAAGATATATTTCGGAAGAGTTAAAAGAACTTGAATCTGAAATTTTAAGTGCGGAAGAAAATCTCCAAAAAATAGAAACGGCGCTTTATGAAAAGTTGATACTAGCAGTTCAAGAATATATTAAGCCAATCCAAATAAATGCTGAAATCATTGCAAAATTGGACTGCGTCCTTTCGCTTTGTAAAGCAGCAATAAAGTACAATTATCAAAAACCTGATATTTCTGAAGAAGACGTCCTTGTGATTAAAGAAGGTCGTCATCCAGTGATAGAACGAAATCTTCCTTTGGGAGAAAAGTACATACCCAACGATATTTTTTTAGATCAAGAAACCCAACAAATCATAATGATTACAGGACCAAATATGTCCGGTAAATCGGCGGTATTAAGACAAACTGCTTTGATTTGTTTAATGGCTCAAATAGGTTCATTTGTTCCTGCCAAAGAAGCTAAAATTGGGATCGTCGATAAAATCTTTACTCGAGTTGGAGCCTCTGATAATATTTCAAGTGGAGAATCTACATTTATGGTTGAGATGAACGAGACCGCCAGCATTATGAATAATATTTCTTCTAGAAGTCTCATTCTTTTAGATGAAATTGGTCGAGGCACAAGTACCTACGATGGAATTTCGATTGCCTGGTCATTAGCAGAATTTCTTCATGAAAGTCCACAACGTCCCAAAACTCTTTTTGCAACACACTATCATGAACTCAACGAATTAAGTAATAAGTTTGAACGAATCAAAAACTTTAATGTCTCCACCAAGGAGGTAGATGACAAAGTCATCTTCTTAAGAAAACTCAAGGAAGGCGGCAGCCAACATAGTTTTGGAATACATGTTGCAAAAATAGCCGGGATGCCTAACGAGATTGTCAAAAGGGCCAATGAAATGCTTAAATTACTTGAGCAAAAGTCTATGGATAACCCCAATCAAAAAACCTCCAAAAAACTACAAGAAATCCCTTCAGGAAATCCAGAGTGGCAACTGAATTTCTTTGAATCCACAGATCCGGAAAAAGAAAAAATTATAGAACGCATTCACGAATGTGATCTAAATGCCATGACACCTCTCGAATGCATGAATCTGATCAATGATTTAAAAAGCATTTTGAATAAGCAATTAAGTTAGCAATCTAATTTTCGAACTCAACTTTTTGAAAAGAACAAGAATCTAGAATAGCTAGTCCTCATTTATAGGGAATTGTAAATCCACCTGCAAATATTCTCTCCTTCGTGATCGTAAAATTCTAATTTGAAGTATTGAATTTTAAAAGCAATCAGTACCCACATCATGAAACAAACAACTCAAATTTTAGTCTTATTATTTTTTACTCACTTCTCATTTACCCAAACAACATACACTGCATCTGGCGCAGATATTTGTATGGGCTACGAAATGAACGTAGCATATACTGAATACAATGTTTGGAATGGAGCTCCCATTTATGGAAATTTTGCAGACTCCGATATCAACAAATACATTGGTTGGTATTCAGGCAAATGGTTCTTACTGGTGTGGGATTGGAATATAAGTGCATATGTTTATTTATGGGAAAATTCAACTGGAACTATGAGCGCTCCGCCATTAACTGGCTGGATCCCAACTTCGAATTGAACTGGACTAAACCCACCTACTCTATCCTTGCCTTTACCTGTTGTTCTGATCAATTTTGAAGTTAGAAGAAACAAGGATAAATTAAAATTAGAATGGCAAACCAGTCAAGAAACTAACAATAAAGAATTTGTAATTCAAAGATCACAGGATTTAAGAAATTGGGATAACCTAAGCTTTGTTATTGGCAATGGTTACTCTGAAAAAGTGCACTATTATGAATATGAAGACAAAGATCCTTTTGACGGCATTAATTATTATCTCTTGAAACAAATAGACTTTGACGGATCTTATGAGTTTTCTAATGTAATTTCAGCTTATTTATCAAAACAAGAAGAACCGATTCGTATTTATCCGAATCCGACTTCAGATATTTTGTACATATCTAATCCTCCTGAAGAAAGCATGGTGCATATAAAATCTATTGAGGGAAAATTGATTTTATCAAAGAAATTGATAGCTAATCAAATAGATATTGAACAATTGCAAACGGGACAGTATATTTTAAGTCTTTCAAACGCTAAAAAGAATAAATCTATATTTTTTCAAAAGTTATAATTGTAAAATCCATCCATTGCAATATTTATTGAAAGGCTTGTTCGTTACAGTGTCATCATCATTTGAGTATTTTTGAGGCAGATTTTCTTTTCATGATCAAATACTTTTTCGGTCTAATTTCAATTCTACTTATCGTTATCGCGATATTTTATACGCCAGAATGGAAACGAAAAGGAATGACAGGGACACTAAGTTATGATGTTGCTGGTTATTACATGTACCTCCCCGCTGGCTTCATTTACCAAGACTTAAAAAACTACAGCTTTCAAGATACTTTAACATCAAAGGAAATAGACGTTGGCATCTATCATGGTAGATGGCAGGATAATGGCGGATATGTTTTCCAGTACACCTGTGGCATGGCCTTACAATATTTACCATCGTTTTTGGTAGCTCATTCATGGGCCTCATTTTCTGAAAATTATCCCAATAACGGCTTTAGTTTTCCGTATCAGTTTTGCGTATTCTTTGGTAGCATTTTTATTGCTTTAATTGGTTTGTATTTTTCTTTAAAAATCCTAAACCTATACTTTTCACCTTTGGCGAGTGGTCTTAGTGTATTGGCTATATTTCTTGGCTCAAATTATCTGGTCTATGCCGGTGTAAAATCTGCAATGAGCCACAACTATTTGTTTACTCTAAACGCCCTCATCCTTTATCAAGTAATTAAATTTTACGAACAGCCGAATCGCAAATTGGCGCTGGGGATTGGTTTGGCTTTAGGTTTGGCTATTTTAGTGCGACCAACAGAAGCGTTAACCGTGATTATAGCCTTTGGTTGGGGTGTCAACATTCTTTCGTGGAGTGCAATCAAGTCTAGGGTTCAATTTATCCAAAATGAGATAGGACTTTATTTAGTTGCTTTAATAAGTGTTGTGGCCGTCGGACTTATACAAATCTTTTATTGGTACTATGTCTCGGGATCACCCTTGGTCTACAGCTATGGAGATCAGGGATTTGATTGGTTAAAGCCGCACATTCGTGAATGTTTGATTAGTGCAAGATCGGGCTGGCTGACCTACTCTCCGATAATGATCTTTGCATTGATGGGATTTTGGTTTTTAAATCGTCAAAAAAAATCAATTGGATGGACAATCAGTCTTTATACAATTCTTTTTATGTACGTGACTTTTTCTTGGAATATATGGTGGTATGGTGGTAGTCTTGGGCAACGTGCTATGGTGCAATCTTATGTCTTCTTAGCATTTCCAATGGCGGCATTTTGGGAATGGTTGATCATGCGTCGCTGGTTTTTAAGAGCAATGGTTTTTGCCGCATCTCTTGGATTTATATATCTCAATTTATGGTACACTCATATGGCGATAAAGGGTCCAGTTTTTTTTACGCCACCACAGGTAACAGGTAAGTATTTTAAAAAAACCGTAGGGACATGGAAAATGAATACTGACAATCTAAAGTACCTCGACACTTCTGAAGAATTTAAAGGTACTCCTACTACAAAACAATTGTTGCTAGAAAAAAACTATACCAGTGATTCTATTTTCGTGGATAATTCGCAGAACAATTCATTCGAGATATATAAGTCTCAAAAACCAAAAGGTGATAAGAATCACTGGATAGAAGTTGAAGTAGAAGTGGAATCACTATCTAAAGAATGGACTTGGTGGAAATACAATCAACTAATCGTACAGTTTTTTGATCAAAATGATCAATCTGTAAAGCATAATATCATTCGCTTAGAAAGACATCTTGAGCCCAATCAAAAGCAGTCAATTTCATTTGATACTCAGTTTCCAGAAAATGAATTTGATTACTTCAAGATTTATATTCTCAACTTAGATAGTCCTCACCCACTCCTATTACATAACGCTCAAATCACTTTATTAACAGGGCAATAAAAAAGCCCTGACGTTTTCCGTCAAGGCTTCAAAAATGTCTTGTGATTTTTTTATTTAACAACTGAGATTCGCCTCAAGGCAGAACCTTCGTTTGTTTTAATTTCTAAGAAATACATTCCCGCAGCAACTTGATCCAATTCAAGTAACTTACTGAATATGCGCTCATTTTCGATTTGACTTGTAAAGAATAATTTCCCACTGTAATCTCTCAATTCAATTTTTCCAGTCACAGCTTGATCAAATTCCATCTTCACATTAAGCTGATCTCTCACAGGGTTTGGAAATACATCAAAACTTAACAATGATTCTAAGTTATTTACACTTGAAACGAACTCTACCGTGTAGGTGTCCGAAAGCAATTCACAATCATTTGCATCGTAAACAACCACAGTATAATCACCAGCAGTTAGATTTCCAGGATCTTCATCAGTAGAACCATTAGACCATTCGTAACTATAAGGCATAACACCACCAGAAACAGTTATGTCAATCGAACCAACACCTTGTCCTCCTAAATCATCTTCTACATTATCCAATACAACTACCAATTGATCGGGCTGAGTAACTTCATAAGTCACATCATGAGCACAGTCATTTTCGTCTGTAATGACTGCATCATAGCTACCTGCGGAAAGATCACTGATTTCCAAGCCTAAGCCACCATTGTCCCAATTAATTTCATAGGATCCTGTACCTCCAACAATGTCTAGAGATATGGAACCATTGGAATCACCAAAACAACTCACATCTTGGATCGAAGCCGTAGATTCGATTTGTTCAGGTTGTGTAACTTCATAACTCGCTGCAGATTCACATCCATTTTCATCATTTACTACGAGATCATAAACGCCAGCTGGTAAATTTGTATTAATTAGACCTTCGAGATCTCCACTCCAATCCAATTCTAATACTCCAGTACCACCAGAAACAGACATCGAGATAGAACCATTAGCATCTCCAAAGCAACTGACATCTTGGATTGCACCCTGTTGAACAATGGCGTCTGGTTCTGTCAATTCAAACTCTTCTTCGCTCATACAATCCAAATCATCTGTAACGACGACTGAGTATGTACCAGCCTCCAAATCCGTCGGATTAGCAGTTGTATTTCCATTAGACCACTCATATTCGAAGTTTCCACTTCCACCAGAAACATTCAATTCTATTTCACCTTCAGCAATACCATTACAAGCTAGGTTTATGGTAGTACTGCTAATATCGATTTGATCATTTTGAGTTACTTCAATCTGGATAGTTTCTACCCTAGTTTCACTATCTCTAACTTCTATAGTATAAATCCCAGCTGCTAAATTGGACAATTCGAATTCATCTACACTGGTATATCCGTTGTCTGCGCTTACCTCTATAGAGTGAGGTGCCACGCCTCCAGTTGGACTTACCACAATATTTCCATTACTTCCTCCAAAACAAGAAACGTGAGTAACATCAACACCCAGCATTAATGGATCAACGATAGAAACTGATTTACAAGATTCATTTGTTCCACACTCATTCTCTATTTCAAGACATACGGTATGTTGGCCTGCTCCTACTAAAGGAAAACTGTACATACTGGCATTAGAAACCACAGCACCATCCACTTTCCAAGTCCAAGATGAAGGATCTCCATCTGATAAATCTTCCATATGAAGGAAATCATCATCATTTACGGCAGAAAAATCAGAGACAGGAGTGTTAATAAATTCTTCAACAAGAACGTCTTGTATCAATTCACAACCCGAATTATTATCTACCACGGACATTTCGTAAACACCGGGTTGATCAACTTCAATTTCTAAAGGATTGTTTACTGCAACGATATTACCATCATCTGTTGTCCAATTTATGGTAAAGTCATTTAAATTTCCCGAAAGATTGGCTGTTACAATTTGAGTTGTATTGACGCAAGTCAAAATATCAACATCTTCGATATCGGCTGTCGGAATGTTGGTATCTACAATGACCGTAGAAACACTGCTATTCTGACAACCATTTGCCCCAATTGCGAAAGCCTCATAATCTCCAGGGGATTCAACTGTGATACAATTTTGATCTACTTGTTGTCCATTTACGATCCAATAATTTGATGTGGCATCATTACTTACCGTAGCACATAATTGTACAGTAGATGAAGTACACGTAATCGTTTCATTATTGGTACTGATTGTCGGAGCAGTCAAGTCCTCTGTTACAGAAACGACGCTTTCACTTGAACAACCTAAATTATCAATTACTTTAAATGTATAATCTCCAGAAACGTCAACCATTGTGGTTAAGGAAGTGGCGATTACATTACCAGCTTCATCCAACCACTCATAACTTACATTTGTTCCTCCAGTCGAACCGGTGGCATCTAACAATACTTCCGTCACATTACAATCTAAAACATCCGGAACGGCAGTCATCGCTGTCGGTATGGGGTCACCTATTAATTCGACGACATCTGTGAAGAAACAACCATTAAAGTCTTCAACCAATGCAACATATACTGAAGGGGCAAGATCTGTAAAAATTCCATCCGAGGAAGGAATACCATCTAAGGTATACGAATATGGTGCAGTTCCCCCAGTTCCTGTTAAAACAACCTGACCATCATTATTGTCACAGCTCGGATTGGTAGACCCAATCACACCATTGAGCAATGGAGGTTCTGTGATGGTAAATATTTCAGAATCGACACAACCTAGATCATTTGAAACAATTACAGAATGACTTCCCGGTGCAAGACCAAAAGCTGAAGAGGTAGTGGATCCATTACTCCATAAGTAAGTAACATTACTGTTATTAGTAGTTATCGTGATTTGACCGTTGTTGTAACCTGTACAACTTACATTTTCAAGTATGCTTGGTGTAATTCCAAAATCTCCATTGGTATTATCAATGGTCACTGTAAAAGGTCCACGTTCGATAAAATATCCATTGTTGTCTGTAATAGTGACATAATAATCTCCGCCTTCCAGACCATAATTGTTTTGAGTTGTAGCTCCATTACTCCAAGAGTAAGATAAGTTTCCAAATCCTCCAGTTGGAGTCAATTCTACTCCACCAAAATTTTGACAGTCTTGCTGAATGATATTCGAACTGGCAACTTGTAATTCGAAAGATTGCATCCAATTAGCAAAACCAGTGGCAGAGACCTGCCCGGTTTCAAAAATTCGATTATCATATCCATTGACCATATAAATGGTTGGCCAATAACTGATGGAATAAGATTGTCTTAATTGAGCAGTCGGTGCGTCCACAATCGGGTACGGTGTACCTGTGACCCAATCACCCATGGTCGAATCATTACAACCCGTTGGACCATACAAACAATTGGTATTGGTATCTTCATCTGCTTCCATCATAAATACCATCGCCACGTTAGTACCACCTGGACCAGAAGTGTTGTAAAATGTTTTCATAGCGCCTCCATTATGGTAACTCCAACAAGGTGGACACCAAGTAGCAGAAAAATCCAAAAGGACATGTTTATCTAAATCTAAATAGTCGGTGTAAAGATTATGTGGCGTACCGTTTATATCAGGTAAAGACCAATTTGGGGCTATTGTACCATCTGGCAATTGTGCAGAGGCACAGTTTGCAATAAAGCAAAGTGTAAAAAGTAGAAGTAATTTTTTCATAGTGATTTTTTGGCAAGCCAAAAGATATGAAAAAATTCTATGGCATTTTAAAATCCTTTAAAATTTCGGACCTCCCATATTTTGCATTTGTTGTGCAAAGCGTTCCATGTTGTTGCCTTTACTCATCATGTGCATCATTTTTCGCATTTGATTGAACTGTTTAACGAACATGTTTATCTCGTGAATGCTTCTACCGCAGCCTTTTGCAATCCGTCTTTTTCGACTCATATTGAGCAATTCGGGTCTGCCTCTTTCATCTAAAGTCATAGATTGGATTATGGATTCTACTTTGGTGAATGCCCCGTCATCAATATCTATATTCTTAGTTAGCTTATTCATTCCAGGAATCATTTTCATGAGTGATTTCATGTCACCCATTTTTTTGATTTGGGCCATTTGACTGAGAAAATCATTAAAATCAAATTTATTCTTCTTTATTTTTTTCTCAATTCGTTTCGCTTCTTTTTCGTCAAATTGCTCTTGCGCTTTTTCCACGAAAGTGACAATGTCCCCCATGCCTAAAATCCGCTGTGCCATACGGTCTGGATGAAAAACATCCATTTCATCCATTTTCTCACCAGTGCTGATAAACTTGATTGGTTTTCCAACAGTATATTTAACGGTTAAGGCAGCACCACCTCGAGTATCACCATCCAATTTGGTCAAAACCACCCCATCATAATCAATTCGCTCATTAAAAGCTTTGGCAGTATTTACAGCATCTTGACCAGTCATGGAATCAACCACAAACAAGGTTTCGGTTGGATTAATACTATGTCGAATGGCTTCGATCTCGTCCATCATTTCTTCATCTACCGCAAGACGTCCAGCCGTATCGACGATGACCACATCGAAACTATTGCTTTGTGCATGCTTTATTCCATTTTGGGCTATGCTTACAGGGTTTTTGTTCTCTGGTTCTTTGTAAATCCCAGCTCCTACTTGTTCAGCTACAACAGTCAACTGGTCAATGGCAGCAGGACGATATACATCGCAGGCTATGACCAAGACTTTTTTACTTTTCTTTTCCTTTAGAAATTTTGCCAACTTTCCTGTAAAGGTGGTCTTTCCTGATCCTTGCAATCCAGCAATCAAAACCACCCCAGGATTACCTTTAACACTGATACCTTCAGTATCACCACCCATCAGGTCTACCAGTTCATCCATGACGATTTTAACCATCAATTCACCGGGTTTCACACTTTTCAAGACATTGGAACTCCCTAGAGCTCGATCTTTGATCTTATCTGTAAATTCCTTGGCTATCTTATAATTGACGTCTGCAGCAACCAAAGCCCTTCTGATTTCTTTTATGGATTGTGCAACATTGAGTTCAGTTAACTTCCCTTCTCCCTTTAAATTTTTAAAGGCTGATTCTAATTTTTCATTGAGCGTATCAAACATATCGTTAAACTTGCATTAAAATTCAAATATACCGTAATCAACACGAACTTTCATTGCCTAAATTGGCGTTAATATCATGTAACTTATTCTTTACCTTGATTGTTTATTTGGGATCTCGATGAATAAAATTAAATTACTAGTCATTTGCTGCATTTCGTTGGTCGCATTTACCAGCATTAATCCCGAAGTTGGAGCTCCAATAGACAATCTGGATGGTATCCCTGTTTATTACAATGGAAACATTGCAAATGTATTTGGCAGAAACATAACAGAAGACGGATATAACTTAGGTTTAAAGTATCAATGTGTAGAATTTGTAAAAAGATATTACTTCGAAAAATATCAACATCGCATGCCAGATAGTTATGGTCATGCCAAAGATTTCTTCCTTTCAGAGCTCGGAGACAAAGGGTATAATCACGAAAGAGGCTTAATGCAGTATAAAAATATACGATCATACACACCTCAAAAAGGAGACATTCTAATTTTCAATGGTTCATCCGAAAATCCTTTTGGCCACATGGGCATCGTCTCTAAAGTGACCAATGAGCATGTCGAAATCATTCAACAAAACTGGGGAACCAAAACTAGACATAAAATGAAACTGGTCAATTATAATGATATCTTCACGATCGCCGATTTTAATGTTTTGGGTTGGTTGAGAAAAGAATAAGTTTGTTTTTCAATTTAAAAAAGCGGAGGAAAAAACATCTTAATACTAAATTGCGTCTTGTTAATGTTATAATTGCAGTATAAATTTTCAAGCGTGAAATTCTTCCATTCATTTTGTTTCCTAATTTTTTCATGTTTCGTCTGTGCTCAAGACAACGTGGTCATAGATCGCTATCCACATTCGCAATTATTTGGATCCGTAAATGAAGTGCTAATCGATAAAGGCAATACCAAATGGATCGCTTCTGATAAAGGCGTTTATACATTATCTGATTTCGATCAAATGGCCAATAAAAAGTCAGATCAAAGAGCATTATGCCTAACAGATAATAACCGAGGTGATGTTTGGGCCGCATTCGCGAATGGAAGTGTAATGCAAATGAATGGTGAGGGAAAAATCGAACTCAAAGATAAAACTGCAAAAATTCATCAAATAAAATTGATCAAATCCAAAATGTGGATTGGTACCAACAAAGGCTTATTTCTATACAATACCAAAACTCAAAAATTATCCAAATCTTTTACGACAGAAAATTCTAAAATAAAGTCCAATCATATCAATTTTATTCATCAGGATATTTACGAAATTGTTTGGGTCGGAACCAACAAAGGTGTGATCAGATTTAAGAATGAGTCATTTAGAAAACCTTTAAATGGAGCTGAAATCTTTAAAGTCATTAGTGAAAAAGATGATGAAAGGTGGATGGTTACGGACTCTGACATTCATCTTGTCTTTGATGAAAATCGTTGGAACAGCATGGGATTAAAGGAGGATTTACATCAAGGTAAAATTAATGACATGGTCATTGATGGCCTTGGAAACGTATTTATAGCTTCTGACAAATTGGTAAAACTGGATCCTTATAATGCGGTAATTGAAACATATACGGACGATCTAGGTTTGCTAAGTAAAGAATGCCTCAGCCTAGCAAGCGATGCATATAACCATCTCTACATTGGTACAGGTGATGCAGGTTTATTTCGATTGAGATTTTCCGAAACCGAACTAGAAACGCTCTCTGCGACCTGTTTTTTAAACAAAGCAGTGAGTTGTTTTGGAGCTAAAGATGCAGCATTGAAAGTAATTACTTCGGGTGGTACTCCACCTTACCGATATAAATGGAGTGATCGCAAGCTAAAAGGAAAAAATCCGCAAAATATTGGTGCAGGAACATACACCGTTACGGTTACTGATAAAAATAAGATAGAATTTGAAATTGAAGTGACCTTTGAAGAGCCTGATCCAATAAAAATTGAACTGGTTGAAGCGACTGGTGTTTCAAGTCCTAATTCTCGAGATGGATATATTAAAATAAATGCTTTTGGTGGAAAAGGAGATCTGCGTTATTTATGGAGCAATAAAAAAGAAGGCAAAGAATTAAAAAGATTAAGTGCAAAAGAGTACACGGTTACTGTGAGTGACGCCAATGGATGTTCCGCACAAGAAACTTTTGATGTACCACGTGAAAAATTTATTCCTGAATTAGATATTTCAAAAATCAGCGTAGGCCAAACGCTAAGAATCAACAATTTGTATTTTGATGCAGATAGCAGTGTAATTACTCAACAATCTTTTGCCGTTTTGGATGAGGTATATGACTTTTTAGATGCAAATAAAAATGTAATTATTGAAATCGGAGGCCACACTAATAATAATCCTACAACGGCATATGCAGATAAATTGTCATCGAACCGTGCGCAAAATGTAGCGATATATCTTTTCGAAAAAGGGATTTCTAAAAATCGAATTTCTTTTAAAGGATATGGAAAAAGGAACCCAATAGCAACCAATGCCTCACTGAAAGGAAGACAGAAAAACCAACGTGTTGAAATAAAAATTCTTTCAATCGATTGATTTAGAAAGATCCATTTTTTCCTTTATCACTTAAATTCCAGTTGCTTATTTTGCTTCACAGTAAATAAAAAAATTCATATATATATTTTTTGATTATGTCTTTTCTTCGTACTTTCTAATTGAAAACATTTGATTAAATCAACTAATTAGAAAAATGAAAAATTACATTACTGAATTTATTGGAACATTCTTCCTTATGTTAACCATCGTTTGTGTTGTAAATGGATTAGCAGCAGACAACTACATGGCTCCTTTAGCAATAGGTTCTGCCTTAATGATCATGGTCTATGCGGGTGGACATATTTCTGGCGGTCATTATAATCCTGCCGTTTCTTTGGCTGCCTTACTCAGAGGTAAACTTAGTGGTGGAGACTTCCCAATGTACGTTGTTGCACAAGTTTTAGGTGCAATTGTCGCTGCAGTTGTTGGAGCTACCGTTTTGTTAAAAGGATCAATAATGGGCGCGGAAGCTGGGATGCCTTCCAATGTTGCAGGTGCTTTCGTTGCAGAACTTTTAGGAACCTTTGCGTTGGCATACGTCGTTCTTCAAACTGCTACAACAAAATCTACAGCTGGTAATTCATACTACGGTTTAGCGATTGGTTTTACTGTTTTAGTAATGGCTTATGGCTTGGGTAGTTACTGTGGCGGATTCTTTAATCCTGCTGTTGCCATAGGTGCGGCCTTTAACGGTTTAGCATCTTGGGGAGCTGCTGGTCTTGGTTTAGTTGCTGATTTAGCAGGTGGTTTTCTTGCAGCAATGGCTGTAAAAGCTACATACACTAGTATGGATGCAGATGACTAATTGAGTCCCTGACGATACAAAAAAAAAGCTCCGTCGTAATGCGACGGAGCTTTTTTTTGTCATAAATGACTTAAAATTTCTTTTGCACTTGCTCTATTTCGATAATCATGATCATAGTGCACAAAATTTATTTTTTTATCACGCCCGATTACATAAGTCGCTGGCACTGGCAAAAAAGCTTCATCTTGTCCATGATTCTTTTCTAAACCTTGGACATAATCATCCGTCACTTTATAAAATACTTTAAATGCTTTCATAATAGATTCGTCCTTATCATAAATGATCGGTATGGTCGTTTCAGCTTTTTCGATTGCTTGAGCAATGAATTCTTCTGATTCAGGTGTAACGGCATAAACACTAACACCTTTTTCTTTAATCATTTGAAGCTCCTCTTCTATTTCTGCCAAATGCTTGGTGCAATAAGGACACCAATACCCTCTATAAAAAACAAGTACTACACTACCTTCTTCTAACTGATTATAAAGATTAAAAGAGTTTCCATCACTATCCATACCTGTCACATTTGGTGCTACTTCATTAAGCATAAGTCCACCTA
>JAHDHU010000053.1 GCA_020631135.1 Saprospiraceae bacterium | reverse complement strand
TCTATGTCACCAGAGAAGGAGAATTTCTGACCTACGGTGATTTCGAAATAGAAGAGGGAAGTTACAATCTTACCGTATTTGGCTTTTCGACAAAAGCATTTACCATTGAAAAAGGTGGAACTATTAGATGGACGGGTGATCCCATTAATACGAACTTGGATATTTCTGCCAGTTACGAAGATTTGAAATCAAACTTGTCCATTTTCTTATCTGAATTTCTTGATCCTGATATTTCAGGCGAAGTCGCAAGGGCAGAAGCGAATAGAAAAAAACAAGTAGATTTACTAATGCATATTGGAGGTACTCTTTACGAACCGATAGTTGATTTTGATTTAGAATTTCCTGACATCGAATCAGGTGAGTTAAAATCTTACGTAGATAGTAAAATGCGCTCTTTGAGGAGTAATCCCAATTCTTTGAATGATCAAGTGGCAGGACTTATCATGTTTAATACTTTCTTGCCAATTACTAATAGTCAAAGACTAGATGTTTACACAGGATCAACCTTACTACAAACTGCTACACAGACCCTAAGCGAATTTTTGTCTAATCAATTTTCCTATTTACTTACCAATATGGTAAACGAGGCAATAGGGGAAAGCAATATCATCAGTTCTATCGATGTAGAACTTGGCTTAAATCAAAATAACAATTTAGATAACCAAGATGCAGGAGTATTTGATTTATTTGATCCCGACGAAATAGAATCATACCTAAATGCAAGGTTTAAATTTTTAGATGAACGATTCTCAGTACGTGTAGGTGGCAACTATGTTAGAAGAGGTGATTTTTTAGATACTCCAGCGATTAGTGATCCTACCTTTATTGGTGATGTGGGGATCGAATACAGCATCACTAAAGATCGACAACTAAAATTGAGATTTTACAACAGATGGGATCGCGATGAAGTTTCTGGCAGTCCAAAAAACAAAACAGGTGTAGGATTGAGTTGGAGAAAAGAATTTGGAACTCTTGTGGATTTTAAGAATAAGCTTAGAACTCAAATAAACAATCTGGAAAACTAAGATAACAGACTATCCATTTTAATAGTTTTGTCCCTTAAAAAATGATCAACAATAACTAAGGCAGCCATAGCCTCAACTATAGGCACCGCCCTTGGGACAACACATGGGTCATGACGACCCTTACCTTCTAAATGTATTTTATCTCCTGCTTTATTTACACTTTCTTGAACCCGCATTATTGTAGAAACCGGCTTAAATGCGGCTCGAAAAACAATGGGCATTCCGTTGGAAATTCCACCTTGTATTCCACCTGAAAAATTAGTCTTGGTTAGAACTCGATTTCCTTCCTGCTTGATAAATTGATCATTATGCTCCGAACCCCGCATATTTATGCAATCAAAACCCGAACCTAACTCAAATCCTTTTACCGCATTTATGGACATAATGGCTTCAGCCAAGTCTGCATGCAATTTGTCAAATACTGGTTCTCCCAAGCCTGCAGGGCAGCCACGCACAACACAAGATATGGATCCGCCTACCGTGTCACCTTCCGTTTTCACTGCTTCGATTAAAGCAATCATCCGTTTTGCTGTTTCTTCATCTGGACATCTCACGATGTTGCTCTCTTTTAACGCCAAATCTACTTCATGACCTTCAGGTATTCTCACATCCCCAACTTGATCAACATAAGCCGCAATAGATACATCTATTTTTTCAAGAATCATTTTGGCTATCGATCCTGCAATCACTCTTGCCACTGTTTCTCGAGCAGAAGATCTACCTCCACCGGCATGATCCCTGATGCCATACTTCTTAAAATAAGTGAAATCAGCATGTGAAGGTCGAAATCCATCCTTCAAATGGTTATAATCTTTCGATTTCTGATCTGTATTGGCAACTAAAATGGCTATCGGCGCCCCGGTTGATTTACCATCGAAAACACCAGAATATATTTGAAATGATTCTGTTTCATTTCGAGCAGTAGTAATTTTTGATTGACCAGGTTTTCGACGCAGTAAATCTTCAGCAATTAAGTCTTCATCTATGACAACACCTGAGGGACATCCGTCAATTACGACGCCAATTCCTCTTCCATGTGATTCTCCATAGGTACTAATTTGAAAAACCTTACCAAAAATACTTCCTCCCATAAATACTAATACTATTAGAACAAAAGTAGCAATCTCTTGGTTTACAGAGGGCTTCAATTATCAATCTATTATATCTTTGATCTGGATGAAATTCTTACCTGGTGACATATTAGAAAAGCTTGAGTTTGACAAAATTAAGGAGCTACTTTCTTCCTATTGCAAGGGCGACGAAGCAAGAACCCAATTATTACACTTAGTACCAAAAGCAGATTTGAAAGATATTTCAGCTGAACTAGATAATGTAGTACAATTCAAAAAATCCCTTGAAAATGGAGAAAACATACCTATAAACCAATATGAATCGATCGATGAAGAGATTGATTTATTAAAAACAAAAGGATATGTTTTAGAAATAGACTCAATCTTAAAGCTCCAAAGATCTATAGTGGCGGCTTACGAGATCAAATCCTACTTTACTATCAAAAGAATTGATGATTACATGAAAATTGGCAGTATTGCAAATAAGCTTCATGATCATAAATTACTCTACCAGGCAATTGAGAAAATTTTCGACCTTGATGGTAGCATAAAAACAAATGCGAGTCCAGAACTCCAAAGAATTTTCAAAAATATCCAATCAAAATTAAAATCTTTGGACTCAGTTTTTAGAGACATCGCAAACAGTTATAAATCCAAAGATTGGCTTACGGACAACATCGAGACCTTACGAAATGGTAGAAGAGTATTGAGTGTAAATGCTGAACACAAAAGAAAAATACGAGGTATTATTCACGACGAATCCGCTACAGGAAAAACCGCCTATGTTGAACCCGAAAGGGTCATAGAAATCAACAATGATATTTTTGATCTTGAAAATGAGAAGAAAAAAGAAGTATATAAACTCATCAAAGTTTTGTGTGACAAGCTTCGACCAGAACGTTCAGCTATATCCGAAAATCACCGATTACTTATACAATTTGATAATATTTCAGCACGGGCAAAATTTGCAATTGACCTAAAAGCTAAAAAACCACAATTGTCAGAAGGTGTTCATTTTGGATTTAAGGAAGCCTATCATCCTTTGCTAAAATGGATGAACGATAAGGTAAAAAAGAACACAGTTCCTTTCGATTTAGAATTACATGGACAAAATCGTATCGTAATAATCAGTGGACCGAATGCTGGTGGTAAATCGGTCACCATGAAAGCTGTTGGCTTATTACAGATCATGTTGCAAAGTGGTCTTTTAATTCCTGTGGATGAAAACTCCAAACTTGGAATATTTTCGAGTCTATATTGTGATATTGGAGATCAACAATCATTAGAGGACGATTTGAGTACTTACAGTTCTAGATTAACAAACATGAAAAATTTCATCAATGTTTGTGATGATAAAAGTTTGTTACTGATAGATGAATTTGGTTCTGGTACTGATCCAAAAATTGGAGGTGCTTTGGCAGAAGCTATGCTTCGTGAGTTTAATTTCAAAAAAGTAATGGGTGTTATTACCACGCATTATTCTAATATTAAATTCTACGCCTTCAAAACCAAAGGAATCGTAAACGCTTCAATGCTGTTTAATAAATCTAAACTAACACCGACCTATCAGCTAAAAGTTGGAAAACCTGGCAGTTCCTTTGCTTTTGAAATTGCAAACAAAATTGGCCTTGACAAGAAATTAATGGATTATGCCAAACATAAAACAGGCAAAAACGAAAAAGCAATAGATGATCTTTTAATTAATCTTCAAAATGATAAACAGAATTTAGAAAAGAAAGTGTCTGAACTGATTTCTAAAGAGCAATCTCTTCAAAAATTAATCGACAATTACGAGAACATGTATGGTCAATTGGAATTTAATAGGAAGAAATTAAAACTTGAACAAAAATCACAAAATCTTCGAAACGCAGATGAAGAAAACATTGCATTAAAAGCGCTTTTAAAAGAGCTAAGAGCCAAAGAAGATATTCAAAAAGTGGAGGCTCTGGTTAAAAAGAAGAAAAAAGAGGAAAAACAATTAAAAGAGGAAATAACTGAACTTAAAGAAGTTGTTTACTATAAAGAGGTGTATGACATTTCAGAATTTAAAATTGGCTCTTTTGCTAAGCTAAGAGAAGGTGGCTCCACTGGAAAAATCATTGACATTAAAGGTGATAATATTGAGCTTGCTTTAGGTTTAATGCAAATGGTTTTGAATGTTAAAGAACTCATTCCATCTAATGAACCGATTACAATCAATTCTCAAAGATCAATAAAGACAGATATAGAATTTAAACATGGGTTCGAATCTAAACTAGATATCAGAGGATATCTCATTTCTGATGCGATGGAATTTGTCCAAGAATTTATGGATACGGCACTAATACAAAATGTATCTCAATTAACAATTGTGCATGGTATTGGCACCGGAAAATTACGTCAAGCTGTCCACAATAAACTTAAGGAGTACAAACAAATCGAAAAAATTTGGCATCCCGAAGAAGAATTTGGAGGCACCGGAATTACTTACATAAATCTTTAGTCTCTCGGACAACTATTAAGAATAAATCCTTCCTGATCTATTAATAAAATTACTATTGGCTTGTTGAGTTCCCATCAGAACTACTTCCTGAATATTGACATGTTTTGGTTGACTAGCGATAAAGTAAACCACCTTAGCGACATCCTTTGACCGTAATGGATTGAAGTCAGAATAAATCTTTGCTCTTTGTTTATCACCATGAAATCTAACTTCGGCAAATTCGGTTTCTTCAACATGTCCAGGAGAAATTTGACTCACTCGTAATCCGTGTTTATGTAAATCAATGCGCATTGCTCGACTGAGTGCTTCAACAGCATGTTTTGAGGCACAATACACATTTCCGTTAGGATATACATCGTGTCCTGCAGTCGAACAGGTATTGATAATATGTCCTTTACCCGCTTTGACCATCATCGGAGAAACTAATCGAGTCATGTAAAGTAGACCCTTGACATTGGTGTCTAACATCACTTCCCAATCGTCAACATTTCCTTCGTGTATCGGATCGAAACCAGATGCTAATCCTGCATTATTAAAAAGTATGTCTATCTCAATATGCTTGGATAAAAGTTTTTGAATTGCCCTTTCACATTCTTCGAATTTTTGAATATCGAAAATAGATGAGACTACATCAACTCCATACTTTTCAGATAATTCTTTTTTTAAAAGATCAAGCCTTTCTTTCCTTCTGCCAGTAATGACTAAATTAAACCCATTCTTAGCAAATCTTTTTGCCGTAGCTTTTCCAATTCCTGAAGTTGCCCCGGTAATCAAGATCGTTTTTCTCTTTTTACTCATTAGTCATTTGATTAACTATTTCTTCAAATTCCTTCACAAAGGCAGCGTATTTAGAGGTAGCAGGACCGTTGAATCCTGTATGAATGTGTCGTATATTATTTTCACTGTCTACAAAAAGCAGAGTAGGGTAGGAAATTATCTTATCCAACATTGGAAACTTTTCAGTAGCCAATTTTTTACTCGCATACCCGCCATATAAAACTTCAAAATCAATACCCATCTTCTGTTTATATTTTTTCAAAGTTGTAATTGCCTTGTCTTCATTTTTATAACGTTCGAATCCGACAGCTATCATTTCGATTTTATCATTAGGGTTTTTATCAAAGTATTTTTGAAGAAAATTCATTTCATCACGACAATTTGGACACCAAGTACCCATAATCATAACCAATTTCGTTTTACCTCGATACTGCTCATCATTTATGTTAATTATTGAACCTTCGGTATTGATAAAGGCCATTTCTAATCTATTCGAAGCTCCTTGAACTTTAGTAAGTTCAAAAGGATTGATAAGAGTCGCTTTCTCAGATTTAGTTGCAACCCAATTCGATTTATAGTGTTTACCCGATCGAAATGTACCAGCAAGGCTTTGGTTTTCCATTTCTTTCGCTTCAAATAAAAACGCATGCGAACCATCAAAGCAAGAAAGAAAAGCTTTTTGTTCATAAACTATACCTTCTAAAAATCTGTAATCTCCCGTTTCAGTTAAAAAGGTTCCTGTTAGTATATTTCCATCTTGTTTAAACTCACCAACGGCTGGATACTCTGATTCTAATCCTGCATCAAACTTAACATCCCAATTTCCGCTAAAATCAACCATTGCTTCTTTACCAAAATTGGGAAACCTAAAGTCTTTACCATGAAATGCGATGAAAGGAATTTTATAATTCTCTTTATAATTAACAATCCAATTACCTTCAATTATTCCATCTTCGTAAATACCTTCAATGTATGTATCATAGACAGGAAAATCAAATACCACGGTATCTTTACCTGTTTGTTTATCCCTTCCAAAACGAATTTGATCCACTCGAATTTTCTCAGCTCCATTTACCAGTTCGATGTGAAAATCTTCCTCATTATCATAAACAACATCAAAAATAAATGGCAACTCACCTTTGTAGTCAAATTCTTTTTTGTACTCAATTTCTTCAGCACGATGAGCCATCGAAATCGGTGCATCATCTAATTTTAATACAGCCCTCCATTTTCCGGGTGGTATCTTAGAAAACTTATTCGGTATTTCTACGCATCCGCTGAATGCGAAAGCAAGACATAAAAAAAGCAATAATCTTCTCATTTAGGCAGATCTTTCTCCTACAAAATGATCGTCTTTCCTCTTAAACAACACATTGAATGTTGTCAGACTCCCATAAATTCGTGTTATATATTGTTGGAGATTCACTTTTTCTTCATCACTTAATTTAGAAGAATTAATTCTTTGTTCCATCACACGTAAACGATCCCTCACCATTACAATTTTATGAAAAAATGAATCTATTGGAATTTCTTTTTCTTTTAAACCATCTTCGCCTGGTCTGAGAATCATTACTCCATTATTCCATTTATCACCCAAGTCTACAGTACCCGAAACACCTCCAAATGATTCCAAGATTTTTACTAAAGATTTTTCGGCCTCAGTAAAACTTACAGATTCCACATGTTCTATAGCCTCTATGATTTCCCATCCTTCATATTCTTTGCCTACTGGTTTTATACCATATTGCATAAAGCAAACCTGATAGGCAATAACATCAACTTCTATGATCACTCCATCGCCATAAGCAGGATGTTTAACACGTGATCCTATTCCTAATAAACTCATTTAAATAATTATTGTTTTACAAATATCTTCGTCCTCTGATGAGCACCTTTTTCAATTCTTGTTATATAAGACCCCAATGGAAGCTCCGAAACATCAATTGATTGAGATTTGTTTTTCATTTCTTGAGAAAAATATTCCTTACCATCAAGGGAAATAATTTTAAGATTAACACGAGAACCTTCCAATAAAACTTCATCAATCGAAACATTCAAAGAATTAACTACTGGGTTTGGATAAAGTTTTAGATCGAATGATTCGGTATTTCCAAACTCATCCTCTAAAGAGGATGTACCAGTAATTTCAAAATCCCAAACTCCTCGACCATAGGTTCCATATCTAACCATTTTTAATTCTGGCACATATTGAACACTCCAATATCGAGTAAGTGGAGCAGCGGTTGTTCCAAATAATGGATACCATTGTTTTAGTTCGACTACATATACAAAAGGACCGGCCTCAGTAGCTGCAAAGATTAAAGATTCATCTTCATTAGCATCAATACCAAAAGTCATGGTACTTGGTAAACCTTGATCCATCGCTTCCCAAGATAATCCGCCATCTTTGGAATGTAATACTCCTGCGTTAGAATAACCATTTCCGGAAAGCCACAATTCATTCTGATTCAACTTACTACTCAATATGTCCGATCCATATAAATAATGACCTCCTGCCAAATCCATAGAGGACTCCACGAATGAAATTCCATGATCTTGTGAAACATAAAACTTACCATTGTCCGTAGCGACATACCAAATATCATCATTAAACTCATTGACTGACATTGCAGAAATACTTCCTCCACTTACAGAAAAATCAAATGGCAAATTAGTGGCTACGATCTGTCCACCTTGATATTTTAACTCAATGATAAATCTGCCTGCACCTCCAAGCGCACTTCCTCCTGCCATATATGCAATATTTTCATCTTCATTTGGATGTGCCATCATTGGAGGAATCCAAACTGATTCATTATTGGAAACCAAATCATATGATGCTGTATGCGTTTGGAATTCATTAAACGGTTTGTCGTAATAGGTCACCCATCCACCTGGATAAACTGTCCAAAGTTTTAGGCCATTCTTTGTAAAAATAATGTGTCCATAGTCTCCGGATATAACTTGATCAAAATCTGCTACCTGAGGGAATGCGAGTATTCGACCCCTTTGAAATCCTTGATCTTGCGATCCTGCAAAAACATAGGTAGGATCTACTGGTGAACTAACAGCAGAGTAGTATTGACTGACATTGAGTCCTTCTAAACCTAAATTTCGATTTAAAACTCCTTGATTATAGCTTATACTTAAACCTCCGTGATTACTAATGAGTAAAAATGGAGTTCCATCCGAATCCACAAACTCATTATAATGCATTATATCAGCATGTAACTTAAATTGAACATTGCTATAATATTCAGACCAATCATTAATTTCAAACCAGTCTTCACCACCATTCAATGAGCGAAATGCATTCACGCCCCCAGTAAACATAAAATTGGGATTGGATGGAGAAATAAAAAGCTGGACATCCCAAGGTTCAATCGGTAATTGGCCAACATAATTCCAACTTACACCTAGGTCATCAGTAGAATGTAATTCATTGTCCTTATTGTATGCAAACAATCGCAAGCTATCAAGCATTACCCCTGTAAAGTTTGCTCTTTCGTTTCCAAAACCAAGAGGAGAATCTTCCGTAATCATTTCCATTTGAGAAGCTGATCGATTCCATTTATGGATATTGCTTTTGTTTCCACCTGTCTGTTCTATTAAATATAAATCGCTGGTTCCGATAGGCTGTGCCAAAGAAAAATTGTTGATATCGGATTCATCAAATTCAATGAGCAACTGATAATTTTCACCTTTATCTGTACTGATATAAAGACCAACATTCGACCAAAAATCACTTCTATGTAAAATAAACAATTCCGTATCCCCTGAATCCAATATGAGCTTAGTAGAACTGCGTACAGTCCATCCAGCATCTATTGAGCCGAATCCTCCAGACAAATTCCATGTTAGACCAGCATCGTCAGAATAATGCGGATAACCTCTGCTAATGGCAACCATTCGATCATTTTCAAAAAGGTGCAATACTTTATGATACAGAGAAAAATATTGATTTTGAGGTACCCATCCGGTTCCATCAATATTTCCTTTCCACAAATTGCCGCCATTGGAGAGGGCATAAATGGTATTGGTCTCTGGATCAAATTCTGTCGCCGCGATATGACCGGATTGATTATTGCTTCCTCTTTCAGACCATGAACCACTCAAATGATCCTCTACAATTGTTTCAGGCACACCTGGATCCTTTTGTCCGTTTTGCTCGATAAGATGATTTCTGAGTTTTATTAGATCTTTATTATTCTGAAGTTCTACATTTTCCCAATACACATCTTCAGCACTGCGATGCATTTTAGCTTCCCAAACCTTTCTATCTGGTTTGGTTCCATCCTCCATGTTCCATTTGATTTGAGTGTCAATTGGAGCAGGAAGTACTTCTTTTTTATGCACATCATTGCATGAATAAAAAATAACAAAACTGGTTAAGAGGAAATAAAGTGGGTTTTTCATAATCATCAAATTACCTACTGAAAATAAGGAAGAAAAGTGACAACTATGACCTCTAACTCATTTAAGAATTATAATTGTCGTCCCAATCTTTTCGTGCCGGTTCCCCTAATTTTCCGATAGACTTAGCAACGATCATGCTGACTGTCGCGTCTCCACTTACATTGATGGCAGTACGACACATATCCAATGGTCTATCAACTGCAAATATCATGGCTAGTCCAACGGCTAATTTCTCGGCAGGCAAGCCAATAGCTTCTAAAACGATAACCAGCATTACCATTCCAGCACCTGGGACCGCAGCAGAACCGATTGAAGCCAATGTAGCCGTTAAGATGATCGTCAATTGGTCAGAAAAAGTCAGCTCAAAACTCAAAGCTTGACAAATAAAAACAGCAGCGACAGCTTGATATAAACTGGTACCGTCCATATTAATGGTTGCTCCAACTGGACAAACAAAACTCGCCACTTCTTTTTCGACACCCAAATGCTCCTCTACACGTTCCATTGTGACTGGTAGGGTGGCAGCGCTTGAACTGGTACTGAAGGCCAACAATTGTGCAGGACTAATTCCGTTAAGGAAAAAACGAGGACTTTTACCGGTGAACATTTTAACTGCAAACAAGTAAACCAACAACATGATGAGCAAGCCACCTACGACCGTCAAAGCGTATTGAAATAAAGCCTTAAATAATTCCGGATTCGAAGTTTCTACTACCAATGAAGCCAATAGCGCAAAGACTGCAAATGGAGCAATCAGCATTATCAAGTCTACCATTTTCAAAACCACTTCGTTTAAACCATCAAACAAAGATTTGATTGGTGCACCATCTTCTTTTCTAACCAAAAGCAAGGAAATACCAAAAAATATCGTGAAGAAAATAACTTGTAGCATTTTGCCGTTATCCGAGGCAGCTTGAAAAAAGTTTTGCGGAACCATATCCACAACAAATTGCAATGGCCCTTTGGTTTGTTGATTTTGAGCGGAACTAACTTTCTTTTCAGCATCACCTCCATAGGTTTGAGTGAGTTCTTCCAAGGTTTCAGCACCAATACTGTTACCTGGTTGAATTATATTAACCAAAAGCAAACCGATGGAAATGGCAATAACTGTGGTCAATATATATATCAATACTGTCCTCCCGCCAATTTTCGAAAATTTTGAAATATCCTGTAAATCAGAAATTCCTTTGACCAATGAAACAATGATAAGCGGAATGGCGATAAGTTTGAGTAAACTAATAAAGATGGTGCCTAAGGGTTTAATCCAATCTCGAATAAATCCAGGACCAAATTCAAAATTCGAAAAGAGAATCCCAAAAAGGACACCGGCGATCATGCCCAATAATATCTGCCAATGAAGTGCAAGCTTTTTCATCTATAAATCATTTGACAACAAAATAGGAAAATTACAACTTTATAGCTCTCGTCATTTCTCTTTTCCCAGGAGGTCCCGGAATGGATTCAACATTGAATCCAGCAGTTTTTAAATTGCGCTTAAATGAGCCCTTAGCACAATAACTCACTAAAACTCCATTTGAGTTAAGAATATCGTACATTTTCGTCAATAGTGGAATTTCCCATAATTCACTTTGACTTGTGGGAGCAAAAGCATCAAAAAATACTATGTCTTGATTGACCGGAAGTTCTTCTTTGGTAATATCACCCAAAATTTTTGTGAAAGAAAAATTATTGGGCAAAAGTGCGATTGTTTCTAATGACTTTGTTTGATGGATTGAAGTGAGATGATTGTGTAAATCTTTGTTTTTTAGAAATTTGGAATACTCAAGCTTACTATAAGTATCTTTGATTAAAGGGAAAAGTTCAATTGCCGTATAATGAAGTTTCAGTTTATTTAGATCTGCATAATCCAAACTAAGTAGAACATTTAGACCAGTCCCTAAGCCCATCTCAAATATCTTAATCTCAGAATCTCTTCGGTTTTTACTTAACCAATAGGAGAGACCAGCCTCTATAAATACGTGCTTAGATTCTGTAACAGCACCATACTTGGAATGATAGGGAACACCAAATTTTGAAGATAAAATGGATTGCGAACCATCTTGCGAAATAAAAAGTTCGTTCATTAACTTACCTGATCCAGTAATTCTTGAACTTGAATATCCAAATGAGACTCATCATAAATGACTTCACCATTTTTCAGTAAAATCACCTGAGGAGATTCGTGATGTACATTAAGCCTTTCAGAAACTAAATTTGAAACAGACCTAAACGATAAGAGATCTAAATAATAAAGTTTAAAAGACTCATTGAGGAATGATAACTGATCATCTAACCGCATCTTGGCAGCATGACTGATTGGACAACTAGTACTATGCTTAAAAATTAAAACAGCAAAATTCTTGGATTCTTCTATGAGCGCCTCAAGTTGATTTTCTTGAGTGAGTTGAAGCCATGCCATTTATTTTAAAAATGGCAATGTTAGGATTGGCTTTGCGTCGAATTCATTGTTTGGACACCCTGTACCTCTATTGCATGAGCTAAATACACTCACTACAAGTAACAAAGCAAAAAGCTTAGCCATTAGTTTTGTCGTTCTTTGATTCATCGGATTACTATTCATATCTATTTGTAAACGAAAATTTGTGCAAAAATATTACAGATTAATCACTTTTATATATTAGTACTATAATTAATTTGAATTCTAAGCAATTTTGTCAATGAAAATACATCTTATAGCCATCGGAGGGGCAGCGATGCACAACATAGCTTTAGACCTAAATCTTAGGCATGAAGTAACTGGTTCGGATGATGAAATTTACGATCCATCATTATCAAGGCTTAGGAATGTCGGCCTTTTGCCGGAAGAAATGGGATGGTTTCCTAATAAGATCACCAAGGATCTGGATGTTGTAATTTTGGGAATGCATGCTAAAATTGATAACCCAGAACTTCTGAAAGCTCAAGAATTGGGCATTCCCGTTTTATCTTATCCAGAATTTATTTTTCAGCAATCCAAATCAAAAAAAAGGATTGTTGTAGCAGGCAGTCATGGAAAAACTACGACGACCTCAATGATTTTACATGTCCTACAAAAAGCAAAATTGGATTTTGATTATTTGGTCGGCGCTCAGATTCAAGGATTTGAAAGAATGGTCAAACTATCGGATGCGGAAATCATTGTTCTTGAAGGTGATGAATATTTAAGCTCTCCTTTAGATAGAAGCCCTAAAATGCTTCATTATAAGCCAGATATAGCAGTAATCACCGGCATTGCTTGGGATCACATTAATGTTTTCCCAATTTTTGATGATTATAAAAATCAATTCCGATTATTTATAGAATCAATCGAAGATAATGGCCATCTTTTTTACTACAAATATGATATCCACCTGCGACAAATACTCGCTGATTCCGCATTCGCGAATGTAAATAAAATGCCATACGAGCAAATTGATCCAAATGGTACTGAAATGCGCGTATTTGGAAAACACAATTTGGAAAATATGGAAGCTGCTAGATTGGTATGTGAAAGATTAGGAATTAATAAGACTAGATTTTTATCGTACATAAAAGATTTTTCTGGTGCAGGAAAGAGATTGGAATTGTTGCTTCAAAAAGATAATTTTCATGCCTATTTAGATTTTGCACATGCACCTTCAAAAGTGGCGGCTACAGTAAACGCAATTCGTTCTCAATTTCCCAATCGTAAAATCTTCGCGTTTTTCGAGCTCCATACTTTTTCTAGTCTCAACAAAGAATTTTTACCTCATTATAAACAAAGTTTATCTGGAGCCGACGAAGCTTTTGTTTTTTACGATCCTCATACTCTAAAGATGAAAAATATGCCTGCTTTGAAGAAAGAGGAAGTTTTATCAAACTTCGATCACCCAAATTTGCGTGTCTTAGATTCAAGCCAAGAAGTACTTGAAAGTCTAAAAAGTTTAGATTCGAGAAATGCCGTCTTACTTATGATGACCTCTGGCAAATTTGGAAAACTAAAGCCAGTCGACCTCATCGAGGATCTTTTTGGTTAATTCAGTTGATTCATGTTACTTTTGCGACTTCAAAAGAAAAGTATGTCAAGGATAATAACTTTAAGAGACTCGTTGCGAGAAGCGATGTCGGAAGAAATGAGAAGAGACAAAAACGTCTTTTTGATGGGAGAGGAAGTAGCTGAATACAACGGCGCATATAAAGTAAGTAAAGGTATGTTGGACGAATTCGGTCCTGAAAGAGTAATTGACACGCCTATTACGGAATTGGGTTTTGCTGGTATCGGAGTCGGTGCAGCAATGAACGGCTTAAGACCTATTGTCGAGTTTATGACGTGGAATTTTGCTGTCTTAGCATTTGACCAAATCGTTAACAACGCCGCGAAAACTTTATCTCAATCAGGTGGACAATTTGGATGTCCTATAGTTTTTAGAGGACCTTCTGGTTCTGCTGGACAATTGGCACAACAACATTCTCAAACTTTTGAAAGTTGGATGGCAAACTGCCCTGGTTTGAAAGTAATTTCTTGTATTGATCCAGTTGATGCCAAGGGACTGATGAAATCGGCCATTAGAGACGAGGACCCTGTTTGCGTTATGGAATCAGAAATAATGTATGGCTTAAAAGCTGAGGTGCCAGAGGAAGAATATCTCACACCAATAGGTAAGGCAAGAATTAGACGAGAGGGTAGTGATATCACATTGATCTCCTATAATAAAATGATTCTTGAATGTGATAAAGCAGCGGAAGAATTGGCAAAAGAAGGAATTTCAGCTGAAGTAATTGATCTAAGAACAATACGACCTATGGATCATGAAACTATTATAAATTCAGTAAAGAAAACCAATCGTTGTGTAGTTGTCGATGAAGCTTGGCCATTTGCAGGAGTTTCTGCTGAAGTTACTTACAACGTGCAAAAATTTGCTTTTGACTATTTAGATGCTCCAGTAATGAGAGTAAATAGTGCCGATGTTTCTTTGGGTTATGCTCCAACATTCGTAGAAGAATATTTACCCAATCCAACAAAAATAATCAGAGCTGTAAAAGAAATAATGTATGTAAATGGTTAGGCATTTGTTCCCAACCATTTACAACATATTCAACTGTAATTTATTTTTCGATCACCAATTCTTTAGTTGTCTTGTTTCCATTGACATCTAATTGTATCATATACATCCCAGGAGATAAGTTCGAAACATTGTAAGATATTTGATTTCCGTGGGTAGATTTACGCTGAATCAATTGACCTATACTCGAAAAGAGTGTTCCTCGTATCATTTGCTTTTGAGGATTATCAAATTCCACCTGAGCGACATACGAGGCAGGGTTTGGATATACTTTGATGTTTAGTGATTCTATGTCTTCAGGATCAACATTCAATGAATTTTCAAAAGGATCAGACCACTTTTCATTAACCAACATTGTTTCATCGGTCATTGTATTTAAAAATGCAATAATGTCATTTTGTTGCTGATCTGAGAAACCGAATCCTCCTGGAGGTACAAAACCCCATCCATCGTCGACAGCATCTTCACTGTAATGCTTTAACACATCTTCTAAAGATTCTAAGCGTCCATCATGCATGTAAGGTCCAGTCAAAGCTATGTTTCTCAAAGTCGGAACTTTAAAGAGATGATCCAGACCCGGATAAAACTCTCCGATTCCTAAATCGTCACCAGGAGCAGTTCCATTAGAAAAGAAGAATGGTAGCATCTGAAACAACGGATCAGGTCCAAATATTTCTCCTCCACCCGCAAAATGACATTGAGCACAAATTTGTTGAAACTCCATAAACCCGTTTTGTTCTTGAGCTGTAAAAGACTCTTCACCTCTCAATACCTTATCAAGTTTGCTATCGAAACTATTAATTGAACTGATAAAGTGCACCATCGCATCAATGATGTTTTCCTTATTCATTGTGTTAACAGATCCATAAGCATCCTCAAACAGATCAGGATAATAATTGGTTTGGAGCATTCGCATTTCTATCTCATCAAAATCTACAACTCCGATTTCATTTCCATCCGTTAAGGGTACTTCTATAATTTCTGCAAGATCCGTTTTCCGCATATCCCAGAAAAATCCATCATTATTAGCCCAGCCTAAATCGTTGAGCTGTAAGGAATTTCTTTTGGTATCACCATTAACTCCTTGACTTACGTCAAATTCATCAGCAAAAGAAAGAGACTGTAAGTGACAAGTTGCACATGCAATGTTTTGATCTGCAGAAATAATTTCATCGTAAAACAAAACTCTTCCCAGAGTTGCTTTGGCGTCATTGACCTGTATAAGATCAACCGTATCAATCGGACCGTAAGGATTGTCCTCACCATCCAAGATGTGTTGTGGAATATTTAAAGAATAATCAAAATGATTTTCAGGTAAAACTGGGTCCAAAATGACCATCAATGTATTGGCGATTTTGACATTCGCCGAAAGGCACAAAACACTAATACAAATAATAGAAAATAGTATAAGTTTTTTCATAATGGTGGATTGTTGTTTTTCTTAAGATACGAAAACTAACAATCAGATACCAATTATGCGTAAAACGTTGCTTCTTAGTGTCTTAGAAAATGCTAAACATTAAATCTGAAGTGCATTACATCTCCATCCAAAACGGTGTATTCCTTTCCTTCGATATTCAATTTACCAGCATCCTTACAAGCTGCTTCCGATTTATATGCTAAATAATCTTCATAGTGAATCACCTCGGCACGTATAAATCCTTTTTCAAAATCTGTGTGAATAACACCGGCTGCTTGGGGAGCTTTGGATCCTTTCAAAACCGTCCAAGCACGAACTTCTTTTTTGCCAGCAGTAAAATATGTAATGAGATTTAAAATAGAATAACAAGATCTTATCACCTTATTTACTCCCGGCTCACTTAAGCCCATTTCTTGCACAAATTCCATTCTTTCTTCTGCTGTATCCAATTCTGCAATATCCGCTTCAATCCCTGCAGATATCAAAATAACTTCGGCATTTTCATCTTTAATTCTTTCTTTGAATTTCGTTGTGTGCACATTGCCATCGATAACACTAGATTCATCCACATTGCAAACATAAATGATAGGCTTAGCAGTCAAAAGAAACATTTCCTTAAAAAGTTCGATATTATCCTCGATGCTTGGGAAAGTACGTGCAGGGTTAAAAGCTTCCAAGTGTTGATATACTGCCTCTACAAATTCTGCTTTTTTCAATTCAGCTTTATCACCTCCTTTCGCTGCCTTTTTCGCCTTGTCGAGTCTTTTTTCAACTGTTTCCAAATCTTTTAAGATCAGTTCAGTATCAATAATTTCTTTATCACTTACAGGATCTACTTTTCCAACAACATGGATAACATTATCATCTTCGAAGCATCTAACTACATGGACGATCGCATCCACTTCACGTATGTTGGATAAAAATTGATTTCCTAAACCTTCACCTTGACTTGCTCCTTTAATTAATCCGGCAATATCTAATATTTCTACGGTCGTTGGTATTACTTTTTCAGGATCAACAAACTCCGCCAACTTATCTAATCTTTGATCAGGCACTGTAATCACTCCTAGATTCGGATCTTTGGTTGCAAAAGGATAGTTGGCAGCCAAAGCTTTGGCCGAAGTAAGTGCATTAAACAAAGTTGACTTTCCTACATTCGGTAAACCAACAATTCCACATTTTAAAGACATAAAGGAGTAATTTTAGCAGCCGCAAAGATAGATTTAATTTACATTGCGGCATCTGGTTGAAAGCCAAATATGAATTATCTAGCACACATATTTTTATCATTCGAAAATGAACCAATTTTGGTGGGTAACTTTATGGCTGATTTTTGTCGGAATAAAGATTTAGAGGATTTACCGAATGATATTCTCAATGGTATATACTTACATAGGTCCATTGATAGCTTTACTGATAATCATCCAAATTTTCTTCGAAGTACTGAGAAATTTTACGAGAACCACGGAAAATATGCCTCCGTCTTGACAGATATGGTTTACGATGTTTTTTTAATTCTAAATTGGTCAAGATTTGCTGATGAAACACTTCAAGTTTTTGTGGACCGAACATATCCAATATTAAAGAAGAACGAGAAACATATGCCTTTTAAACTTCAATCCAAACTAGATAAGATGATTGAAGCTAATTTTTTAGCAAGATATCAATCCAGAGAAGGTTTGCAAAAAGCTCTTAACTATATGGATCGTCGAACTAAGTTTCCATCTAAGTTTCATGCGGCGATCTTAGATATAGATAAACATGAAGAAGAATTGAACGAAGAATTTTTAAATTTTTTCCCTGAACTTATCACTTTCGTGAAAAAGGAATTACAAAAATATCAACCTTCAAAGTGAAATGAGATCGTAAATATTTGAGAGCCTAATTGCTCTAATATTTTGGATTCATTAAGATTATCGTTGTAGATTAAAATATTACTAATACCTCTGGAGAATTTTATCTCCGGCGAGAAAATAAAATACGGAAAGAAGAACTGCATTCCTGCACCAACCTCGATCTGAAAATCATGGGGTGATATTTTTATTAAGCTTTCTGCCTGTCTCGTATTGCTATTGCTTTGTACATCATATGAATACTTCAGGCCTGCAACTACGAAGGCTTTTTTATCCTTATAAGCCTCAGATTTAAATCTTAATTGAAGGGGTAAATCGAAAAAGACAGACTCAATTCTTCTTGTTTGTGTTGGCGTAACAGTCTGAACATTATCTTTGAAAGTAAAATCAAATTGCCTTTCCGTAAAGGAAAATCCTGGAAATACTCGGAAATCAAAATGATTTCCAATCTTCAT